>JBGSNV010000268.1:0-8351 GCA_041739485.1 Chitinophagaceae bacterium
CCTTTTATAAAATTTATATTGACTTCATCAAAAAGCACCCGCTTGCCATAGGCAAGGGTTATATTTTTAGCACTGATCATAAACTTACGCTGAAAATTTTGAGCCGCAAAGGTAAGGGTGGATGCCGTAATACCCCAAGGATTATGAAACTGTTTGTATTCTTTTGACAGATCGAAGAAGGGCTCTCCTGTTTAAATCATACCCTTCTCTTAAAATTTCTATTAGGAATTTAATTACCCATTTTCTTAAACATACATATACAATTGATTATCAAATATTTATAAAAAAATAAGGAGAAAATCCCAATATTCAATCTCAGAAATCAACCACCTGGTTCCTAAATAGAAATTATCGGATCTAAACTGAATACCTGAGCATTTTCGGGAAAGAACTAGAGAAACAGATCAGGACAAAAAATAGAATTGCTTCCTTTTTTCAAAAAGGCTACCCTTTCATTATAAAAAACCAAATATATGTTTCCTTTTCAGGCGTTTGGTTTTGTTGCAAAAGGAGTCTTATTTTCACTGCTTAATTATCATTGACATTAACGATTATGAACAAAAAACTGCTTGTTGTAAGTGCTTTTATTTTAGGAGGAATGGTTCAGCCGGTATTTGCCCAAAAAGACAAAAAAAAGGCGGATCCGGAACCCATGACGAAAAACGCCCTTTTTGAAGGATTGCAATACCGTCTTGTAGGCCCCTTCCGTGGTGGACGCTCTGCTGCCGTAGCCGGAAGTTACGCTCAGAAAAATGTTTTCTATTTTGGAAGCACCGGTGGTGGTGTATGGAAAACGATGGATGGAGGTAGTAACTGGAAGAATATTTCTGATGGTTATTTTGGAAGCACGATTGGTTCTGTTGCTGTTGCACCAAGCGATGAAGCGGTGATTTATGTGGGGGAAGGCGAAAAAACGATGCGTGGCAATGTAAGTGAAGGACTTGAAGGCATGTGGAAAAGCCCTGATGGGGGAAAAACCTGGCAAAATCTCGGATTGAAAGATGCCCGTCATATTGTACGGATTGTTATCCACCCAAAGAATCCTGATGTGGTTTGGGTGGCAGCGATCGGACATCTTTTTGGCCCTAATACCGAGCGTGGTATTTTTAAAACCACTGATGGCGGAAAAACCTGGCAAAAAACCTTGTTTGTCAACAATCAGACCGGGGCCTTTGAACTCGTAATGGAACCGGGCAATCCTAAAGTGATGTACGCAAGTACCTGGCGGGTTCAACGGACTCCCTACTCGCTGGAAAGTGGTGGAGAAGGCAGCGCACTCTGGAAAAGCACAGACGAAGGCGTTACCTGGACCAATATCAGCAATAGCAAAGGATTACCCAAGGGTACATGGGGCATCAATGCGATAGCTATAGCGCCCTCCAATACGGAGCATTTATATGCCATCATTGAAAATGAAAAAGGCGGTCTTTACTCAAGTGAAGATGGGGGTAAAACCTGGAGCCTGCGCAGCAGCGATAACAATATTCGTCAGAGAGCCTGGTATTATACCAAAGTGTTTGTAGATCCATCCAATGAGAATCTCGTATACGTATTGAATGTTGGCATGATGGTTAGCCGCGATGGCGGTCGTAACTTCAGCAGTATACGCACACCGCATGGCGATCACCACGACCTGTGGATCGATCCCAAAGACGGACGCCGCATGATTGTTGGCGACGATGGCGGCGGACAAATCAGTTTTGACGGCGGTCAAAACTGGAGCAGTATGATGAACCAACCCACTGCACAGATCTACCGGGTAAGCGCGGATAATGCATTTCCTTACCGCATTATGGGTGGACAGCAGGACAACAGTGCTTTCCGCATAAAGAGCAGAACCTATGGCAGTGGCATTACCATGGAAGATATGGAGTCCACAGCCGGAGCTGAAAGTGGTTATGTAGTAGCTGATCCGCTTGATCCGGAAATCACTTATGGTGGTAATTATATGGGCTTGCTGGAAAGACAAAACCATAAAACCGGTGAAAGCCGGATGATCAATGTTTGGCCGATTGATAATATGGGTGCCGGAGCCGATGCCGCCCGTTATCGTTTTCAGTGGAATTTCCCCATTTTCTTCAGCCCGCACAATCCAAAACGATTGTATGCGGCCGGTAATCATTTATTTGTTACCGAAAACGAAGGTCAAAGCTGGCAAATGATTAGTCCGGATTTGACAACGGATGACAAAAACAAGCAGGGACCAAGTGGTGGCCCGATTACCAAAGACAATACAAGCGTTGAATATTATTGTACCATTTTTACCGCAACGGAAAGTCCGCTGGAAAAAGACCTGCTTTGGGCCGGAAGTGATGATGGCTTATTACATGTAAGCAAAGACGGGGGTAAAAACTGGGAAAATGTAACTCCTAAAGGACTACCGGCAGCTATGATGTGGAATAGCATTGACGTAGATCCGTTTCAAAAAGGTGGCGCCTACATAGCGGGTACCCGTTATAAAAGCGATGATTTCGCTCCCTATTTATACCGGACAACGGATTACGGAAAAAACTGGACGCGGATTGACAACAACATCAACCGGATGCATTTTACAAGAGTGGTACGGGCTGACAAAAAGCGTCCGGGCTTGCTGTATGCAGGCACAGAATACGGTATGTACATCAGCTATAACAATGGCGGAAGCTGGGATCCATTCCAGCTCAATCTGCCCATGGTACCTATAACCGATCTCATGATTAAAAACAATGATCTTGTGGTTGCTACTCAGGGGCGTTCTTTCTGGATTCTCGACGACCTGAGTGTGGTACAGCAATTTGAACAAGGGCTTACCGGTAAAAACATGCATGCTTTTCAACCGGCTCCTGCATATCGGGTAGCTTCTTATGGCGGAAGAGGCCGAAGTGGTGGAAGTCCATCCAATATGGGTGCAAATCCTATGAATGGCGTTGTAGTTCCTTTTTATATAAAGTCTCTTACAGACAGCGCCAAGGCGACCTTAGTTGTAATGGATGCTTCGGGAAAAGAGATCAAAAGCTTTGCTACGGATTCAAAAGAAAACGAGCTGGAAATTAAGGAGGGGTTGAATTATTTTAACTGGGATCTGAATTATCCGGAAGGCGAAAAACCTGCAGAAGGACTTATTTTATGGAACCGGGCAAGAATGGTGCCTGTAGCAACTCCGGGCAATTATACGGTTAAACTAAAAGTAGATACGGATTCTGCTATGGTTCCGGTAACGGTGATAGCAGACCCGAATTATACAGTTTCGCAGGAAGCCTACGAAGCGCAGTTTGGCTTCCTTATTAAAGCAAGGGATAAATTCAGCGAAACCATGAAGGCGCTGCAAAGCATTAATGACCTGAAAAAACAAATGAAGGATTATACCACCCGTTTGGGAGAAGATTGCCCCAAAGAAGTAAAAGATATGACTAAGGACCTGAGCAAGGATCTGACAGACATCGAAATGGTACTTCATCAAACCAAGGCAAAAAGCGGGCAGGATGTTTTGAATTATCCTATTCGACTGGATGATAAACTTAGCAGCGTGTACCGCGTAGCATCTGTGGGTAATGGTGCTCCAACCAAACAAACTCTGGAAGCCTATGAAGTAGTAGCTGCTCAGATAGATGAGCAATTGGGAAAACTAAAAAGCATTATTAATAATGAATTGCCCAAACTGAACAGCCTGATCCGGGAAAAAACATTACCGATTATTACCCCAAAAAACTAAATCTAAGTAGGTAGATAAAAAAAGTATGGGATCTCCTTTATGGAGATCCCATTTATTTGAAGGGCATATATTAACTTATAATATGCAAATTTGATGCAATTAGGAAAGGCTACCTATAGTCGAAATGACTAATTTTGGTAAAACTAATGGCTTATCATGGATTCAAACAATCATGTGATCTCTAATGTAGTGCAGGCCTGGCAGGAATACTTTTCATTGGGGAATAGCATGGATGGATTAGATGACATTGTGGTCCAAACCCAATTATTCAATCAGATCCAATCAAGCAACCTGAAAATTGTCGTTTTCAGTTTTACCGATCTGGCCATCCTTCATGTTAATCAGGGAGCTGCGGATATATTCGGAGCGTCAATTGATGAAATAAGAGAAACCGGAGCATCACTCATCCTGAGTTGTTTTGACAAAAAACAGTTGGAATTTGCCAATAAAACAGCAATTCTAAGTGCACCTATTATGGCCAAAGCTTCCCGGGAGGACATTTTAGACTCTCTGACCTGTTATTGCAACTGGATTATACATAGCAAAAAAGGATCTGTATATAAAAATCTTTTCCGTGTTTTCCCTATTAAAGTGAATGAGCGGGGTATGCCCCTTGTAGGCATGTATCTGATCTATGATGTAAAGCCCTATTTCAGAAATGATTTATGGTGGTACCGCTCCGTTTTAGGAAAAAGCAATTATTCCCACTATCAGAGTGAGGTACAAAAAATTCTTCAAAAAGACATTCTTTCCGAAAGGGAAAAAAGTATTGTGGGAAAAGTAGCTGAAGGGAATTCCTCAAAAGAAATAGGTAAATTTTTTAATATCAGCCAACATACCGTGGATAATCACCGGCGTAAAATGCTTTCAAAAACAGGCTTGGTAGACACTACATCCCTGATTCATATCGGTAAACTTAGCGGTATCCTTATTTAATCTTCTGGTAAAAAAGAACAGGATTATTCCCGCCAATTTCAGACTAATAACTTTCTTTCCAACCCTAATTGCATGGGCTCTTCTCAATAAATAACATCACCAAAGCTGTCAATAGAAAAATGATTATTTCCGGATATTTTAAGCGGTGTAAACAAAAGTTGATCCCGGTATTTCAACCCAAAAATTTGGATACAATCTGATTGATCAAGCGGAAAATTACGCATCAATCTTTTTATCTGAAGCGCAAATTCGTTAATGGTTTTAAACTCTGTAGTAAAATGCAAAGCCATCGTAGTTGTCCTTTCAGGTCTGGTAGCCACAAATGTGCATAACTCAATAAATTGCTGTCTTCTTTCCTGCTCTTTAATATAAAAAAATAGCGTAAATTCCATATATCCTCCCGGCTTTTAATGAATGATTCTGTTCAATAAATCTGACTGCTAAAAGAGTTTACCCACCCATTTATCTGGCTCCTTTGATCCGGATTTATATTAGTGTATTAAGAGATACGGACTATCAACATGCCTGGTTGTGATTAATTGGTAAAAAAATTAAATAACTTAATAAAAAATAGATGCCATATGATTTACCCTTGAAAAAACAGCCTTTTCCTGCTATCAATACAAGTACTGACAGAAAACATTTTTCGTATACTTTTGGTAAAACATGCAGACAGGATGCCGCTTTTGAGCAGCTATGGTCCTCTAAATTTCTTCTGCCTTAGATATCAGAAAGGAGATCCGGCCGCAACATTTCCGTGCGCTGCATGCTTTGCTCATAGCGCCAATCTTCTACTTTCCTCGGGTCGCCGCTCAACAGGATATCCGGTACCTTCCATCCTTTGTAGTCTGCCGGACGGGTGTACACCGGTGGTGCGAGCAAACCATCCTGAAAACTATCGAACAGGGCAGAGGTTTCATCATTTAAAACACCTGGTAACAAGCGACCAATCGCATCCACGATCATCGCTGCGGGGATTTCGCCGCCACTCAGTACAAAATCACCCACCGATATCTCATGGGTAACATAGTGATCCCGAATCCGCTGATCGATGCCCTTGTAGTGACCACAAATAATCAACAGCCGGGTAAACAATGAAAAACGGTTGGCCATTTGTTGATTGAACGTTTTGCCATCGGGTGTCATATACATAATAGCATCGAAAGGGGCTTCTGCCTGCAATTCCTGAATGGCTTTTTCGAGTGGTTCACACATCATCACCATACCGGCCCCGCCTCCATATTGATAATCATCCACTTGCCCATGTTCATTTACCGCCCATTTGCGAAGCTGATGTACCGTGACTGTGAGCAACCCTTTATCCTTTGCCCGTTTCATAATAGAATGATTCAGGGGACTTTCGAGCAATTCAGGGATAACAGTCAGGATATCTATATGCATGATGATTGATGTAAATTTTGGTATTCAATAAAATAGTAAATGACAAATCAGGTATCTTCCCCAAAAACATCATCCATGTTCCGGCGCTGCCGCTTATCGGGCCGGCCGGTTTTGCTAAGTCGCTTTCCGGTATGAAAAGAAGGCGCCTGAAAATCCTGAGCTACGAGCAATTCCGGAGGGGTAATATCTTCATAATGCTTGATGGCCTCGGGATAGGCGACCCGGTTATGCAAAAGACCGGTTACCCGAATGATCCACTTTCGCGCTTCGGTCCGGATTTCGTACTCCTCATTCAATTTTACCTGTCGCGCTGCTTTTACAGGATCTCCATTCCATTTTACCCGCCCCTTATCGCAGGCATCAGCAGCCTGACTTCGGGTTTTAAAAAGCCGGATGCTCCATAAATATTTATCCATCCGCAGCTTTTCCTGTGTTGTACTCATACATGCAAAAGTAAGGGCTTATCTTCGCCGGCGACCACCAAGCATCCCATTATGAAGGTACTAATTCGGCAAGCAACCATTGCAGACCCCCGTTCGGGCTTGAACGGCCAAAAAATGGACTTACTGCTCGAAGGCAACCGGATCCTTTCGATCGCACCGGAGATAGAAGTTGCCGTTGATAAAATCATTGCGCAGGAAGGCCTGTTAGCCGCTCCGGGTTTTACCGATATTTTCGCCCATTTCTGTGATCCGGGTCTCGAGTTTAAAGAAACACTCGAAACCGGTGCAGCAGCGGCCAAAACAGGGGGTTATACCCGCGTCATGGTGCTCCCCAATACCAAACCGGAGCTTTACAGCAAAAGTCAGATTGAATATGTGGTGCAAAAGAGCAGAAACCTGCCTGTTGTAGTGCATCCGATTGGTGCCATCAGCCGGCATTGCGAAGGCAAGGAACTTGCTGAAATGCACGATATGCGTACAAGCGGGGCCGTTGCCTTTAGTGATGGATTGCATCCGGTACAAAACAGCCAGGTTTTTCTGAAAGCCCTGCAATATGTAAAAGCCATGGATGCAACCGTTATTCAAATACCCGATGAAGAACATCTGAGCAAGATCGGGTTAATGAATGAAGGATTGGTAAGCACCAAACTCGGACTACCCGGCAAACCTATGCTCGCTGAAACATTGATGCTTGCAAGGGATATTGAACTTTTGCGCTACACGAAAAGCAGGCTGCACGTTACAGGCATCAGTACTGCAGCATCGGTGGAATTGATTCGCAGGGCTAAAAATGACGGGCTGCGTATAACCGCAAGCGTTACCCCCTATCATTTATGGTTTACGGAAGAAGATCTGCATGATTATGATACCAATCTGAAAGTGAACCCACCGATTAGAACAGCAAAAGATACAGCAGCTTTACGCGAGGCCTTACTTGATGGTACCATTGATTGTGTGGCAAGTCATCATCAGCCACATGAGTGGGACAGCAAAGTGTGTGAATTTGAATATGCCAAGTACGGCATGAGTGGTATTGAAACCTGCGTATCAACCACGATTACTGCAGTAGATTCCCTTAGCGCGGATGATATAGCCCGGATTTTTGCAATCCAACCCGCCGAAATATTTGGCCTGTCTTTACCGGTAATCGAAGAAGGGGCCTCATTAAACATGACACTTTTAGCAAGGGGTGGAAGCCATAAAACTGCCGGAAAATCATTTTACTCAAAGGGTTCCAACAATGCTTTTTTAGAAAAAGTTATGAAAGCTGTAATAATTGATGCATTTTGCGACCAATAGCTTACAAACAACCAACAAAAAAATAACTACCATGGAAGAAAAAAAAATCATGACACCCCTCAATAAAGGGCTGATTCTTGGCTTGATTGCTATTGTACTTTCTGTTTTAACCCAAACCTTAATTCCTGACCTGAAAGAACAGCAGAAATACGGCTGGATCAGTCAGGCGATTTTGTTTGCAGGCATTATCTGGGCCTGTTGGAGTTATGCGAAAGACATGAACAGTAATGTAACTTTTGGAAATGTTTTTGCCCATGGGTTTAAGACCACTGCAGTGTTGACCTCTATCTCTCTGGTTTTTACAATACTCTCCGTTACGCTTTTGTTTCCTGAGTTAAAAGACAAAGCTCTTGAAAATGCACGGGAACAAATGACTGAACAAGGTCAATTAAATGACACCCAAATTGATCAGGCTTTAGAAATGACCCGGAAGTTTTTTACGGTGTTTGTAATAGGCGGTGTCATTATTTCTACCCTTTTGGTAGGAGCGATTGCATCCCTAATTGGTGCTGCTGTTGTAAAAAAGAATCCGAATCCCACCCCGTTTGAATCTGATAATCTGCAATGAACCTAAGTATAGT
>JBGSNV010000209.1:0-33397 GCA_041739485.1 Chitinophagaceae bacterium
TGCATTACAATAATTTTGCCAGGCTTTAAATTTTTTAAGGCAACCTGAGTACACCAATCCGGCGATTTTGAAGGATCGAAATCTCCGGTTACAGCGCTCCACATTACAATTTCTATTTCCGGATTATGATGGCGCAGAGCAGTTGCCTGTTTCCCAGTAATTTTACCAAAAGGAGGACGAAATAAAGAGGAATCAATGAGTTGCTCCGCCTTCATAAAATTCTGCAGATAGGCTTCAGTAGATGTCTCCCATCCATTCAAATGATTAAAGGTATGGTTACCGGTCCGGTGCCCCTCCGCTTCAATTCTTGCAAAAATCTCAGGATAGCGGTTCACATTATCCCCGATACAAAAAAAAGTGCCTACAGCGTCTGCCTGTTTTAATTGATCCAGCACAAAAGCCGTTATTTCAGGGTGTGGGCCATCATCAAAAGTGAGATAAACTGCATTTTGTGAAGTATCCCCTTGCCAGGTTAGCCCCTTCGGAAAAAGCATGCGAATCCAAAAAGGCGTGGAAGTAACATAAAACATACCCGGTAAAATTATCAATATTGCCTTGAAAACACCCGGTCTTTATCTTTGCCATTATGCATTCAACAATCAGAGTACGTTTTGCACCCTCCCCAACAGGAGGCCTGCACCTTGGCGGAGTCCGCACCATCCTGTTCAATTACCTTTTTGCCAAAAAAAACGGGGGTCAGTTTATTCTTAGAATTGAAGATACTGACCAAACCCGTTATGTGGCAGAAGCTGAGCAATACATTCAGGATTGCCTTGAATGGTGTGGATTGCTACCGGATGAAAGTCCAACTGTTGGCGGTGCCTATGGCCCATACCGGCAAAGTGAAAGAAAGCCGATGTACAGGCAATATGCAGAAAAACTGATTGCCCAAGGAAATGCCTACTTTGCTTTTGACACCCCGGAGGAGCTTGATACCATGAGGCAGGAATATAAAACCCAGGAAAATCCCTCGCCTACTTACGGACATGAGACCAGAATGAAAATGAAAAACAGCCTTTCGTTAGCAGAAGCCGAAGTTCAGCGTCTGCTCTCAGAAGGAGTTCCTTATGTTATCCGAATCAAAATGCCGGATGAGGAAACCGTTTCGCTGAATGATGCGATCCGGGGAACTGTAAGTTTTCAAACTTCTCAGGTTGATGATAAGGTGTTATTGAAAGCGGATGGTATGCCTACTTATCATTTGGCATTGGTCGTTGACGACTACCTGATGAAAATAAGTCATGCTTTTCGGGGAGAAGAATGGCTAAGCAGTGCACCGGTGCATGTCCTTCTCTGGAAATACCTTGGCTGGGAAACGGAAATGCCGGTTTGGGCACATTTGCCCCTGATTATGGGACCCGATGGTGCCAAGTTGAGTAAGCGCCATGGAAATAAATACGGCTTTCCGATCTTTGCCATGAACTGGAACGACGAAAAGAAAAATGAATTCACCGAGGGCTTTCGTGAAAAAGGATTTCTGCCTCAAGCCTTTATCAATCTTCTTGCCTTGCTCGGCTGGAATCCTGGAACGGAACAAGAAATCTTTACGCTTGAAGAGTTGATCGGGCAATTTGATCTAAGCAGGGTGCATAGTGCGGGGGCACAGTTTGATTTTGATAAGGCCAAGTGGTACAACCACGAATGGATTAAGAAATTGTCCGCAACAGAACTGCTGCCGGATGTTTCTCTTTTACTTGAAAAAGCAGGGATACTTCTTCCCTCCGAAGAAAGAATGGTACAAATCATTGAGATGGTCAAAGATCGCTGTACCCTTTTGTCGGATTTTGAAATACAGGCTGGATATTTTTTCAAAGCTCCCCAAACTATTGATTCTGATAGCCTGAAACCCAAGTGGGACGAAAAGAAAGTCCTGTTCTTTAGCGAACTGATCCGGTCTTTTGAGGTCAATAATTTTTGGGAGAAAGAGAGTCTGGAGACGGTATTTAAAGAGATAGCGGCAGCCAACACTTTGAAACCCGGAGAATTGATGCTACCTTTTAGGGTAATGTTGGTAGGGGGTAAATTTGGTCCCGGTGTATTTGATATTGCTGCATTTATTGGAAAAGAAGAAACCATAGCAAGGATAAAACATACGCTTGGGCTGCTGAATATTTAATACCATATAAATAACACCACGTGAAACCAATCCATTGGTTGATTCTCCTTACAGTTATCCGGTTTGTGCTGCCTTTCTTTTTACAGGATCCCTTTTATGAGCCACATCGGGATGCGTATCTGTACCTGGATTATGGTCACCATATGGATTGGGGTTTCATGGAGGTACCGCCGCTTTTAAGTATTTTTTCGTGGCTCACGGTTAAGTTGGGTAATGGAATTTTTTGGGCTAATTGCTGGCCAGCCCTCTTTGGTGCGTTGACGTTTATGCTTTGCGGGCACCTGGTTTTATTGTTGGGAGGCCGGGATAGAGCCCTTTTCCTTTTATTTGTCAGCTTTGTCTTCGGAGCATTCCTTCGTGTATTCTTTTTGTTTCAGCCTGGCTTTTTGGAAATCTTTTGCTGGACTTTGATTGGCTATTCTCTCATTAGATATCACCTGAAGCCCTCCTTAAACTGGTTGCTTTTATTTGGGATAAGCTGTGGCATTGGCATGCTGAGCAAATACACATCCTTATTTTTTATTTCCGGTTTACTGGGTGGATTGTTACTGACTCCGGAACGAAGGATTTTAACCAAAGGATCATTTTACCTGGCGGCCCTCATTGGGGTCATTCTTTTTTTGCCAAACCTGTACTGGCAATATAGCCACCGGTTTCCGGTACTCCACCACATGGAAGAACTCCGGCGAACCCAACTGGTTTATAATGATACGACAGGTTTTTTGATTGGGCAACTGATGATGAATCTGGTCTTTGCATTTGTCTGGATTACCGGACTTTTATCATTATTCTTTTACAAAAAGTGGAAAGCCTTTAGATGGTATGGCCTGGGAAGCATCATGGTCTTAATCCTGTTATTAGCAGGCAGCGGAAAAGACTATTATGCTTTAGGCATTTATCCGATTCTTTTCGCTTTTGGAGCTGTTCGGATTGAACAATGGAGCCAACGTTGGCATCCGGTCCTAAAAGTTCTTCCGATATTGATTCCCTCAGTTATAGGCCTGTTCATCATTACGCTCGGGCTACCGGTTTATCCACCGGAAAAGCTTGTTGCCTATTATGAAAAAACAGGCATTAGAAAAGCATTGGGGTTTAAATGGGAGGATCAGCAGAATCACCCGTTACCACAAGACTTTGCCGATATGTTTGGATGGAAGGCTCTTGCGGAAATGGTAGCTGAAAATTATCATGCACTGCCCGATTCTGTTCAAAAAGAAACAGTAATATATTGTCGCGGCTATTTTACCGCAGGTGCCCTCAATTTTTATGGTAAAAAATTGAACCTGCCCATGGCTATTAGCGACAATGGCAGCTACCTGTGGTGGATACCTTCGCCTATACATTTCAAACACCTGATGCTGATTAGCCATAGCGATCCGCAACCTGACGATGAGGTATTTAATCACTTCGAAAAACGAATATTAATGGATTCTTTAAACATTCCCCTATTTCGGGAAAACGGTATTAAGCTTCGATTTTTTCAAAACGGAACGGATAGCCTGGCTTTCTATGTCGGCAAAGATCTTGAAGCCCAAAAAGACCAATTCCGAAGGTGAAAAATGCTATTAATCAGTAAATATTGAACCATATTATCTAAAAAAAGAGGAAGAAAATGAATGTTACAGTTTATATTTTTTAATTGCTGTAATTAATTCATATTTAAAGAGACCAATCCCCCAATTTTACACTTTGAAAATAATATTCAAAATCACACATTAAATTTAAAATGATGAAATTTAAAGTTTTATTGATCCTGATAGCTGCCTTTATGGGGAGCATGACTATTGGCCGTGCCCAATCACCAAGTGATCCACTTAAGTTAACTGACAAGGTAATTGTTCAATTTCCGGAAATACCTAAAAAACAAGATCTTGGTCCGGCGCTTTTGTATAACCTTCGGTTGGCAGACAGTACCGCCAATTTTCTGGCACTTGCAAGCGACTTGCAGAAATCAAATGGTTTGGATGCAGCTACCTTATCCGAAGCTTCTATGCAACCGGAGTTTTGGGATCAGGCGGAACAATCTTTTATGACCTCTGTAGGTGATGGCGCCAAACTCATTACCCGGGATATGAAAAATGTATCCGGAATTGATGTTATGGAAATGGTGATTACAAGACCAACTGACAATGGTGAAACAAATACCCTTACTGTCTGGATTTTTGTAGAAGGGGTTTACAGTTTGAATTTCATTCATACCAACCGGGGCGGAAAGGCAGATGCAAAAAAAAGGGACGCCTTTTTCAGCTCAATTAAAATAGATTAAAAAAATCTGTTGATTCATTTGATGGAAACCATTTAGTGAATCAACAGGTTTTTTATTTACCTGATTTATGCTTCAATCTGATTTCACAACCCTAAATTTTAATAGAACAATACAAACAGATAAATTATCTATTATTCAGGAAAACAATCAACCTTGTCTCCGGATAATTTCGAGCAATACCTTCCATTTGCCTTCAAACAATTGTTGAAGGTATTGGTGATCGGGTTCAGAAAGTTTAACAAGAAAACCGGTATTCTTCTGTACCTGATCCGTATTTCTAATTCCCGGTATCACCGTATTTACTTGTGGAAATCCCAAAATAAAACTGAGCGCAATACCAGCAAGATTGGTATTGTATTGTTTGGCAATAGGAACCACATCTGCTTTTAAAATATCAAGGGTTCTTTCAATTATAGCAGGAGTAAGGCGCTTATTCCGGTGATCACTTTCATCGAAACGGGCATCGGGTCTGTATTTTCCGCTGAGTAACCCGAATTGAAGCGGCATTCTTGCAATAATGCCCATCCCCTTTTCAACAGATGGTTGCAGCAGGGGAACAGCGAGTTGATTGATCATATTGAGCACAAGCTGAAAACCATTTCCCCAGCCTCCTTTTAACATAAAATCCGCTTCCGCACCGGGTTCAAAGGTATTGAGCGACAAACCCCAGTAGCGTATTTTCCCCTCCTTTTTCAATTGCTCCATCGCTTTAATACAAGCACCGTCCTGCAAATGTGCCAACCTGGCCACATGTAACTGATAAAAATCAATAGTTTCCCGTTGCAACCGCTTTAAACTTGCTTCGCAGGCCTCTATGAGGTATTCTTTGGAATAGTCAAGCTCAATATTACCCTCTTTCCCGATCTTCTGTCCTACTTTGGTAGCTATCAGCGTCTCTTTATTGTTGCCTATACAAGTACCCAACAAGGTCTCCGAATGGCCAAGACCGTAAAAATCGGCTGTATCAAAAAAATTGATTCCCGCATCAAGCGCACTAAAAACAGCCGCTTCAGACACAGAATCATCTGAAGGTCCCCAACCAATTTCAACCCCTCCCACATTAGCAGCACCCCCAATGGCCCAGGCTCCAAATCCTATTTCACTGACCTTCAAAGCACTATTACCAAAATTACGATATTCCATATTTCATTCATTTACAAGCAATAAATATAAGAAGACCTTTTCGGTTGAAGGGCTTTCCTGCCAAAAATCAGGGTTTACATCTTACAATCCCCGTATTTTTGAAGCTGTAACAGAAGATAAGTCCTATGAATAATCGACCGGTTAGGGTATTGGTAGCAAAAGTGGGATTAGATGGCCACGACCGCGGAGCTAAAGTTATTGCAACAGCCCTGCGGGATGCAGGTATGGAAGTAATTTACACCGGCCTTCGTCAAACACCGGAAATGGTGGTGAATGCTGCCTTACAGGAAGATGTAGACGCCATAGGGGTCAGTATCCTTAGTGGCGCCCATATGACCGTATTTCCAAGATTGATCGGATTGATGAAGGAAAAGCAAATGAATGACGTATTGCTTACAGGTGGTGGCATCATTCCCGAAGATGATATGGCTGAACTGAACCGGCTTGGAGTAGGCAAACTCTTTCCTCCCGGTACAAACACCCATCAGATTGCCGATTATATAAAAACCTGGGTAGCAGAAAACAGAGACTTCTAAGGGTGACAGCCTATGGCCTCGGCATGTCTGTCGGGTGCAAGTGCAAGCGATTCGAGTAAGGGGGATACGTAAGGGATTCCTAAATCAAGTCCTCTTAAAACAAGGACAACCCCTAATACAGCCATCAAATAGGGAGTGGAACGCAACAGGATCGAACGAAAACGATAGCCAAATTGCCTGGATAAAAATAGAAAGGCAAACATGACCGGCATAGTACCTGCTCCGAATAAAAGCATAAATAAAGTTGCATGTATGGCATTGCCGGTAGCTACGGCTGCGGTTAATCCAAAATAGACTAACCCACAAGGTAACAAGCCATTCAAAAGACCAAGAAGCAAAGCAGTGGAAAAACCTCCTTTTCGATTTAGCAAAATACCAAACAGGGGCAACAGTTGTTTATTTATCCAAAGAGTCCATTTATTCTGATGAAAAAGAACAGGCTTTAACATCGTTAGTAATACAAAAAACAGCATCAGCCCACCAATGGTAACGGATAAGGCTTGCTGCATTCCTGATAGTATCAATTGTTGCCCGAAAAAACCGAATACCAACCCAAGTATTCCGTAGGTAAGGGTCTTTCCAATGAAGTAGCCCATTGTTGTAAACCGGGAACGGTGCCCATTATCCGGGAGTGTAATACTCAATGCAATCGGGCCACACATCCCCATACAATGGAAACTGCCGGCAAACCCCATTCCTATTGCAGTAAGTATTAAGAAACTATTCATTTTTATTTCTTTATAAATAAGGATTGCTCATCGAAGTATTGAAGACCTTCAGAGGCATAAATCAGTTTAACCTTATATAATCCGTAAACAAAATTGGCAGATGGAATACTATATTGAAGACCACCTGCCACTGGCTTTTCAAAATCTTGTAATTTATTATTAGGTCTATAAAATTGAATTATCCCGCTATCAATCCGGGAAAGCTCGTCCGGAAATAAAACAGAAACACCGCTAGCATCCTGTTGAATCAGAACCTGCTTTTGAAGCCTGTTACTGTTTTTTTGACCATCAATCACAGATTGATATTTTAATTCCTGTGCGTAATAATCCGGTGTAACAAGATCGAAATGTTGACGCATACATAAGGTAACCATCCCCAACATAAAAACTACAAAACCACTATAAACAAGAATCAATTTTGTTCCCCAGTTCCACTTAATTCCCATGATAAATTATTTACAATTATATTTTATAAAGTATTTCTCATTGCATTCATTCTGTATAACCCAAAAAGCCTGTTTTTATGGTCCGTATTTTTTTACCTTCCTGATAAATGCCAATCACTACTTTACTATCTCTTTTTTGAATGGCAGATTTTGGCAATACGATAAAAAAAGTAGCTTCCGCAGAGCCTTCTGCAGGCGTATTAAGCAGTTCATGACCAATGAGATTGATCCTGCCCGGAAAATTTTCTACTTTCATTTCCACATGAATTGGCTTTGTTGTTTTGTTCAGCATATTCATCATATATAAATTGCTAAGACTATCCGTTCCCACTTCCTGAAAAAGCTGACCTCTTGCCCGCATCACCGTTACATCGACGTCGTTTCGGGTAGCAAGCAAAAAACCAAGCCCTTCTAATAACAAGATCAATACCGCTGAATATGCTTTCATACGGGTGGTAAACCGGAAAGGTATTTTTTCGGCCAACTGATTTTCATTTGCGTAACGAATGAGTCCTTTGGGCAATCCCACTTTCTCCATCACATGATCACAGGCATCAATACAAGCCGTACAGTTAATACACTCAAGTTGGGTACCATTGCGTATATCTATTCCCGTAGGACAAACTACAATGCATTGCTTACAATCTATACAATCGCCCAAAACGGAACTTTCTGTACGCTTACCTTTACCCCGGGGTTCCCCCCGATTATAATCATAGGCAACCACAAGAGAATTATGATCTAAAAGTACTCCTTGTAAACGGCCGTAAGGACAAATGACTGTACATATAATTTCTCTTGCATAAGCATAAACAATATAAAAAGCAAGCGTAAAAACGACAATCGCAATAAACCCGCCCACATGTGCCGAAACAGGCTCCCGTATAATGGTGAATAACCCTTCGGTACCTATTATATAAGACAAAAAGGTATTGGCTATAATGAATGAAAGTCCTAAGAAAACAAGATGTTTAAACCCCTTTTTCAATACTTTCTCCGAGGTCCATGCCCCTTTATTCAATGTCCTTTGCTTGTTGGGATTTCCTTCGATCAGCCATTCAATTTTACGAAATACCATTTCCATAAATATGGTTTGCGGGCAAGCCCAACCACAAAAAATTCTTCCATATATCATGGTAAAGAGGTATATGAAAACTACTCCTGTAACCATGGCAACTCCAAAAATAAAAAAATCCTGAGGCCAGAATAACATTCCTAATATGGAAAACTTTCCTTCCACGACATTCAATTGCAACGCCGGATTTCCATTGATGTGAATAAAGGGCAGACTAAAAAAAACACCAATATAAAGAATACTCAATATGGTACGGCGTTTATACCAAAAACCGGATGGCTGCCAGGCATAAATCCAGTTACGCTTCCCCTCTTCATTAACCGAAGGCATACGGTCCCTGAAAGATTCTTCCGGATGTATTTCAAATGTGGTATCATTCATAATATTGGTATTCCCAAAGGAACTTTATAGCTTTACTGTTGCCGCCGAAGTACTATCTGTAGCATCGGTATTTTCCTCAGGTTCTTCATATCGTTCCCCTTGTGGCTCCCTGCCATTTACAGGCTTACTGCCCTGAATAGACTTAATGAAACTTGTTAACTGTGCTACCTGAATTGGAGAGAAATCGTCTTTCCAGGCACGCATGCCCTTATCCGGCCAACCATATTTAATCGTCTTAAAAATATCGCCAAGATTTCCTCCATGCAGCCAGTATTCATCTGTCAGGTTAGGGCCTACCGCATTGCCCTCACCCGCAGCACCATGGCATGGGGTACAATTTGCTGTAAATAGCACCTTACCCCCTGCAATAGCAGCAGCATCCAACATTGTTACAGAATTCTCATCTACATTACTTGCGTTCTTTGCCAGATAAGCAGTCTTTTCAAGCTCAGCTGCTTTGATTGCAATCTGTAATTCTTCTATCTGAAGGGGAGCTGATTCCGCAACATGATACCGGTACAGGTAAGCAATGGAAAAAAGAATGGTAAGACCAAAAGCAACCGTCCACCAGGGTGGCAATTTATTGTTGAGTTCACTGATTCCATCATAATCATGACTCAGATCAACCTCTTCTTCATTTTCCCGATCATTGGCATTATTTATTCGCCACCACCAACTTTTTTTAGGGGCTGCATTTTCTTCTTCAACCTTGACTTCGACTATTTTGGGTTGACGTTCAATCCCTACTAAAAATTTCAATTGATAAACAAGTACAATCAGTATGATGATTTCAATAGCAATCGCAGCAATCATTACAAAAAAAGTAAGTGCCGATAACCCATTAAAATTCAATGCGCTTGTAGTTGTTTCCTGCGCAAAACCCTGCAGCGAAGCAAGTAACCCTCCACCAAGTAATAAGCAAATCAAAGCGACAGGTGTTGACTTCGATTTTTCTTCAGTTATTTTTTCCTCCCGCAGTTTATCCCGATACATAGCAGAGGCCTGATTGACTACATTGGCAAGAATTGCAATTGCAAGCGCTAACAAAATCATGATCCCCAAAAGCACCTGTGCCAATGGGTTTTGTATGGCACCCGGTTCGGGAGGCTGTGCCATTGCGCCAAGGCTTCCTGTCAGGATATATATAGACAGAAGCAGACTTCTCTTGTTTATAAATCGGTGTATCATATTCAATAAAATCATTCATTAAAAAAATATAAATTACAGATCGAGTGGCAGATTACTGCATTCCTTTAAGGTTTCTTTATCGGTGCTGTATACGTACCAGGTCATTCCCACGAAAAAAACCACAAACAGGATCAAACCAATTAAAGGAAAGATGCTGATCCCTGTGATACTATTGAGATAGTTTACAAATTTCATATGTGAATTTTTTAGTGCGCTGGCTAAAGCCAGCTGTTTTTAAATTTTCTTTTACCGGCATGTCGGTAATAAGGTAAAACAGGTCCCTGTTTTTAAACCCTATTCAGGTTAAGCCCGGTCGAGGTAAATCCACTTTTCTATTTCAATACGACTGCAGGCTTATCTGATTTAATATCTGTACCAATCCTTTGCAGATAAGCAATCAAAGCAATGATTTCCTTATCCGGTGCCGTTTTGATTTTATTCTTTTTTAAATCAGCAGTTATTTCCATCGCCTGCTTTTTCAGGTCTCGAACTGCTAACGTATCATATCCTGATGCATAAGGAACACCCATCGTTTGCATTGCTCTGATTTTGGCGGGTGTATACGTCAAGTCGAGGTCGTCATCCAATAACCATGGATAGTTTGGCATCAAACTTCCCGGACTCATAAGGGTCGTTTGCAACATATGGTTGTAGTGCCAGCTATTGGGATACTTCCCTCCTACCCGATGCAAATCAGGTCCGGTACGCTTACTTCCCCATTGAAATGGATGATCATAAATAAATTCACCTGCCTTGCTGTATTCCCCGTATCGCGCTACTTCATCCCGAAAAGGTCGCACCATCTGAGAGTGACAGGTATAACAGCCCTCTCTTATATATAAATCCCTACCCTCTAGTTCCAGCGGTGTATAAGGTTTTACCGAAGCGATTGTAGGAATATTGGTTTTGATCAAAAAAGTGGGAATCATTTCAATCAACCCACCAATTGTAACCACTAAAAGGCTTACAATCAACATCTGAACAGGACGTCTTTCAATCCATGAATGCCAGAAATTATAACCGGGCTTAGGAACATATACTTTCGTTAAAGCGGGTGCCTCTGCCCATTCAGTAGCTATAAATTTCCCGGCTTTTATCGTCTTCCAAACATTATAAATCAAAAGGAACATACCGGTTATGTAGAACATACCACCGATGCCCCTTAAAATATACATGGGTCGAATGTTGGTAACAGTCTGCAAAAACTGATACTTCAAGGTACCCTCCGGCGTAAACTCTTTCCACATCAAAGCTTGTGTAAATCCGGCCCAGTACATAGGGATCGCATACAGAATAATACCCAGGGTAGCTATCCAAAAATGGTTCGCCATCAACTTCTTACTATACATCGGGGTATTGAACAACCTCGGAACCAGAAAATAAATGACCCCAAAAGTCAGAAAGCCATTCCATCCAAGCGCACCCACGTGTACGTGCGCTACTGTCCAATCGGTAAAATGGGAGATCGCATTTACATTTTTCAAACTCAACATGGGACCTTCAAAAGTGCTCATCCCGTAGCTTGTAAGTGCCACCACAAAAAACTTCAAAATAGGATCTTCGCGAACCTTATCCCAGGCACCTCGGAGCGTCATCAACCCATTGAGCATACCAGCCCATGAAGGGAATATTAACATGATGCTAAAGACCGTTCCAAGTGACTGTGCCCAATCCGGTAAAGAAGTATACAGCAAGTGGTGCGGTCCTGCCCATATGTACAAAAAAATCAACGCCCAAAAGTGAATGATACTCCAACGATAACTGTACACGGGCCGGTTAGCCGCTTTGGGCACGAAATAGTACATCACCCCAAGGTATGGAGTGGTCAGAAAAAAGGCCACTGCATTGTGCCCGTACCACCATTGAACCAAAGCATCCTGCACACCGGCGTACCAACTGTAACTCTTCAAAAAATGAACCGGTATTTCAAAGGAATTAACAATATGCAGCATGGCCACCGTTACCCAGGTAGCAATCCAAAACCAAATCGCAACATACATATGGCGTTCCCTTCTTTTGAGAATCGTCATGAGCATATTCCAACCAAACACAATCCATATCCCGGTAATTGCAATATCAATGGGCCATTCCAATTCAGCATATTCCTTACCGGTAGTATGCCCGGTTATCAAAGTCACGGCAGCGGAAACAATAATCAATTGCCAACCCCAAAAATGAATCCAACCCAATCGGGCACTGTACATTGATGTTTTCAACAACCGGGGAAGTGCATAATAAACGGACATGAAAATACCGTTTCCTACAAAAGCAAAAATGACGGCATTGGTGTGCACAGGTCTCACTCTGCCAAAGGTTGTATAGGCAAAATCAAAATTGAGGGCGGGGAAGGCCATCTGAAAAGCGATCAGAAGGCCTACAAGCATTCCTACCAAACCCCATACAATCGTGGCTATTAAAAAGGCCTTCGGGTGTCGGTTGTCATAGTGGAACTTTTCTAAAGGTAACTGCATACTTGAATGGAATTATGAATTTTTATCAACTGTTTTATCATCAAAAAGCATTCGGACAGGAGGTCCGTACGTATCATCAAACTGTCCGCTTTTTACACTCACCAGAAAAGCGATGAGAAAGCCACCGGCTACCAGCATGCTGGCTATGAGAAGAATGATGATTACGGACATATATTTTGTTTAAAAAGTAATGAGCAAAAGTATCCTGCTGCCTCAGGCCGTAGAATGATTACACTCACCTATGAACATGATTAAAATCATATTTCGTAATTGAAAGCCAAATACCAGATAAAATATGATGAGAAATTTCCACAAAATCAACCCGGCCGATACAACAAATAATAATTTTTTATTTGTACACCCAACCAGGAAATCAGGATAATACTGATGCTGCTAGCCGGCATCAGTATGGCAGCTACAAGGGGAGTGAGACTGCCGGTTGCAGCAAATGAGAGACCCACAATATTGTAGAGTATGGAAATGATAAATGAAAAAAGAATAACCATCCTTCCACTCCTTGCCATCCGGAGATAATTAGATAAGTTTTGTAACTTTTTGGCTTCAAGAATAGCGTCACATGCCGGTGAAAAATTATTAACCTCATCCGTCACTGCTATCCCCACATTACTTTGTGTAAGCGCGGCTGCATCATTGAGTCCGTCACCAACCATTAAAACCTTTGCCCCTCTTTTCTGCAGGTATTTTATATAAGAAAGTTTATCGTTTGGCGACTGATTAAAAAGCAATTCCGTTTGAGTACCAAGCATTTGCTCAAGGGTTTGTTTTTCAGCATCATTATCTCCGCTCAATATAGAAAGCCGATACCGTCCGGAAAGTTTTTTTAAGGATTGAAATACTCCTTCGCGGTAATTATTCCGCAACACAAAAAAGCCTTCCTTTTGCAGCCCGATTTTATAAGCAACGACAGACCCTTTGGCTGTTTTTCGGATACTCCCCCATACAAATTCAGGACTTCCCATTTTGATATAGGTTTCTTCTATCCAGGCTTCTATGCCTTGTCCGGACGTTTCTTTAAAATTTTCTACCACTTCACTATGCTCCCCTAACCATTTGCCAACCGCCCTGCTCAACGGATGATTGCTTTGCAGCGCAACCTGACTCAAAAATGATTGCTCCTGCTCAGATAGCCGCTCCCCTGCGTGGCTAATATCATAAGCCTGATTATTGGTAATCGTTCCTGTCTTATCAAATACAATATGGGTAATAGGCAACAGTTTTTCAAGAATGGTAAAGTCCCTCAGATAAAAACCAGCCCGATCAAAAGCCCTCACTACATGCCCGTTGGTAAAAGTGGCTGAGAGCAAAAGGGCACAAGGACAAGCAACTATGAGCATTGCTGTAATCACCGGCCAAACTTTTGCAGCATCGTTAAACCCCCAATAGGTAGCTGCTGCTACAGTTAAAGTAAAAAGAATAAGAGTGAAATAACGGGCAAGTGGATGTAAAAAGGAGTCACGCTGTTCGGTATCTTTTCCTTTAGAGGCCTGATTCCACAATCGGGTCAGGTAGCTTTGGGAAACATCTTTTACCAGAAGCATTTCTATTTTACCACCAACCTGCCTGCCACCGGCATAAATTAACTCGCTGATCGCTTTAGGCACCGGTACACTTTCTCCCGTTACAAAACTGTAATCAATTTCTGCATCTCCCCGCACAAGCATACCATCGGCAGGAATAATCTCCTGAGCATGGATTGCAACCCGGTCTCCGGCACGAAGATCGGGCAGTGCCACCGGCAACTCCTTACCATCAATGATCTTATGGATCGCAATCGGAAAATAACTTGTGTAATCCCGGTCAAACGTTAACGACTGTTGTGTCCGGTCCTGAAGGATTCTGCCTATCAACATGAAAAAGACGATACCGGCCATACTATCGAAATAACCGGGACCCGTTTGGGTGATGATTTCGTAAATACTCCGCAGGAAACAAATTAAAATAGCAAGCGCAATCGGTGCATCTATATTAAGAAAACCGGAACGAATCCCTTTCCAACCCTGCACAAAGAATTCCTGTGCGCTAAAGAAAAAAACAGGAAGCGCCAGTATCAGATTCAGATAACGGAACCAGGGCGTCAACTGTACCTGCTCAGGATTGTCTACGATGGAGAGATACTCCGGAAAACTAAGCAGCATGATGTTCCCCAGACAAAATCCGGCCACTCCTAAACGATAGATCCTTTGTTTATTATAGTATTTTTGGGGTCTTTTATTCAGGTCATTTAAACTGATGTATGGCTCGTACCCAATACTTGTAAGTAATTCAGCTATCTGCTTTAGCGAGATCTCCGTTTCGTTAAATTGCAGGGTCAACTCTTTATGAGCAAAATCAACCCTGCTGACGGAAATTCCGGATTGCATTTGATGCAAATGCTCCAAAAGCCACAAACAACTGCTACAATGAACCTGAGGCAGGTAGAAACAAACCTGAACATCTTGTCCGTCGCGGTATCTAACCAAAGACTCAGACAGCTTTGGATCTTCTAAAAATGCAAATTTCCCGGCACGAACGGCCATCCGCTGATTTTGTCCCGGTGTTGCATTCAGTTGATAATAAGTACAAAGGCCGCTCTGATTGAGTATATCATAAACGGTTTTGCATCCTCCGCAACAAAAGTATTTATCATCGTAAACCAGACCATCCTTCAGTCCTGCTTCTCCGCAATGAAAGCATGTGGTTGATTTTTCAATTGGACTATTTTGCATAGGAGAATATCAGGGTGCAGGTGGTGTACAATTGCCGGTACAAGGCTGATTAAAAAGCGTATCCACCTTCGGTATCAATATATTTTCTTTCAAATAAATTACCTGCAATACCTGTTGTTCCAGTGAATGTATTTCTTCACAAATCATTTTAAAGTCCTGCGACCAATCCGGCTGTGAAAGGTAACTATTGAGCATATGCCGCATCCTTTCAAACAGAGTGATGATTTTTTTATGCATCTTTTGAATCATTTCAATCGGCAGTTTTCTGCCTTTACAGGCCTTAGGTCCTTCGTCTCTGATCAGGGGAAAAATGATCAAACGATCATTTCGAATCATTTGCTTTATCTCGTCACAAGTCCGATAAAAAAGTACAGCAACTAATTCTACCTTTTCTGCTTCTTCCGTTTCATTTTGTAAATCCTGCAAATAGTTCCGGATAGAATCCATAAGGGATTCTATTTGCTGATATTGTTTGCTTTCAACATAGCTACACAGCTTGGCGGGGGAAAACTCATTGAATTCAACTAAATGTGGTGCGGCCATAATAATCTTTTTACTTGTGCGAAACTAAACAGGATCGTTACCACAGTAAATGACCGTACTCAATGAAAAACATGATTTATATCATAAAATATTGCATCGAAATAACTTTACTCCGGTTCAGATGACATGTATATGTATTTGCTCAAACAAGGAGATCACTTTTTACAAATCCCTTGCTTTACTTAATGATAAAGAATGCTCTAATCCCGAAAAAGACCTTGCATTTGCCCAATAAAAAACCACGCTCAACAGCGTGGTCAGTTTCTTTAGAAAAGTAAAAAGGTGGACTAATAATCGTTTAGGTTAGCTATGCGCAAAAGCTGCCGTTGATTTATAATTTTTATTTTTTTACCAACAAGTTCTATTACGCCCTCTTTATTCAATTCGCTAAGTAAGCGAATGGCGGTTTCTGTAGCAGTACCTACTAAATTGGCTATCTCTTCTCTTGATAATTGAACAGCCAATACATTGGTATCATCAACCATCCCATAGGTTTCCTTCAAAAAAAGCAAGGTTTCTGCAAGCCTTTCCCGTACGGGCTTTTGCGCAAGATGTGTTAGTTTTATTTCAGCTTCTTTCAATTGCGTACTCAGGAGCTTCATCACTTCCATACCTAATGGCCGGTCGGTTTTTAATACGGAAAGAAAAACTTCTTTTGGAATAAAACAAACCTGCGACTCTTCAAGAGCAATAGCGGTGGCATTGTACCTTTCGCTTGCCAGCATACTTCTGTACCCAAGTACATCCCCGTCTTTTGCAAGCCGGACGATCTGCTCCTTTCCTTCATCACCCACAATAGATACCTTTATTTTCCCCTTGTTCACACAGTAAACTCCAAAAGGATGGCCCCCCTCATTGAATAGCACCTGACCCTTTTTGTAAATCGAGCAACTCTTGCTATCGCTGATTTCATCCAACAATTCGCCGTTGGTACAACAAAATATAGAGTCCGTCCGCTTCGAACAAACTTCACAATGAAGGTGATCAAAAGTCTTAGTAGGTATGGACATAAAATATTGGGGATTTCATTTTTCCGGAGAACATCATCCGGAAAAAAATATTCTTTTGAATAAAAGCCGGTATTAAACAACTAAGTTCTATAGATATTCAATAAGTATGAAGAAATGTAGAATAGAAATCTATTTTAGTTCAACAGAAAAGAAGGATAAGCGGAATCCGGATGAAAAATATACCCTACCAAAACTTCTGAAATTTTCGGAAAAGACAATGATTTTTACAAACAACCCCTTAGGTTTGCTCAAAAGTGATTTTATGTATCAAACCATTGCCTGCCAAAAGGAATCCGGAATATGTACAATAACCATTAACCGTCCTGAAAAATTGAATGCTTTAAATAAAGAGGTGATCACTGAATTATCCGAGGCGCTTGATGAAGCTATTTTAGACCCTGAAGTTAAATCCATCCTGATTACAGGTGCCGGTGAGAAGGCTTTTGTTGCAGGTGCCGATATATCAGAATTCACAAGCCTTGATAGTGATGGTGGTAAAATGCTGGCACAAAAAGGGCAGGAGTCTGTATTTAATCGCATAGAACATAGCCCGATACCCGTAATTGCAGCCGTTAATGGTTTTGCACTTGGAGGTGGCTGTGAGCTTGCCATGGCTTGCCACTTCCGCATTGCTTCCACCAAAGCTAAATTTGGGCAACCGGAAGTAAACCTCGGATTGATCCCCGGTTATGGAGGCACCCAACGACTGACCCAGTTGGTTGGTAAAGGCAAAGCCATGGAACTAATGATGACCGGTGCGATCATTGATGCCAATGCGGCGCTTCAATGGGGTTTGGTCAATGAAATTACGGAACCCGATGCGCTGATAAACCGATGCCGGGAAATCCTGCAAGTGATACAATCCAAAGCACCACTTGCCATTTCCAAAGTCATTGCACTCACCAATCAGGCAGCAGCAGGAGACCCAAAAGGATATGAATCTGAGATTGATGCTTTTGGAGAACTTTTTGGCACAGAAGATAAAGTTGAAGGCGCCAATGCTTTTCTTGAAAAAAGAAAACCGGTTTTCAAAGGCGCTTAAATTATGCCCTGAATTATTTTTTCCTTTTCTTCATTTTTCCTTTTTTATAATTCATTGCATACATAAGCCCACCGCGTAAATGCGATAGAAAAAGCGGATCTATGAAGGACTCAGGGGTATGGCCGAGTGCCGTGTAGAATGCGCGGCCTCCCTCATAGGCATGGTACCAGCTTACAGGATGAAAGTCGCCGTTTTTCCCTCCTGTGTAGGATTTTTCATCTACGGTCATCAGAATATTCATCTGATCCCAAAAGTAATTTTTAAAATTGTACCACTCATCGAAATGACGCCATTTGGATGGCAAACCCTTCATGGCAAGGAAGCTACTATCTAATCGAATCAAATCAGCATCCTGTTGTTTGGGATGGCTTGCAAATTGTGCCCCCACCAATTTATTATACCAGGGCCAGTCGTATTCGGTATCGGTGGCAGCATGAATCCCTACAAATCCACCACCATTCCGGATAAAATTTTCAAAAACACCCTGCTGGGTTTCATTAAGAATATCACCGGTTGTACTCAAAAAGATCACCGCTTTATACCGGTTCAGATTTCCCAGCTTAAATACATTGGCATCTTCGGAGGTATCTACCTGTATCCCCATCTGCATACCCAGCTTCAACAAAGCGGCTTTCCCTTCCTTAATACTGCTATGCCGAAAACCCTTTGTAGCGCTAAACACAAGGATAGCAGCTTTCTTGCGGCTCTGAGCATGAAGAATCAGACTCAAAAAAAGCACGGAAAATAATAAGAAACTTTTTTTCATATGTACCGGAAATGTATAGCTTTTTATGAAATAAATAGAACTCAATTTTCGATAGACATTGACACTTCAGGCTCAGACATAACATTCGGGTTGCTTATCTTCGCCAACTTATGAACAAGGAACGCGTGCTTACCGGTATCCGACCAACCGGATTGCTACACATTGGAAACTATTTTGGGGCCACCCGGAATCTATTACAGATGCAGGATGCATTTGACTGTTTTATTTTTGTAGCAGATTGGCATAGTTTAACCACGCACCCGGACACCAAAACGCTTCAGCAAGGAGTACGAAGAGTTATAGCAGAAAATATTGCCTGCGGAATTGATCCTGCAAAAGCGACCCTTTATATTCAAAGTGATGTTCCGGAAATAGCAGAATTGTATTTGTACCTCAATATGCTTGCTTACAAGGGAGAACTTGAAAAAACAACCACTTTTAAGGATAAAGTAAGACAACACCCAGACAATGTGAATGCCGGCTTGCTTACCTACCCTGTTTTACAGGCGGCAGATATCCTGATTCACAGGGTAACAAAGGTACCTGTAGGCAAGGATCAGGAACAGCACCTTGAAATGGCAAGAAATTTCGCACAAAGGTTCAATTTCCGATACGGCAATGGCGAAGAAATATTACCTGAGCCTCAGGCTTTTAATTTTGAAAATACAGGGCTAAAAAAAATCCTGAGTCTTGATGGACAAGGGAAAATGAGCAAAAGTGAAAATGAAATGAACACCCTTTATCTTGCAGATGAAGATGCTTTGATTGAAAAAAAGATAAAAAAAGCGAAAACAGATCAGGGGCCGGAAACGCCCGACAGTGAAAAACCAGACTATATCCAGAATCTCTTCACGCTGATGTCACTCGTAAGTACCATAGATACGGTGGCCTTTTTTGAAGAGAAATATCAGGCATCCTCTGCGGGAAATGTACAGATCCGTTACGGAGACATGAAAAAACAACTTGCAGAGGATATGATTCACTTCATTACACCTATCAGGCAAAAAGCAAACGACATCATACAGGATGAAAATTATCTCCGAAGCGTCATGCAGGAAGGAAAAGAAAAAGCCAGACAAAGCGCCGGAGAAACCCTGAAAAGGGTACGTCAAGCGATGGGCGTTTTTTATTAAAAAAAACTTCTTAAATCATCCAATTCAGGAAAAAAAGTCCTCAAATCAGGATTTTCTTACCTTGTTGTCAAAATTGAAGCAAAGCGGTGTTATATTGCCCGTCAGTCAATAAAATAAACAGAATAGATTCACTCTTATGTCAGCGAACAAACCAAAACATATAGCTATTGCAGGGAATATTGGTGCAGGAAAAACCACCCTCACCGAACTGCTTAGCAAACACTACAAGTGGATTCCGCAATTTGAAAATGTGGACGAGAACCCCTACTTGTTTGATTTTTATGAGGATATGCCCCGTTGGAGTTTTAATCTTCAGATCTTCTTTTTAAATAGCAGGTTGAACCAACTTTTAGAAATACACCGGGGTACAGAAACCATAGTTCAGGACCGTACCATTTATGAAGATGCCATGATTTTTGCTCCCAACTTACATGAAATGGGCTTGATGAATAAGCGGGATTTTGACAATTACTACTCCTTTTTTGAAACCTTAAGAAGTATGGTAAAACCACCCGATTTGCTGATTTATTTAAAGGGTTCTGTTCCTACTCTTGTAGGACAAATTCAAAAACGGGGGCGCGAATACGAGGAAAATATTCGCCTTGATTACTTAAAGAAACTCAACGAATATTACAACAAATTCATTGATAATTACCATGAAGGTAAATTGCTTGTGATTGATGTAGACAAGAATAAGTTTGCCGAAAAAGAAGAAGATCTCGGTGATATCATTACCCGGATTGACAGTACGCTTTTTGGCTTGTTTTAATTAACCTGCTCACTATCCCCCACTTTGGCGTTGGTTTCTATTGAGATCAGCGCCTTTTTCTTGTCGGGTTCTGCAAAAAACCGCTTCTGAAACAAAAGAATCACAATCAGTCCGATGGAAATACTCGCATCGGCGATGTTGAAAACCGGGCTAAAAAATTCAAAGCGCTGTCCTCCCCAAAAAGGAAACCATTCAGGATAGTTTGTTTTTATTATAGGGAAATAAAGCATATCCACCACTTTTCCATGCAAAAATCCGGCATAACCCCCCCCTTCAGGGAAAACAGTTGCCAGGTTGCGGAGATAAGGATCGCTTTCCTCAAAAATCATTCCATAAAATAGGGAGTCAATCAGGTTGCCCACTGCACCGGCAAAAATGAGCGCCACACAAATAATGAATCCTTTGTGTTGTTTTTCCTTAATAATCTTACCAATATAGTAAACGCCAAAGAAAACAGCAACGAGCCGGAATAAGGTCAGGGCTATTTTTCCCCAGCTTCCACTTTCACCCAACTTCCAGCCCCAGGCCATCCCTTCATTTTCAATAAAGTGAAGCTTAAACCAATCACCAAATACAGGAATTTCTTCCTGGAGATAAAAATTAGTTTTGATATAGAATTTAAACACCTGATCTACCAGCAAAATGGCTAAGATCAGCCCTACCACCTGAATTTTCTTCACTATTGCTTGCTTTATTTTAGCTGCCAAAGATAAGGGGAGAACCAATCGGTGAATCCGGAATTATCTTTTCTTAAACGTCGATTACCTGTGTAGTTGTTTTTGTGGACTTACATGCTCTTTATTCTGTCCTTTATTTTGACTATGATCCTTCGCTGCACGGATAAAGTCAACAAATAATGGCGCAGGACTTTCTACGGTACTTTTCAATTCCGGATGGAACTGAACCCCTAAAAAGAAAGGATGTTCAGGGAGTTCTATAATTTCTACCAGTCCGGTTTCAGGATTAATGCCGCTTAATGACATACCCGCCTCCTTAAACTGATCTATATATTTACTGTTGAACTCCCAGCGATGACGGTGCCTTTCGCTGATCGTCGTTTTTCCATAAATCCGATGCGCAAGACTTCCCTCAATTAATTCACAGGGATAAGCACCCAATCGCATAGTTCCTCCAAGTTTAGTAATCTTCTTTTGCTCTTCCATCATGTCAATCACAGGATTAGCCGTATTAGCATCCATTTCTGTACTATGAGCATCCTTAATATTGAGTACGTTCCGGGCATATTCAATCACTGCCATTTGCATACCAAGACAAATACCAAAAAACGGCATCCCGGTTTCACGGGCATACTGAATCGCAACAATTTTTCCTTCTATTCCACGCAAACCAAAACCGGGAGCAACGAGCAACCCATCTAAATGTCCGAGTTTTTCAAACGCATTGTCGTGGGTGATATGCTCACTATGTACATTTTCTACGTTTACCTTACATTCATTTACGCTACCTGCATGAATGAATGATTCCAAAATGGATTTGTAGGCATCCTGTAATTCAACATATTTACCAATCAATCCAATCGTTACTGATCCCTGCGGATATTTAATTTTATCGAGAAATGAACGCCAGTAAGTAAGATCTGGCTCAGCCAAATTGGTTAGTCCCAATTTTTTCAAACAGATCCAGTCAAGCCGTTCACGCTGCATGAGCATAGGCACTTCATAAATCGTAGCCGCATCTGCCGCTTCAATCACCGCTTCTGTTTTTACATTACAAAAAAGAGCAATCTTTCGACGAAGTTCATAAGTAAGCGGACGTTCTGTGCGGCACACAATGATATCCGGATGTACTCCCTCCTGACTTAACATTTTTACACTGTGTTGCGTAGGCTTGGTTTTTAATTCTTTAGCTGCCCTTAAATAAGGTATCAGGGTCAAATGCACCACCACACAATCCTCATCGGGAAGCTCCCACTGCAACTGCCGCATAGCCTCAATAAAGGGAAGACTTTCAATATCACCTACAGTTCCTCCGATTTCGGTAATCACTACATCGTATTTGCCTTCCTTTCCAATCAGCAGCATGCGTCTTTTGATCTCATCGGTAATATGCGGTACCACCTGTACCGTTTTCCCCAGATAATCACCGTTCCTTTCTTTATTAATTACCGTTTGGTAAATACGACCTGTAGTTACGTTATTGGCCTGACTTGTAAATATATTCAGAAACCTTTCGTAGTGTCCAAGGTCAAGATCAGTTTCTGCCCCATCTTCGGTTACATAACATTCCCCATGCTCGTAAGGGTTCAGGGTACCGGGATCCACATTGATATAAGGATCAAGTTTCTGGATGGTAACCTTCAAACCCCTTGCCTGCAATAACTTTGCCAGACTTGCAGCAATTATACCTTTACCGAGAGAAGAGGTAACACCACCGGTTACAAATACATATTTAGCCATAAAAAAAGTTTTCCCCGCCCTTCAGCTATGTGCCCGAAAGCACACAAACCATCCGGATACAGGATGCTGTTCATTCAATAAATTGACCTGGGAAAAGTAATAAGGTCATGCAAACATACAGGCTATTTCGGGGCCAAGCAAGGAGTAAAGTCAGAATTTGAACAAATGTGAAAAAAACGACTCTTTTTGGTAACAATTGCTTAAGAAAATATCAGTCGAAAAACGCGATTTTCTACCGACCTTGCATAAAAATTATATTATGGCTACTTACGGAGATTTACAAATAGGATCCTACTTTCTGGTACAGGAGCAGGAAAATGCATCACTTGAATTGATTTACGTCCCTTTGATGACAGAAAAGTGTGTATTGGTAGAGTTTCAGGACGAAGACCAAACGCTTTCCTGGTATAGAAAAACCGACGCCTTGCACGAAGTAGTGGAGCAATTGACCGAAGAACAAGCTGTTATTTATGAAAGCCTGTTTGAGGACGATGAGGAGGAGGAAGAGGATAATTTCTTTTGGGGAGAAGACGATGATGATGAGGAGGATGAAGACTGGGATCTTGATGAGGAAAAAAAAGATGAAGAAGCAGACTAGTATCTTGAGTTTCAGTTATATCAGGGTATAACCGAAAACCTCTTTGAACCAAACAGGGTTCTCAGAGGTTTTTTTTAGGATTTAGTACCATCTACGGTATGGTGTTTTCTTAAAAAAGGCAGTTATAAAAGATATCAATATAATAAGATAAACAGCACTCTTAAGACGTTCAGGCAGAGCGCTTTTTAACTCCGGTTGTGCCGCCACCTTTTAGGGTTAATTCAATTGGGAGATTGGTCTGCCAGTTGCCCCTCGTAAAATCGGGTACATCTACCCCGCTGCTGCGGTTTGAAAGACTTTGCTCAGATAGTGCGGTAATGCAACTCCAGCTTGCCGCATCATATACATCCTCATCAAGCGGCAAACCATTACGAAGGCAGTCTATCAGGCGCCAGTCCATCATAAAATCCATCCCGCCATGTCCTCCGATTTCCCGGGCAAGTGCCCCGATTTTTACAACAATTTCAGGGGTATATTTTGCCTCAATAGCCTTCATTTCTTCCTCTTTAATCCAGCCATGTCCAAAAGCAATCCGCTGCGGAGAGGGCCATTTGCGGGCTATCCCTTTGGTACCGCTCAGTAAATGAATACGGCTGTAAGGTCTTGGAGAGGTTACGTCATGCTGAATCATCAGGGTTTTCCCCTTCATGGTTTTTATGGTAGTAGTGCTCATATTGCCACGATAGGTTTTGCCGGCATAGGGCCGGTAAAACGCATCTTTAGCGGCAAGTTCGTTGGCATGATCTGCCATCATAAAATCGTTGCTGCTCATGCTTGTGAGGTAATCAAAACGATCCCCCCGGTTGATGTTCATACATTGTGCAATCGGGCCAAGGCCATGCGTGGGATACCGGTTACCTTGCTTCATATTCTCTTTCAGCCGCCACATGTCAGCATAACCACCTTCAATATCCTTTTTAAAATTCAGATCCAGCAGGTCGTGAATATAGGCCCCCTCTGCATGTACCAACTCTCCCAATACCCCCTGCCGAACCATATTCAGCGTAAGCAGTTCAAAAAAATCGTAGCAGCAGTTTTCGAGCATCATGCAATGCTTCTTTGTTTTTTCGGAGGTATCTACAAGTTGCCAGCATTCTTCTAATGTAACGGCAGCAGGTACCTCCACGGCTGCATGTTTGTCATTTTCCATAGCATAAACAGCCATCGGCGTATGCAAATGCCACGGAGTGCAGATATAAATCAGATCTACATCGTTCGACGAACATAGCGCTTTCCATCCCTCTTCTCCGCTGTAGGCCTTTGCAGCAGGCAATCCCGCTTTCCGCAAAATGCCCTGTGCTTTTTCAACCCGGTCGGGATATTTATCGCATAATCCTTTTATTTCTACCCCTTCTATAAAGCCCAACCGTTCTACAGCACCGGGGCCACGCATACCCAAACCAATTATCCCAACCCGAACAGTTTGGAGTTTGGGAGCAGCAAATCCACACATATTGCCGGAGGTATCTGCCCTTATAAAGGATATGGGTTTACCTATAAAACCATCGGAAGCCGCCGAACCAAAACCCGCAGCAACTGCTCCTGTTGAAAGAGATAGATTTTTTATAAAACGTCGACGATTGCTGTTCATAGACAAAATTTGAAGAAATAAAAATAGCAAACTAAATATGATTCAGAAGCTTCAAAAGGTGAATGTAGAATATTCAGAGGATTTGAACCCTTTATCACCCAAAAGAACAGGATTTAGAGAACGGCTGCAGAGAGGAATCCCTGCTTATTCAGGTATTTGATGTAGTTTGCCCAAGTAAAAAAGAATCGATTTGGAAGCTGCTTTAGAGAATATTCGGAAAGCATTTTTTCCGGAAGAGGAACAATGGTTGCTGATCCCATATGGAAATGGCCTGATTAACAATACCTGGAAAGTACAAACCACCCCTTCTGCAAATCAGTTCATCCTTCAGAAAATCAATGAATCTGTTTTCAAAAATCCGATGAAGATTAACGATAACGTACAACAAATCGGAGCCTTTCTGAAAGACCATCAGCCTGATTATTTTTTTGTACGTCCGTTAGCCACTCATATAGGGCATACCCTGTTGCAGACTTCACAGGGTTACTTTCGATTGCAGCCTTTTGTAGCCAATACGCATACAGTCGATGTAGTACCTAACCCGGATATGGCCTTTGAAGCGGCACGGGAATTCGGGACTTTCAGCCGTATGTTACATGGTTTTGATGCCGGCAACTTACAAATTACGCTACCGGGATTTCATAACCTCACATTACGCTACGATCAGTTTCAGGCAGCATTACATCAGGCACCCGGCATTTTGATTAACTCCTGCCGCGAAGAAATAAAGACCATCATACAAAATGAATCGATTACAGACATCTACAAAAATATTGACCGTGAAAAGGCGATCCCCTTGAGGGTGATTCACCATGATACCAAGATCAGTAATGTCTTGTTTGACCATGCAGAAAAAGGCGTTTGTGTCATTGACCTCGATACGGTTATGCCCGGCTATTTCATAAGCGATGTGGGCGACATGTGCCGAACCTATCTATGTGCCGTTGATGAAAATGCAACAGATTTGAATCAGGTTTCGGTGCGGGTATCTTATTTTGAAGGATTGGCAAAAGGCTACCTTTCCGCAATGAAAGACCTGCTGACCCCTGCCGAAAAAGATCTTTTTACCTATTCAGGACAGTTTATGATCTATATGCAGGCAATTCGGTTTTTAACCGATCATCTTCTTGGCAATATCTATTATCCGGTTGTACATCCCTTACAAAATCTGGAACGGACTAAAAATCAATTAAAACTATTGAAAAGCTATCAGGAACAGGAATCAACATTTCAGGATATTCTAAACAAAATTTTAAAGGAACAACCTGGCTGGAAAACATGATTTCTTCCCGAGACAACGGTTTATTTTTAAACAAGAAGTTTTTTAATATCCTGATGAATACGATATTCGGCATGTTCAGAAAACTTCAGAAAAAAACGATACTTCAGGCACGAAGTAAACTAAAAACAAGGCTTTTCGAAAACATCGGGAATTCTGTAGTGGCCTTAATCCAAACGAAGGAAAAAAGGTACTGTATTAAAAAAAACAGACAATGAAAATATACTTTTGGATACTTATTCTCGCATTTGGCAGTAGCAGGGCCCAAACCCCTGATTTCGTAAAAAATGAATTGGATAGCTATGTTAAAAAAGGACTGAAACAGTGGGATCTTCCCGGTTTGGCCATTGTGATTGTGAAGGATGGAAAAGTTGTAATAAGCAAAGGATTTGGGGTAAAAGACATAGAAACCAAATCTCCGGTTGATGAAAACACCCATTTTTTTATTGCCAGCAATACCAAACTTTTTACCGGCACCGCACTAGCCTGGTTAGCCTATCAGAAAAAACTGAATTTAAACGATCCGATTAGTAAATACTATCCTGAGTATCGTTTATATGACAGCCTGAGTACGCTTCAGGTAAGCATCCGGGATATGTTAAGTCACCGTATTGGCACAAAAACCTTTCAGGGCGACTTTACCTTTTGGAACACAAGTTTGACAAGAGAAGAGATCATGGGTAAAATGAAATTATTGAAACCGACAGGTGTTTTTCGGCAGGATTATGGTTACTGCAACAGTTGCTTCCTGACTGCAGGACAAATTATTCCGAAGGTGACAAACGATTCGTGGGAGCAGTTTGTAGAAAAAAATATTGTTGCTCCATTAGGCATTACCCAAACCTTTGTGGCAAGCAACGGGGTACGCAATAAAACCAACAATATGGCAGTACCCTATACTACCTCCTTTACCGGAAAGTTACAAAGGGTACCAGACGACAACTGGGATAATCTGGGACCGGCTGCAAGTATTGTAAGCAATGTAAAAGATTTAACCAAATGGCTGCTGATGCAATTAGATAGTGGTCGGCTTGCAGGAAAACAAATTCTGCCATGGCCGGTGATTCAGACTACAAGAGACGTACAAATCGTCACCCACAGCCGCAAATCCGGCTACCTGCCCATGCATTTTACCGGTTATGGCCTCGGGCTATTTGCCGGAGATTATAATGGCAAACAGCTTTTCTGGCATACCGGTGGTGCAGCCGGTATGGTAAGCAATGTTTGCTTTGTGCCTGAAGAGAATCTGGGAATCGCCATTCTGACCAACAACGATAATCAAAGCTTTTTTGAAGCACTGCGTTATATGGTTCTTGATGCTTATCTTGGTGTACCAAAAACAGACCGGAGTGAATTTTTCTACCGGCCCTTTGCTGATGGCGAAAAAAAGCAGGCACAGGAAATTGCCAACTGGGAAAAAATAGCCGGGAAGGCAAACCCTCCCCTGCCTTTGGAAGCCTTTACCGGTAAGTTTTCAAATCCCATTTATGGCAACATTACTATCACCGGGTTACCTAAAAATCAACTGGAGATCCGGTTCGAACATCATCCTGAACTGATTGCTACCCTGCAATACCTTTCCGAAAAAGAGTGGCTGATTCGCTTTAATAACATCGAATATGGCATCTATAAGGTACCTTTCGAACAAAACGGCAGCCGGATCACCGGTTTTGAATTAAAAGTCAATGATTTTATAGAATATGACACGTATCTGTTTACCAAACAATCAAACTAACATGCATCGGATTTTATTATTCCTGTTTATTTTACCAACCTTTGCTTCTGCTCAAAAAAATGCGGGGGACTACAGTGCCCTTGTAAAAAGCATAAACCCTTCGGTCGTTGAATGGCGCCGGCATTTACATCAATATCCGGAACTGAGTAACCGCGAATACAAAACTGCCGAATACGTTGCGGCGCACTTGCGTAAACTGGGTCTTGAAGTAAAAACAGGCGTTGCTAAAACCGGTGTTATTGCTATTTTGAAAGGCGGCAAGCCGGGACCCGTTGTGGCACTCCGTGCCGACATGGATGCGCTCCCTGTAAAAGAACGGGTAGACCTTCCATTCAAGTCGGAACAGACCGCTGATTACCTCGGTCAAACCGTCCCCGTTATGCATGCCTGCGGCCATGATTCGCATGTAGCCATTCTTATGGGAACTGCAGAAGTACTGACCAAAATGAAAAAAGATGTACCGGGAACAGTCGTGTTTATTTTTCAACCTGCCGAAGAGGGCCCTCCCGGTGATGAAGAAGGGGGTGCTAAACTCATGGTGAAAGAAGGTATATTGGATAATCCTACCGTAGATGCTGTATTTGGATTGCATATCAACTCTCAAACTCCTGCCGGAACTATTACTTATAAAAGCGGCGCTACGATGGCAAGCAGTGATTGGTTTACCATTAAGGTTATCGGCAAGCAGACCCACGGCTCACAGCCCTGGGGTGGTATTGATCCCATTGTGGTTTCAGCCCATATTATTGAAGGGTTGCAATCTATCGTAAGCCGTCAGAGCGAGTTGACGATTGCTCCGGTGGTGATTACCGTAGGAAAAATAAATGGCGGAGTACGCAGTAATATTATTCCGGAGGACATTACCATGGATGGAACCATCCGGACCCTCGATCCCGTTATGCAGAAGCAAACACATGAGCGGATACGGAAAGTAGCAACCACAATTGCATCTGCATGGGGAGCTACTGCCGAAGTGACGATCGACACCAAAACTTTGGTAACCTACAACGACCCCAAACTCACAGCGCTGATGGTGCCTGCCCTGGAAAAGGCGGCGGGAAAGGCCAATGTCAATGCCAAAGAGTGGACCACAGGAGCCGAAGACTTTTCCTTTTTCAGCGATAAAGTACCGGGACTTTTCTTCTTTCTCGGTGGGATGCCTGCCGGAGTAAGCCCAAAAGATGCGGCACCGCATCACACACCGGATTTTTATATTGACGATAGTCAGCTTGATGTAGGTGTAAAAGCCTTTATTGAGCTTGTATATGCTTATGCAGCCCTACCCGTTAAGCCTGTAAAAGAATAAAGAGATTTTGATTATGCCATTGAATGTATTAGGAACAGAATTAAAATGTTGTTGCACTGATCCGATGACCGGATTTTACCGCGACGGGCATTGCAGAACCGGACAAAACGATACCGGAAGGCATGTAATTTGTGCCGAAATGACCAAGGGATTTCTTGAATTTACTTTTGCAATGGGCAACGATTTGATGACCCCAAGACCGGAACTCCGGTTTCCGGGGTTAAAACCCGGAGATAAATGGTGTTTGTGTGCAATTCGATGGAAAGAAGCTATGGTAGCCGGTATGGCCCCACCGGTATTTTTGGATGGAACCCATTTAAAAGCATTGGACTATGTTACTATGGAGAACCTGAAAGCAAATGCTGTAAAAACAAATGACGGGGAACATCCCTGAATGTTGCAACTTTGCTCCAATAAAAAGAGAATTCTGTGTCCGGAAAGAAAGCAGCAATCGGTTTTATCTTTATTACCCTGTTGGTTGATATCACAGGATGGGGTCTTATCATTCCGGTAATGCCCCAATTGATTGCAGATCTTATTCAGGGCGATATCAGTCAGGCGGCTAAATACAGCGGTTGGATAGGTTTTGCTTATGCCATTGTTCAGTTTTTATTTGCCCCGATTCTCGGTGGATTGAGCGATCAGTTTGGCCGGCGACCTGTATTGCTTTTTTCTCTTTTCGGCTTTGGCGTTGACTACCTCATTCTCACTTTTGCACAAAATATTGAATGGCTTTTTATTGGCCGCATCATTGCGGGTATCACCGGAGCAAGTATCACCACTGCCTCTGCATACATTGCTGATGTTAGTACACCTCAGAACCGGGCGCAGAATTTCGGAATGATTGGGGCGGCTTTTGGTGTTGGTTTTATTCTCGGACCTGTACTTGGAGGACTATTGGGTCAGTATGGCCCCCGCGTACCCTTCATTGCGGCGTCTATACTGTGCTTTCTCAACTGGATTTATGGGTACTTTGTATTACCCGAATCCTTACCGGTTGAAAAAAGAAGACCCTTCAACATCAAAAGAGCTAACCCGATTGGGGCGGTTTTGCATTTACGTAAATATCCGGTGCTGCTTCCATTGGTTACAAGTATGATCTTTATCTACATTGCGGGTCATTCAGTCCAAAGCAACTGGGCTTTTTTTGGCATCGAAAAATTTCAATGGGATGAACGCATGATCGGTTTATCGCTTGGTGCTGTAGGCCTTTTAGTAGGTTTGGTACAAGGGGGTCTTGTACGAATTGTTAACCCGAAAATTGGCAACGAAAAAAGTGTTTATGTAGGATTAGGATTTTATTCTGTCGGGCTCATTCTTTTTGCGCTAGCCTCACAAGGATGGATGATGTTCGTTTTTTTAATTCCCTATGCGTTGGGAGGACTATCACAACCTGCCCTGCAATCGATTATGGCCGGCACTGTAAGTAGCAGTGAACAAGGCGAATTACAAGGAGCTCTGACGAGCTTGATGAGTGCCACAGCAATCATAGGACCACCGCTGATGACGAACACCTTTTCTTATTTCACCCAAAAGGGCACTCCCTATTATTTCCCCGGTGCCCCTTTTGCTTTAGGTGCTGTATTTATGATCATCAGTCTTTTTCTTGCCTACAGGGCCTTGCGTTCCCGGGAATTCGCAATTCCGGCGGCAGAATAAAAAGGTAGTTTTTTCTCCTTAGAATCCTAAAAAAGAAAAGGAAAACCCTTTTCTGAAACATTTCTAAAAAATTTTTTGACTTAAGTCTTCTTTTGAATGCCTTTTATGTATAACTTTATACTCTAAAAAAGCTGGTATTCATCAACAATTCGACCAGGGCGCTTGAAAAAATGGTTCGTCCGTTTTTCCGGTAATTCTTTATTGTTGATTTTTTTTCTATACACCACTTTCAAGCGTATTACCTTCAATACCTTTTTCGGCAGTAAATAATTCAGATTCAGGTAGAAGAAGATGTATTGACGATTCCTGAAGAAAAAATAAGAAAATGAGGAAGGAAAGAACTGTTCGCAATGAGAATTCCAATACGACTCCTTCAGCAAAAGTTTTAGCCTTCCTGAACACATTAAAAACGATGATATCGAGGCAGCTTGTACTTGTAATTAAGTCTTGTTGATTCTGAAAATAAAAAAACCCCGAAACCTGTGAAAGTCTCCCTTCCTGAGGAAGTCAAGTAACGCTTAAAACAGCCAACCTGAAGGCCGGCATCCAATATGCCGTTTCAAGGGTAAAAAAGTCCTGCTATTTTTGGCAGGGCTTTTATTTTTTCAAAGGAACCGCTACCCTTTCGGGGCTTATCTTCGCTGCATCTTTTTACGAAGCATAAAAAGGATTGCACCATTATGGATTTACAGGTAAACAAAAATGACGACAGTATGCGGCTCTTATTGAGCGAACGACGAAGACTATTAGAAAAAATACATTTAGGAGGGGGTAAAAAGGCCATCGAAAAACAGCATCAGAAGGAAAAACTTACGGCTAGAGAACGGCTGACCTACCTGCTAGACAAAAACAAGCCTTTTATTGAAATCGGTGATTTTGCCGGCTACAATATGTACCCCGAAGAAGGGGGATGCCCTGCTGGCGGAACCGTCGGGGGTATTGGATATATTAGTGGGAGACAGTGCGTAGTGGTTGCCAACGACCAAACAGTAAAGGCAGGTGCCTGGTTCCCGATAACCGGAAAGAAGAACCTTCGCTTACAGGAAATAGCCATGGAAAATCATTTACCCATCATTTATCTGGTAGATAGTGCCGGGGTTTTTCTTCCTATGCAAAGCGAAATCTTTCCCGATAAAGAGCATTTTGGCAGGGTCTTTCGCAACAATGCCCGCATGAGTGCTATGGGCATTACGCAAATAGCAGCCGTTATGGGTGCCTGTGTGGCCGGCGGCGCCTATCTTCCTATCATGAGTGATGAGACGCTGATGGTCACCGGAAAGGGCTCTATTTACCTCGCAGGCCCCTATCTTGTAAAAGCGGCCATCGGTGAAACGGTGGATCATGAAAAACTGGGAGGGGCCGATACGCACAATGCTATCAGTGGGATTGCCGACTATCAGTTCGATACCGAAGAGGAATGTTTAAATGAAATTAAATCTCTCGTTGGCAAAATCGGGCAACCCAATCTTGCCGGATTTAATCGGATAGAAAGTCGCCCTCCCCTCCGGAAAACAACGGATGCATACGGTATTTTCCCTGAAGGTAACAGCAAACCCTATGATGTGCGTCACCTGATTGATTGCCTGGTAGATACAGACGATTCAGGGGCTTCCTCTTTTGATGAATTTAAAAAGGCGTACGGCAAAACCATTGTTTGTGGATATGCCCGGCTTGATGGTTGGGCAGTAGGCATTGTTGCGAATCAGCGGCTGATCGTAAAATCTGCCACCGGCGAAATGCAAATGGGTGGGGTCATTTATAACGACAGCGCAGACAAAGCCGCCCGGTTTATTATGAACTGTAATCAAAAAAAGATCCCTCTTGTTTTTTTACAGGATGTGACCGGTTTTATGGTAGGAAGTCGTAGCGAACATTCGGGTATTATTAAAGATGGGGCTAAACTTGTAAATGCAGTAGCCAATAGCATTGTCCCTAAATTTACCATCATCACCGGCAACAGCTATGGTGCCGGCAATTATGCTATGTGTGGAAAAGCCTATGATCCGAGACTGATCTTTAGTTGGCCAACCGGCAAAATTGCCGTGATGGGTGGAGAACAGGCCGCTAAAACCATGTTGCAAATACAGGTAGCTTCTATGAAGGCTAAAGGAGGTGTGGTTACTCAGGAGGAGGAAGATACGTTGCTGGCAAAAATCATTGACAATTACAATGAACAAACATCTCCATATTATGCGGCTGCCCGATTATGGACCGATGGTATTATAGACCCGGCTGATACAAGGATGATCCTTGCAGAAGGGATTGCTGCAGCCAATCATGCCCCGGTTTCCCAAACTTTTGCAACCGGGGTATTTCAGGTATAAAAAAAAATTAATCATTACTTCCAAAAGCTATTAAACAAAGAAGCAACAAAACTTTTATGTAGTCTCAAAGAAAGGAAAAGAGAAAGCAAGAGCGTCTCCTTTCCTTTTTTTATGCCCCTACCCCAATCTAATTTACTCCTGAACGCTGA
>JBGSNV010000214.1:0-18733 GCA_041739485.1 Chitinophagaceae bacterium
TGATTAGTTTGGATAAATATGCATTCATAATGGCTGGAAAATTTCCAGCGAAAATCAACTTTTCCTTTTCCCGGGGGATCCCCCGGGAAAAGGAAAACTCTGCATTCCTGTTGCCAAAAACTATGGATTCTTATTTACCGAAAACTGTGGAGTGTTATTTACCGATTACAGCGTTTTTTGGAGAAGATGGTCCTAAGGGAAAAAGCATACAAAATATTTGGAACCAAACGCGAAAATATTCGGCAGAAGCTAAACAAGGGTCAAATTGTAAACAGCATAGCCAAAGAGGAAGATGTTGCAGAGTCAGCCATTCGGTATGGTATAAAGCAGGGCTATCTATAAAAAAAGAAAATGGATTAACACCTGACGGCCCGGCGGTGGAAGCCAGCGCCCCCAACGACCGGACTATCCTTGACACCACATCGCCACTTGGTATAACCACCACACGTTACGAAGACCGCATTTGGGCGGCCCTTTGCGGCGGCGGCGGCGGCTATGCCGATATAGAACCCGACTTATCAAATCAAACCCTAACCGTTACATTACACACATTTTCAGAACCCAGATTTAATGAGGCGGCAATTAAATTAGCAGAGCTATTAACAAACACAGAATCAATTTTTCCCGAAACAGGACTAAGAATTATTTTTAAAACACACTCAGAACAAACTGGGAAAGGCAAGGAGTTCTGATACTATCAATTTTTATAACAGGCAAATCAAAAGATTATAGCTCCTTAAACAAGAAATAATTGCAAAGCACAACCCGCAGAAAATGAAATAAACCGAATAACTAGCTATAATGGTTCACGATAACGTACATAGAATTCCAGCTTCCAATAGGAGTTGTATGTAAATAACGTATCACTACTTCTTTATAAGGGTTAGTGGCGATATTCACCACCTTCGAAAAGGTATAAAGCTTTTATTTACCGCAACTGCGAAGTATCTACCCGGCTCGGCGTATCCTTTCCGGCGATGATGCTTTTGCTGCTTACTGCAATCGACTCAATAATTGCTGCCATGTTTTTGGTATCAAGCGTTCCTATTTCGTCGCTTGCCTTGTGGTAATGAGGCTCGCTGTCCATTTTGCTTGTGCTGATGGTATGAGCAGGTACACCAAGTCTTGCAAGGGTTGCATTGTCGCTGCGGTAAAATAGTTGCTGCTGCGGATAAGGATCGGGGTAAAACTTAAACGGGCTGCCTTCAAGGTTTTTTTCAAGAATGGTTCCCATATCTGTTTTTTCATAGCCGGTTATGTAGGCACTGTTGGTTCCCCATTTACTGTCGGTACCAATCATTTCAATATTAAACATGGCCATCACTGCGGCCGGATCCATTTGTTTGGAAAAATACTGTGAGCCAAATCCGCCGACTTCTTCTGCCGTAAAAGCAGCAAAAACAAGCGTGCGGGCATTGTCATTTTTTTTTGCAAAATAATCGGCAAGCATAATGACTGCCGTGGTACCGCTTGCGTCGTCGTTGGCACCGTTGTAAATGCTGTCGCCTGCCTCATTGGGTTTGCCGATGCCGATATGATCGTAATGCCCCGAAAAGATGACGTATTCATTGGGAAGGCTTTTGCCGGGAAGCATCCCTACCACATTATGCAGTGGCAGTTTTTCTACATCCACCGAAAGGTCAAGCCTGAAAGTCTCTGCTTCGGTTTGGTTGGTCAACAGATAAACGACGGTACTGCCATCATCATTCCGGGGTTGGTTATTGGCTTTAAGCCGCTTAAAGAAAGGTTCGAGACTTGCATGCATTAATACGATCAGGTTTCCTTTTTTACCCCGGATAGCCCGGTAAGCTACCATTGCATTTTCGCCTTCTTTTACCCGAATGATTTCAAATCCTGCGGTTTGATCTATTGTAAGGTTCGATGCGCCGGTCTGACAAATGATCTGTTCACCGGTCAACTTTTCATCGCCTACCATCACGGAGTTGATTGCTGCAGGTTTGGAGCGAACCATGGCAAAACTTTGCAAATAGCTTTTTTCTTCGGGCAGGGTCATAAGTCCTGCCTGCTTAAAGGTGGAAGCAATGTATTCCGCAGCTTTGTCGAGCTGCGGCGAAAAAGTGGCGCGACCCGCCATTTCATCAGAACTGAGGTAACCAAGGGTTTCGGCTACTTTTTCAGGAGCAATAACGGGCTTGTTTTGGGCATGCACCGATACAGCGGCTATAGGAAAAAGAAGAGCTGTTCCAAAAACACGCAGAGAAGTGAACATAGATATCATAGGACAATCAGTTGAAATTTAAATGTCAATGGTTTTTTTAGGTAAAGGCTGTTGGAGCTTCGATTCCACACAGCGAAAATAAAGCCACCCGATGGTAAATGTGGGAATGAAATCCAGCAAGGGCAACGCTTCTTCCATAAAATTAATGGCCGCACCGAGGGCACCTTTGCGCCCCCCAAAACTGAAATAGAAGATCAACGCCGAAACAGGAGCCCAGAAAATATCACCAAATTCGCCGAAAAATGGCACGGTGTACGTAAGCATACCGATCACATCCATCACAATACAAAACAACAAAGAAGGCGATTTTTTCATCTTTTCCAAAGCAATAATACCGAATGCCTCGGTTAAAAACTCATCATTTCTTTGAAACGGATGGTTTGCCTGCGGCTGATTTCTACCTTATCTCCGCCTTTCAGTTCCAGTTGCAATCCTCCGTTGAAATAAGGTTCTACTTTTTCTACCATCCGAAGGTTGACAATATGTTTGCGGTTGGCCCGGAAAAAGACTTTTTCATCGAGTCTTTCCTCGAGGGCATTCAACGATTTCAGGATCAGTGGTTTGTAATTGCCAAAATACACTTTGGCATAGTTGCCGATGCTTTCAATCAGGCGGATATCGCCCAACCGGATAAACCAGCAACGCTCTCCGTCTTTTACAAACACCTGATCGTTTTCGCCCAATAGTCCCCGTTTAGCAGATTCCTGAATCGCCGCCTTCTCCTTTTGAAAAGCTTCATTCACTTTTTGAATGGTATCCCGTAGTCTTTTAGGCTCAATTGGTTTTACCACATAATCGAGGGCATTCACCTCAAAAGCTTTTACGGCATACTCATCGTAGGCGGTGGTAAAAATCACCATCGGGCTTTTATCCAACTCGTTCAGCAGATCAAAACCGGATTTGCCCGGCATGTTGATATCGAGGAAGATGATATCCGGATTGTGCAGATCGATCTTATCGAGTGCCTCGTCTACATTGGCGGCCTCATCAATGATTTCAATTTCAGGGTATTCTAAAAGGAGTCTTCTTAATTCGGCCCTGGCAAGGCGTTCGTCGTCGATGATGATGGCTTTATGCATAAAAAGGTGTTTTATGTGGATGTATAAATTTCGTTGATAGATTATTGTTATTAAAAAATCATCAGATTGACCGGCAGGATCACACTTGCTTCCACCATGTGATCTTCGGTTGTCCGGATGTCAAACTTTCCTTTACCGGGATAAAGCAGTTCAAGTCTTTGTTTGGTACTTGTCAGTCCGAACCCTTCTTTGGGGGTGTTTCCGTTGAGGCTCCCGGTATTTTTTACCCGGATCTCATGATGATCGCCTACAAAAAGACTTGAGATATGGACTTCCCCGCCTTTTACCTCTCGGCTGATGCCATGTTTGATGGCATTTTCTACGAGGGTTTGCAGCATCATGGGCGGGATTTTCTGTTCGAGGGTATCTTCATCTATATCGAAAGTTACCTTTAACCTGTCTTCAAAACGGATTTGTTCCAGTTCCAGGTAGTTTTGTACCATGCCGAGTTCTTCGTGCAGGTTGATGGTATCGCCCTTTTCGGCCCGGAGGCTTTTACGCAGCAATATCCCAAGCGTGGTGATGGCAGTTCTTGCCTTTTCGGGGTTTTCGTCTACAAGCGCCCGGATGCTGTTGAGCGCATTGAAAATAAAATGCGGGTTAATATGGGCCTTAATATTCTTGAGCTCGAGCTCTTTTACCACCGTGCTAAGCCGCGCCTCATTTAAAACCTTGCGTTGCAGACTGCTGATATAGTGGTAGGCGAAATAAGAAAGATTCCAGATAGTTATATAGAGAATAGCTCCTACACTGTCTTTCAGCCATTTTTCTACAAAAGTATAGGTGCGGTAATAAATGGGCTCCCAGCCAAGTGCTTCTTCGGAAGCCGCAGTTACACTGCTGTAAATCAGCCCAAAGGAAACCGTAATAACAATAAACCAGATGATTTGCCGGTTCAGCGGGAAATTAAGAATATTGATGCCCTGTATCACCGAACGCATGGTGTGGGTGATTATGAGGCCGGTGAAAGCCAGAAAAAACAGGCTTTTGAAATAATGCGGATGGAACCCGTTGCTCAACCCAAGCGCATAGTACAATACGGAATTGATCAGGATAAAGGTTCCCCATCCCCCGATCTGACAAAGCCAATAATAAGATATACGGCTCCTGATATTTTTTAATTGTTTTTGATTCACAGTATTATTTCGCTCCGAAAGGTAAAATTATTTTCAAACTCAACGGTAATCATGGGGTTGTTGTATCAATGGTCAATGCCACTGTCTATCGGTCAAAAGCAGGTTTGGCAGTTCCGGTTTCTATTGAAATTTTGCGGGTTGGTTCCGGTTTGTCTCTCAGCTATCAATCCTTTGGCTATTTTGTTCATTGATTTTTCCACACGGGCTGTTGAAAAATCCCGCAATTTAAATGCCACGTGGCTTTCATGGGAAATCCACACATTTTTGTGGAAATGTGCGAATCCTGATAGTGAAAATTGGGAGGAGTTAGAATATTTTCGTTGTCCGCGTAACAATTAGTTAACACCGTTACGGGCACTTAAAACAAAAACTTAAAATATAGAATGATTATGGCTGCAAAAAAATTGCCTGTAGAAGGCCTCAAATTTGAACGGTACTACACAAAGGAAGGCGTAAGCCCTTTTGATATGTTTGAGTACGATTACCGTACAAGTATGATCAAAGATCCCTCGGGAAAGATCATCTTTCAGATGGACAACGTAGAAGTACCCAACCATTGGAGTCAGATTGCAACCGATATTATTGCTCAGAAATATTTCCGCAAAGCCGGGGTTCCTCAGCCTGATGGCAGTACAAGCCGTGAAACAAGCAGCAAGCAGGTGGCTCATCGCATGGCAGACTGCTGGCGTCAGTGGGGCTTCAAATATGGCTATTTTGCCACTAAAAAAGATGCTACTGTTTTTTACGAAGAATTGGTTTACAGCATTTTGAATCAAATGTGCGTGCCCAACAGCCCGCAGTGGTTCAATACTGGTTTGCATGCCACCTACGGCATCACAGGCAAACCACAGGGTCACTATTTCGTAGATCCCGTTGACGAAAAACTCAAAAAGTCTACCTCCGCATACGAGCGTCCGCAGCCGCACGCCTGTTTCATCCTGAGTGTAGATGACGATCTGGTAAATGATGGCGGTATCATGGATCTCTGGATCCGCGAAGCCCGCATTTTTAAATACGGCTCCGGTGTGGGAACCAATTTCAGTCATATTCGTGCCGAGGGTGAAAAACTCAGCGGTGGGGGTACAAGCAGTGGCATCATGAGTTTCCTGAAAATTGGTGACCGCGCAGCAGGTGCTATTAAAAGTGGTGGTACTACCCGTCGGGCAGCCAAAATGGTTTGTCTCGATCTGGACCACCCTGAAATTGTAAATTTCATTGATTGGAAAGTAGAGGAAGAAAAGAAAGTAGCTGCACTTGTAGCCGCGGGTTACAGCAATGATTACGAAGGGGAAGCGTATCGCACCGTTGCCGGACAGAACTCCAACAACTCGGTTCGGATTCCAAACGAATTTTTTAAAGTGCTGGACGAAGACGGAGACTGGGAACTGAAAGCACGTACTGATGGCAAAACCATGAAAACGGTAAAAGCCCGTACGCTTTGGGAAAAAGTTTGTTACGCTGCATGGAGTTGCGCGGATCCTGGTACCCAATATGATACCACCATCAACGAATGGCATACCTGTCCCGAGGGTGGTCGCATCAATGCAAGCAATCCCTGCTCGGAGTACATGTTCCTCGACAACACAGCCTGTAACCTTGCAAGTGCCAACCTGCGTCGGTTCTACAACGAGGAAACCGGAGTATTCAATGTAGAAGGTTTCCAATACGTGTGTCGCCTGTGGACCGTAGTACTCGAAATCAGTGTACTGATGGCACAGTTTCCAAGTAAGGAAGTTGCTCAACTGAGTTACGACTACCGTACCCTTGGTTTGGGTTTTGCCAACCTCGGCAGCATGCTGATGGTAAAAGGGATAGCCTATGATAGCGAAGAAGCAAGGGCAATCGGCGGAGCAATTACCGCTATCATGACCGGTACTGCTTATTCTACCTCTGCTGAAATGGCGAAGATCCACGGACCTTTTGCCCGATACAAAGAGAATGCTCAGCACATGCTGCGGGTAATGCGTAACCACCGTGCTGCCGCCTACGACGCCGTAGATGCCACGGAAGGACTCAGCATCAAGCCTGTAGGGATCAACAGTAAATATTGCCCCGATTACCTCCTGAAAGCAGCCTGCAAAAGCTGGGATGATGCGGTGAAAATGGGAGAACAATACGGATACCGCAATGCACAAACCACGGTGATTGCTCCAACCGGAACAATTGGTTTGGTAATGGATTGCGATACCACCGGTGTGGAGCCTGATTTTGCCCTTGTGAAGTTTAAAAAATTGAGCGGTGGCGGCTATTTTAAGATCATCAACCAAAGTGTGCCACAGGCATTGAGGAATTTGAAATACAACGAAAAGGAAATCGAAGCGGTCGTTAACTACGCAAAGGGTTCCGCTTCCCTCGAGTCTTCTCCGTTCATCAATCATCAAACATTGAGTGCAAAAGGATTGCTGACCGAAGAGATTTCCAAACTGGAGAAAGGCATGGCCGCAGCTTTCCATATCAAGTTTGCCTTTAATAAGTTCAACCTCGGAGAAGCCTGTCTCGAAAGATTAGGATTTACTCCCGAAGAATACAACGATTGGGAATGGAATATGCTCGAAGCACTTGGATTTACCGAGGAGCAAATACAGAAAGCCAATGAGTATATCTGTGGAACCATGACGGTCGAAGGGGCGCCTTTCCTGAAAAAAGAACATTACTCCATTTTTGATTGCGCCAATAAGTGTGGCGAAAAAGGACAACGTTACATTCATGCCACCGGACATATCCGGATGATGGGTGCCTGTCAGCCTTTCCTGAGTGGTGCCATCAGCAAAACCATCAACCTGCCGAATGAGGCAACGATGGAAGAAATTGCTGAGTGCTACCGCATGAGCTGGGAGTTGGGTTTGAAAGCCAATGCGCTGTACCGCGATGGCAGCAAACTGAGTCAGCCGCTGAGCAATAAAAGCGATGATAAGAAGAAGGATAAGAAAACAGACGAGGCGGCTACTACTGCCGAAGCCTCTGCTACAGAAAGCAATATTGTAGATCTTGGTAAACTGACGATCGAAGAATTGCTGGAAGAAGTGACCAAGCGGATGCAGGAAAGTCCGGATACCCAATTGAAGCGTAAACTCGCTCAGATTGTGGAGAGGAGAACCTTACCTGCCAAGCGTCGTGGTTTTGTACAAAAAGCCAAGATCAATGGTTCTGCGGTATTCCTGCACACCGGTGAATACAATGACAATACCCTTGGAGAGATCTTTATCGATCTTGCCAAAGAAGGCAGTACCCTCCGCAGTTTGATGAACTGTTTCGCTATTGCGGTATCGGTTGGTTTGCAGTATGGTGTTCCGCTCGAAGAGTTTGTAGAGAAATTCGTTTTCACCAAGTTTGAGCCAAGTGGCATGGTGGATCACCCGAATATCAAGTCTACCACATCACTTGTTGACTTTGTGTTCCGGGCCCTTGCTTACGAGTACCTCGGACGTACCGATCTTGTACATGTACTCGACCGCCCGGAGGTAGGCAATATGCCTGATGAGGAAACAGAAGAAAGCAGTGAAGAGACTACCGTTCAAAAAAAAACTTCGCCTGATTTAGGAAGTGTACGGGTAACCGCTGCCACCCCTGTTAAAAATCAGGCCGCCAAGCCAGTAACTGCAGTAAAGCAGAAGGTAAATGCCGATGTAGATGCCTCAAGTATGGGAATGAATCAGGCGATGAAAGGTAATCAAAGTGATGCCCCTGCCTGTAATGTTTGCGGACACATCACAACGCGTTCCGGCACCTGTTACAAATGCCTCAACTGCGGCAATAGCCTTGGTTGCAGCTAATCAAGCCAAAGAGTAAGTACGGTTATACATCAACGCCACCGGGATTTTTTCCCGGTGGTTTTTTTTGGGACTTTATCAAATGGAAGAAGGTAAGTGAAGGGGTAGGATGGTTTGAATGGATAGATAACTGAAGGGAGGAAATGGTACTGATTTGAGAGGGCTTTTTAGCCTATACAAGGATCGGGAAAATAGAATATCCCGGGAGCCTCCTTCTATTTAATTCCAAAAAAATTCTTCACCCGATTCTGAGGAAGTAATGATCCTTATTCAGCAGCTTTCAATAGGGTATTTTATCAATCAGGAGAGATTGTATTTGCAGCACTTATTGCTCCAGGCTTTTCCTGATTTCCGCTACCCATGCTTCACCCACGCCTACGAGCTGAGCAATTTTTGCATCATCAAAATCCGTATTGGTTATCAGGTTAATCGTGAACTCCCGATTGGCTTCGGTTCGCTCTTCCAATTTTCCTCTTGCTTCGCCTTTTGCTTCGCCTTTTGCTTCGCTCTCTAATCTAACCGTTTCAATCATGCTTTTCGTAACGATGAGGTTTTTCATATAATCCCGATATTCAGCCTTCTCTTCTGTTTTCATAGCATCTATTTTTAGTTGTGCTTCCACCTTATCCAATCCTTTCGCAGTATACCTTTCGGGAAGCTGGTTGTTTTTTAAATAATAAATCCACTCATCAAGCGAGTCCTTCGCTACATCCCCAAAGTTATTCACTTTTATGATGTAATACTCAGGGTAAAGTTGATGGATATACTCTTTTTGCAATTTTTTTTGTTGGGTGGAGCTCAAATTGAGCAGGTCGTTGTGGTGAAGGCCGTGAAATGTCGTTCTACCATAATACACATAATCGGTGCCCTGTCCGAGATCAAAATACACGATATTGATGCTGTAAACCTTTTTTACATGCTCATACGGACTGCCTTCGGTCAGGTAATCGGTGATGAGTTTGGAGGTGCCAAATAGCATCCGTCGTAAGTAATCCACTTCCGGATAAAACTGCAATTCAATAGCGAGGAGTTCACCATGCTCATTTTCGCAAAGCAGATCGAATTTATTGTACTTACTGTCGGCATTGGCCTTGTTCGTCTCCGATTCGGGAATGCTTTTAATAACTACCTCCTGCCGCAGCAGTTCGCTGAGAAACCCTTCAAGAATATGAAGTTTGCTTTTTGTCGGAGCAGGCGTTTTATGGCCCAATCGAAGCTAATAAGGGGACGACTAACAGGCATACTCAAATGTAATAAAAATATAGCCGGAAATAAAAAAGTATAGCTTTTTCGAATGATGCTAAAATTGCAGGTGGAGGATTGAATTTTCTAACTTCACTGTTTAGTGTTGACTGCTATCAGTTTTTATTGTGTCAATGCCTAAATAACGTTGACCGTTTTTTACAACTCTTCTAAACCAATTTGCATAGAATACATTCCGATTCTGAGGCTTTGGTTGCTTCAATCGGCAAGGGGCTCGATGCCCCTTGCGATTGATAATTTGCGTCGAATGACTTCGTCATCTTCAGCTTTGGTTGCTGTTGCAATAGTAATAATTCCATTTCAAACATTTGAGGTGTTTTTCTTTTCAACGCTTTATGAGGCTTATCGCAGTTATAAAGTTGTACTGCCCGGTCAACTTCTTTCTTCAAATCATCAAAACTGCCTATTTGCCTGTGTTTCAAATAATTGTTTTTAATCACTCCATTTAGCCTTTCCACCGTTCCATTTTCCCAGGCGTATTCGCACATACTGTTTTTAATTTTCATTGAACAGGTAATATCTAAAAATTTCTTGCAGTAATACTGCCCACCGCCATCAGAATGAAAAATTAGGCCTTCCAAATCCTTCTTACGTCTTCTGATCGCTATTTTCAGGGCTGGTAACGTTGTCTCCTCTGTAGATAAGCTTTTTGATGTGTTGTGTCCTACTATCATTTTTGTGTAGATATCCTGAATAAAAGTGATGTAAAAGAACTTTCCATTTATATCGAAGTAAGTAATGTCACTTTGCCAAACCTGATCTATATGGTTGATTATTAACTCCTTGGTTAAGTTATCAAACCTAACTACACCGCTGCTATCCGTTGTTCTGGTCCAATTTTTAGGCCTAATTGACATAAGCCCTTCTGATCGGCAGATCGCCTCAAAAGCATCCCGCCCCAAGCCGCTTGGCTGTAACTTAAAATAAATATCCCGCACTCCCATTGTAGGATGATCAATCCTAACCTGATGGACCATATGGATTACTTGCTTTGCCATTGATTCATTTTCAAGCCATCTGTTCATCCTTTGGTGAAAGCTTTGTTTAGTAGTTCCCAATGCATCATACATGGCATTCAAACTGAAGGAATACTGCTCTCTGTATCTCCAGATGTGCCGGACGGTTGCGAAGAAGGTTTTTTTTTAATATCGATTCCATAGGTCTCCTCCGCCAGATCAATCATCTTATTTTGAAATTCAAGTAATACTTGTTTTTGCCCAAGAAGCCTTTCTAAATCAGCTACCTTTTGCTTTAGGAAAAGCAAAGAATGTGTATCGCTTTGCGATTCAACAATCATTCTTTCCTTTTTTTCCTGATTTGTACCATAAGCTCTTAACCATCTGTAAACCGCTGTATATGAAACCTCATAGGCTTTACATACATCAGAAACGGTACTTAAACCTTGTTCAATGTCTTTTACTTTTCCTTTTTTGAACCCTTCGCTGAAGGTGCGATTTCTACGCTCCTGCTCACTCATTTTAAATTGACTTCGTTTTGCCATTTGCCTTATTTTTGACCGGTTAAAGATTTACTTTTTTGGTCAATATATTTCAGGCACTTACAGTTTAAAGTTTCCTGATTTAACCCTGATTTACAAAGCGCATCTTCCATTGGTTAGTTGTGAACGAATGCTATTTCCTCCAACAACTTTTTCTCCAGTTCTATAAAATGAATGGCCTGTTTGCGGATACCAATGTGGATGGCATCATCCCACGGAAAGCTATAACCTGAGGGCAGGTAGCCATTCCGATTGTACCAGGCAATCAATTCGGCACGGGCTTCTATCACCGTCATTTTTACGCATTGGAAACCCTGTACTTTGGCAAAATCTTCGGCATAGCGGAGCACTTTTTTCCCAAAACCACTACCCTGTAATACCGGACGCACGGTAAGCATGCCAAGGTATAAATGGTCGCTTTCTTTTTTCAGATATACCGATGCCTGAATGTCCGTTGCGGTTTCACCAAAAATATGCAGGTCTGCTTTTTCATCGGCAAGGATGGCACGGAGTTCGTTCTCATTTACCCGGGTGCCTTCCAGCAGGTCGGCTTCGGTGGTCCAGCCGGCACGGCTACTCTCTCCGCGGTAACCGCGATTGATGTGTTCTACCAGCGCCGGAATATCGGCTTCAATGGCTATGCGAATGATCATAATATCTAAAATAGAAACTTAGTGTGCAGCACCCATATCTACGGGTGCTGATTTGTTAACTTTTGCCAAAAAAACAAGCGGTAAAATACACAAACAAATCAATCCGATAAGCAAAAACCCTTCTCCATAAGCCATGATGGCCGATTGTTTGGAAAGGATACCCTCCATGGCACCCGTAGCCATTTGTTGGGCTTCGATCAGCGATTTACCTTCGCTTTGGAAACCCTTCACCAAGCCAAAATAACGCTCGCTTGCAACAGGATTGTATAAGGAAATATTGCCCATCAGGTCTACCCGGTGTATGGCAGTACGGCGGTGTACAAAAGTATTGACCACTGCAATGCCCAGGGAACCACCAAGTAGCCGAAACATATTGGAAAGCCCTGAAGCCTGACCGATTTGCCGACCCTTCAATCCGGAAAGCGTTAATCCCGCAACTGGTACGAATATGAACCCGAAACCAAGGCCACGGATCATCTGAGGCCAAAACCAATCCCATTCGCCCGAGTCGGGTGTCGCCATATGGTAGGTGATCCATTCGTAAGCAATCACAAAAGCAAAACCAAAGATGAGCAGCACTTTGGGGTTGACTCCTTTTTTAATCAAACCTCCGTTAATGCCCATCAACATGCCTGTAAGAAAGGCACTCGGCAGGATCAACAAACCCGTTCGGGTGGCATTCCATCCCAGGAAACCTTGTACAAAAACAGGATATAAAAATACCGAACAATATATGGCGATACCAAAAGCCACATTGAGCATTGAACCTACCACCACATTGCGGTTTTTCATTATGCGCAGGTCTACTGCCGGGTTTTTAGCTTTCAGCTCCCGGAAAATAAAGAGGAGGATACCTGCCACAGCCAAAATGAAAAAAGTGATCACAAAGTTGCTGGTGAACCAATCCTTTTTTTCGCCTTCCTCGAGTACCAATTGCAAACTACCGATACCGAGAATCAGGAAAAAAATTCCTGCATAATCCACTTTGCCTTCTCTTGGGGTTTTGGTGCCTTTTACAAAGCGCCAGGAAAGAAAAGCAGCGACAATCCCAATGGGAATATTTACATAAAAAATCCAGGCCCAGGAGAAATTATCGACCAGATAGCCGCCAAGCACCGGTCCCAAAGTAGGACCCATTACAATGCCCGCTCCGAAAATCCCATTGGCTTTGTCGAGTTCATCTGGCGGGAAGGTTTCTACAAGGATGGTTTGCGCAGTAGCCAGCAAGGCACCTCCGCCAATACCCTGTATAAAACGCCAGAATACCAGCACCCAAATAGAGCCGGAAAAGCCACACATAAAGGAGGCAAATGTGAAGAGTATGACACTACCCGTAAAATAGATTTTTCTGCCAAAGATATTGCTGAGAAAACCGGTGAGGGGAATGATGATGATATTGCTGATGGCATAGGCAGTAATCACCCAGGCAGTTTCTTCAATGGTAGCACCAAGCGTACCTGCGATTTCGCGGGTGGCTACGTTTACAATAGAAGTGTCTATCAGTTCCATAATGGCGCAGGTAATCACCGTGATGGTGATCAGCCATTTTTTGGCACCGACCTCATGGGTTGGAAGAGAAGGCATTGCCTGCGTCATGGTTACTTGGTTTTTACGGTTACATAAACACTCATTCCGGCACGAAGCGGATATGCTTTATCGGCATCTTCAATGCGGATGCGTACCGGAATGCGTTGGGTCACTTTTACAAAATTACCGGTGGCATTATCGGGTGGTAATAAAGAAAATTTTGCACCGGTTGCCTGCGAGAAGGATTCAATTTTGCCATGAAAGGTTTTGTCGCCATAGGCATCGAGCTCAATATCGGCTTCCTGGCCCACTTTCATATTTTCTATTTGTGTTTCTTTATAGTTGGCAACCACCCACACTTCTTTGTCGTCGGTTATAGCCATCAGCGGCTGCCCGATAGAAACCACCTGTCCTTTTTGAACATTTTTCTTGGAAACGACCCCATCTGCCGGTGCAGTGATGACACAGTAAGACAATTGTAATTTTGCCATCTCGAGTGCATTTTCTGCCTGCCGGATAGCGAGTTCGGCAATGCCCACACTGTTGTCAGAAGTGGCTACGGTAGATTGCGTGGTGTTGACCTGTGCCTTGGAGGCTTCAATTTGTTTACCTAAGGCTGTAACCTGTGCCTGTGCCACTGTTAGTTGGGCTTCAGCAGCGTCTTTTTCTGCTTTTACACCATCGAATTGTTGCTGTGTGGCCGATTTTTGTTCGAGCAGGTTCCGGTAACGCTCATAGTTTTTGGTGGCAAGGTTGAGTTTTACCTGTGCGGCATCTACCCCGGCTTTCGCCGCAGTCATGTTGGCTGCTACGGCTGCTGAATTAGCTGTAACCGTGGCAACACTTGAAGAGGCCGTGTTGCGGCTGCTTTTTGAAAGCACCACATTTTGTTGAGCAAGAGCGAGGGCAACTTCCGCTTGTTTCACCGCAATTTGAAAAGTAGCATCATCCAGTATCACAAGGGTGTCGCCTGTTTTCACGTTTTCATTATCGGCTACCAATACATCGACCACAGTACTGTTTACTTTGGGAATCACCGGGCTGATACTTGCATCAATTTGTGCATTGTCGGTTTTTTCTTTTCCGGAACAGCTCGCCAGCAAAAGCAGTGTTGAGCCCAGCAGGATAACATTTAGCAATTTCATATATCGGGAATTTATTATTTATTATTTTTTTTTGGTTATGGTTTATTCATCTCCATTCGAGCAACGTCTCCCGGAGGCACGGAGGGGACGTTGCGATACATACCCAGCAACCCCCCACCTTTTTTTATTGCATATTTTTTATTTCAAATTTTATATCACATCTTCTTTCGAGCAACGTCTCCCGTAGGCACGGAGGGGACGTTGCGATACCTACCCAGCAACCCCACACCTTTTTTTATTGCATATTTTTTATTTCAAATTTTATATCACATCTTCATTCGAGCAACGTCTCCCGTAGGCACGGAGGGGACGTTGCAATAAAAATTCCTAGTATCCTTTAGAAATTTGAAGTCTCACTTCCAATAGCTATCGGAATCACTTTCCCCCACTACCTAATAACCAATTCCTAATCCCTCCATTCCTAATCCTCTTCCTCACTCATGTGTCGATCTTTGTAACTTCAAATAAGCCAGTTCGGCATTCGCTATCGCTGTGGTTACATTAATTCGGGCCTGCAGCAATTGATTGTTGGCTACCAGAAAATCAGTCGGCGTAGTGGTGTTGGCTGAAAACCGGTTTTGCTCTACCCGAAAGTTTTCAGTGGCTTGTTGAACGGCTTTATTGGCCAGTTCAATTTTTTTCAGAGCCTGTTGGTAATTGGTATAATCGGCATTTACTTCCATTTGAATGCCCTCGATGGCTTCGCTTTTTACGCTGTTAATCTTTACAAGATTTAACCGGCTTTCTTTTACTTTTTCGCGATTGGTAAACAGTTCAGAAAGGTTCCAGTTGAAATACAAACCGAGGTCCCAGGTACCGGTAAACTTTGCCTGATTGGGGAAAAGCCGTTGGTTGGGCAGGTCGTAAAACAGATTGCCACCGGCGCTCAGTATTGGAAGGTAATTGCTTTTTGAAAATTTAATGAGGCTGGCTGCCTGCTTTTGGCGTACATCGAGCGATTTTACTTCGGCGCGGTTTTCGATGGCGCTATCCACATAAGCTGCGAGTGCGAGATCTTGTTTTTCAAATAGAGGAAGGGTCTCCGGGATATCGATAAGGGTATTGGTACCAAGTCCTGTAAGCAAAGCTATATTGTATTTCAACAGATTGATCGTGCTGCTGATTTCTACGAGCGAGGTGTTCAGATTGGTAATGGTCAAATCGATTTTCAATACATCATTGGCAAGAAGAATCCCCTGATTGACAAAGTTATCGGCATCGCGTTTTTGATTTTCAAGCGATTGGATATTGGCAGCAATAATTTTGGAAGAAGCCTTAGCCACAAAAAGGTTGTACCAAAGCGTGGTCATTTTGTAGGAAACATCCGAACGGGTTTGAGCAATATCGAAAACAACCGCCTGTTTTTCATAGTCAAGCGTTTCGAGACCATACTTCACCCGCCCCCCTAAATAAACAGGTTGTCTCACGGCGATGTTATTGAAAGATTGATTGAGAATCTGAGGATTTAGTTCTACTTTACCGTTGGGGAAGTCTACACTAAACGGGGTAATATTATCACTGATGCGTTTGTAGCTTAAATTTAGATTGACCTGAGGGGTCAGGTAGTTTTTGGCCTGAATCAATCTGGAATCGGTGATAGATAATTGCGTACTGTCTGCCTTTAGTTGATTGCTGTGGGCAATGCCTAATTGAATCAATTCCTCAAGCGAAAGGGTGCGGACTTGCTGTGCCATCAACAAAGGGATGTTTCCGATTCCTGAAAAAAGGAATAAGCAAGCTAAAAAAAGCTTTAAATTTTGGTTCATGAAACAAGGTATTTAACGAATAACACAGATGTAAAAATTTTATAAAAATGCTATAACCTTTTATAGTAAACATTGTTTACTGATTAGTAAAAAAAGTTTACTTTTATTTTTAAATTAAAACCATCTTTGATTTAGCCATATGTCAAAAGCCTCAGGAAACAGCCAATACAATGAAAAAAATTGGGCCAGGATGATCTCGATTGCCAAACGCCATTTTGATGGTTGGGCACAAAAAGTGATGCGGGTGTATGACCGGGATTTTAAAATCTCACATATTACCTTCATTGCCAATGTAGACCCTGCCGGAAGTACAAATAATGAGATTGCTAAAAATGCTTTGATTGCAAAACAGTCTATGAGCAAGATCATAAATGAATTGGAGAGCAAGGGTATGATTCTTTCAGAAAAAAGTCCGGTGGATGGCCGCAGAACCAAAATTATGCTGGCTGAACCCGGCACCGCCCTGCTGAACAGAGCCTATCAGGAGGTGGCGGATTTAACGGATATTTATAAAAAGCTCGTGGGAGCGGATCGGTTTGATACCGCGGTAGAGGTTTTGCATGAAATTGTGAAATATCACGAAACGCTTGAAACGGCTCCGCAAACTGAAAAGGAAGCCTAAAACCCCCGATTTTTAACCCTGATTTGGTGTTCCTGTGTGTTTCTGAACCCAAAGAATGAACAACCCCCACGGGAAACTCCTTATACCACTTATCTTTGCACGCTGCGAAGAGCGGGGAGTCCGTTTATTTTAATGAAAGCGCAGATCAAACTATGAAGCATTTTCGGAATTTTTGCATAATTGCCCATATTGACCACGGTAAAAGCACGCTTGCTGACCGTTTGCTCCAAATGACCAACACCATCACAGAACGGGAAATGATGGATCAGGTGTTGGACGACATGGATCTTGAGCGGGAGAAAGGCATTACCATTAAAAGTCATGCCATTCAGTTGACTTATCCGTATACCGGGTCAGATCCGCGATTTGCCGGGGAATCCTTTACCCTCAATCTGATCGACACTCCTGGACACGTAGATTTCAGCTATGAAGTAAGCCGTGCGCTCGCTGCCTGCGAAGGTGCCTTGTTGCTTGTAGATGCCGCACAGGGTATACAGGCGCAAACGATCAGTAACCTTTACTTAGCCCTCGAAAATGATCTTGAAATCATCCCCGTTATCAATAAGATTGACATGGATGGGGCAATGGTGGAGGAAGTGGAAGATCAGATTATCGAGCTGATTGGCTGCAAACGAGAGGATATTTTGCGGGCAAGTGGTCGTACCGGATTAGGTGTGGAAGCGATACTGGAATCGATTGTTGAAAGAATTCCGGCGCCATCCGGTAATGCAGAAGCGCCTTTGCAGGCGTTGATCTTCGACAGTGTGTTTAACAGTTTCCGCGGTATCATTGTGTACTACCGGATTATGAACGGCAGCATTAAAAAAGGCGAAAAGGTAAAATTCGCCGCAGTAGGCAGCACCTATGAAGCCGATGAAGTGGGTAATCTGAAAATGGGATTGTCGCCACAGAAATCGGTGGAATGCGGCGATGTGGGCTATATAATTACCGGCATTAAGAATGCCAAAGAAGTAAAAGTGGGCGATACGCTGACCCTTGCAGCGCGTCCTGCTGCTATGATCAAAGGATTTGAGGAAGTAAAACCAATGGTATTTGCGGGGATCTTCCCGGTAAATACCGACGAGTTTGAGGAACTGCGCGACTGTATGGAAAAACTGCAGTTGAATGATGCAAGCCTCACTTTTGAATTGGAAACTTCTCAGGCGCTTGGGTTTGGTTTCCGATGCGGGTTTCTTGGCATGCTCCACATGGAGATCATTCAGGAGCGGCTCGAACGCGAATTTAACCAAACCGTTATTACTACAGTACCTAACGTAAGTTTTATTGCCACTAACACAAGGGGCGAATTGATTACGGTTAATAACCCTTCGGAAATGCCCGATCCGGTAAAGATTGATAAAATTGAAGAACCTTTTATTAAGGCGCAGATCATTACCAAGCCCGAATACATTGGTAATATTATGACGCTTTGCATCAGCAAGCGGGGTATGCTGATCAATCAGGGCTACCTGACACCAACCCGTGTTGAGCTTATTTTTGAAATACCCTTGACCGAGATTGTATTCGATTTTTACGATAAACTGAAGAGTTCGACCCGCGGCTATGCTTCGTTTGATTACCATCCGATTGGCATGCGTGAAAGTGATATTGCCAAAATGGACATCCTGCTCAACGGCGATAAAGTGGATGCGTTAAGTGCGCTCATTCACCGCAGCCGGGCACAGGAATTTGGCCGCAAGCTCTGCGAAAAACTAAAGGAATTGGTGCCAAGACAGCAGTTTCAGATTGCCATTCAGGCGGCTATTGGGGCCAAGATCGTAGCCCGTGAAAACATTAGTGCCATCCGTAAAGACGTAACTGCCAAATGTTATGGCGGGGACATCAGCCGGAAGCGTAAGCTCCTCGAAAAGCAGAAAGAAGGAAAGAAACGTATGCGTCAGATAGGCAACGTGGAAGTACCGCAGGAAGCATTTTTAGCGGTGTTGAAGCTGGATGAGTAAGGCTGGGTAATGTGTTTAGGTTTTCTAATGGTTGGTGTCATACCAACCAATAGAAAACCTAAACCTGATGACAC
>JBGSNV010000244.1:0-3996 GCA_041739485.1 Chitinophagaceae bacterium
CCGGATTCAGAGACTCTGCAAGAGTGGAGATAAAAGGAGGAATTCAGGAAGGAGATACTATTGTAACGAGTGGTTTGCTAACCATTAAAGAAGGAATGCCGTTACAGGTAAAAATAGAAAATTAGCAAAACAGGTTTCTGATTCAGAAGCCTCTACAAGTCATTTTATGAATATATCTGAACTGAGTTTGAGGCGGCCGGTATTGGCCATTGTGATCAACCTGTTGATCATAATTTTCGGGGTTATTGCTTTTACCTTTCTTGGAGTTCGCGATTATCCTGCTATTGATCCTGCAGTAGTGAGTGTTCGCACCAACTATACAGGAGCCAACGCCGATATTGTAGAAAGTCAGATTACAGAGCCGCTTGAAAAAGCAATCAATAGCGTTCCGGGTATACGGAATATTACAAGCAACAGTAGTCAGGGCACAAGCTCTATCAATGTAGAGTTCAATCTTGAAGTTTCTCTAGAAGCTGCTGCCAATGATGTTCGGGATAAGGTTTCACAGGCTACACGTTCTCTACCTGCCGATCTTGAAACACCTCCCGTTGTTTCAAAAGCGGATGCAAGTTCCGAAACCATCCTTGCCATGGCTGTGCGAAGCAACAGCCGCAATCAGCTTGAAATTACGGAATTTGCCAATAATGTTTTGGTGGATCGATTACAAACGATTCCCGGCGTAAGTGGCATTCAGATTTGGGGACAGCAAAGTTATGCCATGCGCATCTGGTTAAATCCGGAAAAAATGATTTCAAGAGGCGTTACTGCCAACGAAATTGCTGCAGCTTTGGCCAGGGAAAATGTGGAATTACCCTCTGGAAAAATTGCGGGAGAAAGCACAGAGTTAACAGTTAGAACCTTTGGCCGGTTAAATACAGAAGCCGAATTTAGAAATGTAATTATCCGGAGTGATGCCAATGGTATTATTCGTATCCGGGATGTTGCAGAAGTAGTCCTGGGTCCGGAAAATGAAGAAACCGTTTTTAAAGAAAATGGAATTCCGCTGGTTGGACTGGCTATTATTCCGCAACCGGGTGCTAATTATATTTCTATTTCTGATGAATTCTATAAGCGCTTTGAGGAAATTAAAAAGGAACTACCTGAAGATATTTCCACAAAAATACTTTTGGATCAGACTGTTTATATCCGTCGTTCGCTTACTGAGGTAAAAGAAACCCTTGCCATTGCATTTGGGTTGGTCATTCTGGTTATTTTCCTGTTTTTCCGAAGTATAAATATGGCTTTCAGGCCCTTGATTGATATTCCGGTTTCGTTGATCGGAGCCTTCTTTATCATGTACATTTTCGGATTCACCATCAACGTTTTGACGTTGCTTGCTATTGTACTCGCTACTGGTCTTGTGGTGGATGATGGTATTGTTGTGACTGAGAATATTTACAAGAAAATGGAAATGGGGATGAATAAATGGGCAGCCGCCAAAGAGGGTTCGAAGGAGATCTATTTTGCGGTCATTGCCACATCTATAACTCTGGCGGTCGTATTTCTTCCCATCATTTTTCTGGAAGGTTTTGTAGGGCGACTTTTCCGGGAATTCGGTATCGTTGTAGCAGGTGCCGTTTTGATTTCTGCCCTGGTATCACTTACCTTAACGCCTGTATTAAATATCAAATTAACACCGAAGTCCGGAATCAAATATGGTTGGTTCTACCATAAAACAGAACCCTTCTTTCGGGCACTTGAAAATGGATACCGCTACCTGCTAACCGGCTTTATGCGATTGCGCTGGATTGCTTTTGTATTGATAGGAGGCAGTCTGGTGTTGATTTATTGGTTAGGTACTTCCCTCCCAAGCGAACTTGCTCCTATGGAAGACCGGAGTCAGTTCCGCCTAGGCATATCTGCACCCGAAGGAACAAGCTATGATGCGATGCTGAAATCCATGGATAAGCTTCAGGATTTCCTGATTGATTCCATTCCGGAAAAAAGCAGTATAATCGCCTATACCGCCCCGGGATTTTTGGGCGGTGGCGCTGTTAATTCCGGTTTTATACGGGTGAGACTTGTAGATCCTAAAGATCGTGAAAGAACACAGGGAGAAATTGTAAACTATGTTCAAAGAAACCTGGCGCGTTTTCCGGAGGTCCGGGCCTTTCCCAGTCAGGAACAAACCATACAGGTCAGCCGCCGTGCAGGACAACCTGTTCAGTTTGTCATTCAAAACAATAATTTTGAAAAAATACGGGAGGTACTCCCCAAATTACTCGAGGCAGCAAAGGATAATCCTGCATTGGCTTCCATAGATGCTGATCTTAAATTCAACAAACCGGAAGTAAGAATTAATGTAAACCGGTTGAAAGCAAGTGAATTGGGGGTTAATGTTGCCGATGTTTCTGAAACCCTGCAACTGGCACTGAGTAACCGCAGACTGGGATACTTCATCAAAAATGGCAAACAGTATCAGGTTATTGGTCAGGTAGAACGTTCAGCAAGAGACAATCCAGATGATTTGAAATTTTATTTCGTAAAAAATAACCGGGGGCAATCTATCAGTCTCGACAACCTCGTAACCATGGAGGAGGAAACAACCCCGCCAAGTTTGTATCATTTCAACCGATACAAATCTGCTACCATTAGTGGCAGTTTTGCCGAGGGATACACATTGAGTCAGGGTATTGAGGCCATGCAGGCAATTGCAGACAGTACCCTAGATGATAGTTTTGAAACCTCTTTAGCCGGACCATCAAGAGATTATGCAGAAAGCCAGGGAAGTACCAACTTTGCCTTGCTGATGGCTTTATTACTCATTTTCCTGGTACTTGCAGCTCAGTTCGAAAGTTTTATCGATCCGTTTATCATCATGGTAACCGTACCGCTTGCGCTTGGCGGGGCTTTGTTCAGTCTCTGGATCTTTGGTCAAACCATCAATATATTTTCACAGATCGGAATGATCATGTTGATTGGTCTTGTAACCAAAAACGGGATTTTGATTGTGGAATTCGCCAATCAGAAACAAGAAACCGGTACCAAAAGAACCAAAGCAGCTATTGAATCTGCCGTTTCAAGATTGCGCCCTATTCTAATGACAAGTCTTACCATGGCACTCGGTGCTATGCCACTTGCCGTTTCTTTTGGCGCAGCAAGTACAAGCAGAATACCGCTGGGTATTGTAATTGTGGGTGGTGTCATGTTTTCCCTTTTACTTACCCTATTTGTAGTACCCGCCATGTATTCCTATTTGAGCAGCAAGAAGAAAAAGGCGCCGCTTGAATTGATGGAAGAAACTGAATTACATCCGGAACTTGAACCTGAAGCAACGAATTAATTAAAAAAATGAAGCAGTTATTAAAGATAATTTTAAGTAGTACCCTGGTTTTTTCCGGATTTCAAACAGCGCATGCACAAACCAACAAAATGGATTCGCTGCTGACGCTTGAAGCTGCCATTCAGCAAGCCTTGCAAAACAACTTCGATATTCAGCTTGCAAAAAATGATGAGGAAATTGCAAACATTCAGGATAACTGGGGCAATGCAGGAAGACTGCCAACCATCAATGGCAATGCAGGCTACAACTACAGCAATACCAACCTGCGTCAGAAACTAACCACCGGGCAGGATATCAACCGCAACGGCGCATCGTTTCAAAATGAAAACGCCTCAGTTTCCGTGCAATGGCGTATCTACAACGGAGGCCGGGTTGTGGCGGCAAAAAACAGATTGGAAGAATCTGTAATAATAGCTAATCTTACCCTCAGGCAACGAGCGAATGAAGTGGTGTACAATGTGATTACTGCCTATGTAAATATTCTCCGTTTTAAAAAACAGCTTGATGCCACAAGAGAAAGTATTGAACTGTTTGAGGAAAGGATGAAACTTGCCGAAAACCGGTTTAATATCGGAGTAGCGGCCAAAAGCGACTTTCTACAGGCAAAAGCAGACCTGAATCTTCAAAAGAATCTTGTAATTACCATAGAAAATAATATTGCATTATCCAAAAACGATCTGAATAATCAATTGGCGCGTGACCCGCAAACCCCT
>JBGSNV010000270.1:0-3564 GCA_041739485.1 Chitinophagaceae bacterium
TGCATAAGTATGTGATATTCAGCAATTTACATTTTTTTTGAACTTCAAAAATTGAAATCGTCTTAGGCTAAAAAACCTCGCAAACTCAATACTGACAATACTTTCAAAGAACTAATTAATAAAACAACGCAACGCTAGTGAGGTAACAATGGTTTTTACTTTGTGAAATCCATGACTGCCTGCTGCACCGGGGTTGATATGAAGTAGTTTTCTGTCCGGATCGCCCATCACCCGCAGTATATGCGAATGCCCGCAAATAAAAAGGGCTGGTTTAATCCGGTCGAGTTCCGCTTTTAAGGGCGTGGTATACCTCGGTGGAAAACCTCCAATATGGGTGATCCAGACTTTAATGCCTTCCACTGCAAATACCTGATTATCCGGATATAAAATCTGTAGTTCCTTTCCATCAATATTGCCGCATACCGCCCGGAGCGGTTTCATAGCCTCTAACTTTTTTGCCGTTGAAACATCCCCGATATCTCCTGCATGCCAGATTTCGTCACAGTCCGAAAAATAGGCCTCTATTTTGAGGTCAAGGTATCCATGCGTATCTGAAAGCAATCCTATTTTCATTTATATTTTTCTTATTTGTTGCCTGAAAAAAGGCCGTCTGTATGGCAAGGGGGATCCTTTTGTAAAAGGAATAATATCCTTACAAATAAAAGCAAGAAAATTTAAATAGCTGTCAAAAGCTTTATAAAGACAGGGTTTATTCCCTGTAAACACAAGGGTAATATTATAAACAATTGAATAAGGCTTTAGCTTTTCCTGGGAAGAGATTCCATTCTCGATTGGCCTTCAATCGTTTGAGGGCTTTAGCCCGTTCACAAATAAAAAGCAGTACTGCGATCAATTTAATAAGGCTTTAGATTTCTCTCAATTATTAGATGTTCCCGTAAAGAGACCCCTTTTAGATTGCTCTTCAATCGGATAGGGCTTTAGCCCCTTCCCTAATAAAACGCCAACACCTTGTCCCGGGCTTTAGCCGAATTAAAAAAGGAACACATAAACGGGGGTAAAAGAGCTAACTTTACGGTGGTAAATAATGATTTTTAAAGGAAGTAAGGGGTCGGTGAAACATCGGGGCCTTTTGATTGTAAAAGAATAATAGAATGAATAAAAAATGGATTGCTAAGTCAACGCTGATGGCTATTAGCCTGATGGGATTTGCCGGTGCCTGGGCACAAAAGAATTTAAAGGTCATGACGTTCAACATTCGCTTTGATAATCCCAAAGATGCCCCGAACGACTGGCCAAACCGAAAGGATAAAGTAGCTTCTCAGATCCTGTTTCACGAGGCTGATATTATTGGGGTTCAGGAAGCCCTGCACAATCAGCTCGAAGACATGCAGGAACGGTTACCGGGATACAGCTATATTGGGGTAGGAAGGGATGACGGGAAAAAGGCAGGAGAATATTCTGCTATTTTTTACAATAGCAAAGCAGTAGAGTTGCAACAATCCGAAACTTTTTGGCTGAGCGAGACCCCAACGGTGGCAGGGAGCAAAAACTGGGATGCCGCTATTACACGCATCGTGACCTGGGCAAAGTTTAAAGATAAAAAATCTAGGAAGGTTTTCTATCATTTCAATACCCATTTTGATCATGTAGGAAAAGTAGCCCGTCGGGAAAGTGCTGCAATCATCCTAAGAGCTGTGGACAGCATTGCAGGAAACACCCCGGCTATTGTGACCGGCGACTTCAATGCCACGATCGACGATGAACCCATGCAGGTATTGCTCGATCCTGAAAATCCTTCCAGGCTGATTGATACCAAGGTGGTTTCTGCCACACCACATTATGGTCCGGGTGGAACCTTCAGTGGCTTTGGCCCCAAAGAAAACAACAGCAAACCCATTGATCATATTCTTTTTTCTGGGCGTTGGAAGGTATCCAAACACGCCACCCTCAGCGAAACCTGGGGAGGATTGTTCAGCAGCGATCATTTTCCGGTTTTAGCAGAAATGAGTGTACAAAAAAAATAATATAAAAAATCATTATGCTTTTTGAACGATTGCAATTCCATGCAGGAAAATTCCATCCGTTAGTGCCTTTTGATAAACTGAATGAAAAAGCGGTAGCGCTTGATCTTTCTGAAAAAAATACAGAGCTCACTCCGGAGATTTTTTTAGACACACCAACCTTCAACGAATATATACAGTCGCTTTTGAAGGCCGAGGAGGCACGATATGGCTATGGTGGTTATCTCGAAAACCGGAGCGTATATGCGAGAAGCCGGGTGTTTGATGCCGGAATGGAAACCGCAAAACCACGTACGCTGCATCTGGGGCTCGATATCTGGGGAGCTGTCGGAACCGAAATAATGGCTCCGCTCGATGCCACCGTTCATAGCACAGGCTATCATCCGGATTTGGGCAATTATGGGGCAACCATCGTTCTAAAACATAACCTCGAAGGCATTTCCTTTTATACTTTATACGGACATCTCAGCAAGGCTGATCTTGCTTGTAAGAAAGGGGATTTGCTTGCTGCAGGGACTGTCTTCGCTCATTTTGGTCAGCCTTGGGAAAACGGACAATGGCCACCTCATCTTCATTTTCAGATCATCCATCAATTACATGGTCAGCAAGGGGACTATCCCGGAGTTTGTACAGTTGAGGAAGCTGATTTTTATAAACAGAATTGTCCCGATCCTTTTCTAATGGTTACATTTGATTAGATTTGTCAATTCGACAATTATTCTTGTGAAAACTTGTTTATGAAAAGATTGCTTGTACGTTTAATGGCAGCCGCTATATGGCTGCTCGGTTGTTCTAAAAACAGTAGTTCAGGTACTCCCGAACCGGATCCTATTCCTCCGCTTCCTGTTGTTGCTTTTGCAAAGGGGGCCGATGTGGGCTGGCTGACCGAAATGGAAGCCGCCGGAAAGAAGTTTTACAACAAATCCGGGATAGAAGTAGAAGCTATTGCAGGACTGAAGAGTTTGGGTATGAATACAATCCGCTTGCGGGTTTGGGTAAACCCATCCCCATCCTGGAATGACAAAGCCGATGTGGTTGCAAAGGCACTCCGGGCACAAAACCTCGGGATGCGGATCATGATCGATTTTCATTATAGCGATAGTTGGGCAGATCCCGGACAACAAACCAAGCCGGCCGCCTGGTCGGCTTTGACTGCCGTGGAACTGAAAAACGCTATCGGTACGCATACCACTGATGTGCTGAATGCGCTGAAAACCGCCGGTGTAACTCCGGAATGGGTACAGGTAGGTAACGAAACCAACAACGGAATGCTTTGGCCCACCGGACAGGCTAATCTGGCAGGCGGCATGGCTAATTACGCCCAATTTGTAAATGCAGGGTATGATGCTGTAAAAGCAGTATTTCCTACTACAAGAGTAATCGTACATGTTTCTAATGGCAACGATAATGGCTTGTTTACCTGGAATATCGGCGGCCTGATCAGCAACGGGGCAAAGTTTGATGTCATTGGCATGTCGCTCTATCCGGATCCCGGTAATTACCAAACCCTGAATACGCAATGTCTCGCCAATATGAATGATATGGTGAGTAGATACCAAAAAGAAGTAATGGTGGTGGAAAT
>JBGSNV010000326.1:0-10166 GCA_041739485.1 Chitinophagaceae bacterium
CGCCGCCAATCAAATCGTCATAGTCAAACAAATCGCGGGTATGAAAAATACGCAGGGCAATTGCTCTTGCCACATCCATAGCGGCCCCGCCCCCGATGCCTATAATACAATCCCGACCGGTAGCACGGTAATGATCTCCCCCTTTCTCTACATCTGATTTTACCGGGTTTTTGTGGATATCACTGAACACTTCCACACTTTGGCCGCCGGTAATCAACCGGTGCGTAATCAGGTCGAAAAATACGAGTTGCGCCACCTGAGGATCGGTCACCACAAGCGGCCGGCTGAAACCCATTTGCCGCAAATGCGGTAGCAATTCTTCAGTAGCCCCGGCTCCAAAACGGATGACGGTTGGAAAATTATACTGTCTGATCTGATTAAAGTCCATGCGTAAAGTTATTGAATGGCATTGTATACTAACTGAAAAAGAACAAGCCTGAAGTAATCATAATAAGGCTTAATAAAGAAAGGAATATCCCAAAATTCCGGGCATCGCCATCAAAAGCTGGAAATAGTTCTCCCTTTTGGTTGTGCAGTTTAAAAAACCTGAAAAACAATCCTAAAATAATGCCTCCAATACCCGGTAAAATAAATCCGAATCCGGTTAAAGAAACGACAATCAACAACATTTTAGAGGTATTTGATAAATGCCTGGAATTGTCCCCTGCCTCTTCTTTTTTATCGACTTCTGGAAGTACCACACCCCGTTGCAGCAGCACGTATTGTGCAGTGAGAAAATGCAACCGGTTTTGATGGGCAGACTGTTGCACGATTTCCATCAAGACGTCTTCAGATACATCCTGCAAATATTGCATCTGTTGGTTTTTTTGAAGTTCGGCTTTCAGGATGAGATCCGCCTTTTCAAAATCAGGTGCAGGAAGCAAAACTTCGAATCTTTGTATGGAATCTATTTCCCCAAGAATAATATCATTGTAGGGCCGGGATTCCTTTTTGATAGCGGACAGCCCGCTTTTCCGAAGGATCTCCACCACATAGTCTGCATTATCCTCATGCATACTTACATCATAAATCAGGTTGGTCATGGTTTCAAATAATTTCAAAATATCTCTTTAATTCCCAATCGGTAACCGCTTTTGCATGCTGCCGCCACTCCCAATCGCGGGTATGGCAAAAATGTTCAGTAAAGGGAGTTCCAAAAAGCTCATAAGCCAGGTTATTGGTTTTCATCGCCTGCGTGGCTTCCCAAAGATTGGCAGGTAGTTTTCCAAAACGCAGGTCTTCGTAACCGTTGCCAATGCTTGCCGGCTGTTCGAGTTTCAAGCCTTTTTCAATGCCGTACAATCCCGAAGCCAAACAGGCCGCAATCGCTAGGTAAGGATTGCTGTCGCTGCCTACCACCCGGGTTTCGAGCCGGCAGGAAGATGCACCGCCCGACAATACCCGCAGCGCTGTGGTGCGGTTATCCATACCCCAGGTAAGTGTAGTTGGTGCCCATGCACCTTCTACAAGCCGTTTATAGCTGTTGATGGTGGGCGCATACATAGGCAGTATATGCGGCAGGCAAGCCAGTTGCCCCGCTATATAACTTTTCATCAGATCGCTCATGTTTTGCGAATCTTCCTTTTCATAAAAAAGGTTCTGTTCCTTTTTGCTGTCCCAAAGACTTTGATGCACATGCCCGCTGCAACCGGGCAAGCCTGCATCCCATTTGGCCATAAAGCTTGCCAGAATATCAAACCGGCTTGCAATTTCTTTGGTACCCGATTTAAATAAAACAGCCCGATCGGCAGCTTCCAATGCATCGCTGTACAGGATAGCGGCTTCATATACGCCGGGACCGGTTTCTGTATGCAGCCCTTCAATGGGTACACCAAAGGCGGTAAGATCATCAAACAGCGCATTGAAATAAGCGGAATGCTGACTTGCCCGCAGCACAGAATATCCAAACATCCCCTGCGTAAGCGGAACCTGCGGCAATCCGGATTCCGTTAACTGTTTTTTAAAATTAAACCACTCAAACTCCTGCGCAAAAACCGGGGAAAAACCCATCGATTCGCAACGGGCAATCACCGTTTTCAATAATGTTCTCGGGCAAACTTTGGCTGCTTCGCTGCCGGCAACATCAAAATCAGCCAGAAAGAAGGGCAACCCGTTTTCCCAGGGCACTTTTCGCTGTGTAGAAATATCCACCACCGCTCCTGCATCAGGGTATCCGGTATGCCAGCCGGTCAGTTGCACATTGTCGTAGGCCGCATCCTGCGCATCCCAGCCAAGTACTACATCACAGAAGCCAAAGCCCTTTTCGGCAATCGATTTAAACTTATCGAAACTCACGATTTTACCCCGAAGGATACCATCGATGTCGGTAACCGCAAGTTTGATCTTGGTAAAGCCCTGTCGTTCCAGTTCACTTAATAATTGGTTGATTTCATCCATCACGATGTTTTTATTCCTTTGGTAATAAATCCTGAATTGCAGACTCCATTTCTGGCAGATGCCGGAAAACAACCTCCCAAACCAGTTCGTAGTCAACTCCCATATAATCATGAATTAATACATCCCGCATACCTGCCATTTTTTTCCAGGGGATATGCGCATGCTCGATCTTGAAATCAGGATTTAGTTTCTTTGACGCTTCCCCAATAATTTCAATGGACCGAACAATAGCCCGCTTCAATATTTCATTCTGGTAAAATGAGTCCTCCGAAACATGTTTGATCGATTCCCTACAGAATTGCAATTCGGATTGAATATGCCTGATCAATTCATAGTTAGATGCCCACATAAATCATATCCTTAAGAATCAATTCTTTAAATTCATGGCTTAGGGATTCTTCAGTTATCAACTCGGTTTTATGGCCGAAAAGGTTTTCTAAAAAATGATGAGTATCCAGCAAATTATTCAGGTTTTTTTTACCTGTTTCGAAAAAAACAAGCAGGTCTACATCGCTATCTTCCCCTGCACAATTCCTTGCATAGGATCCAAAAAGTCCGAGCTTTTTTACCCCGAAGTTTTTAAGTTGCTTCCTGTTTGCCTGAAGCCCCGAAATAATTGTGGCCTTATCCATAATTTTTAAAGTTACTTTTTTTATTCCAACAGAATGCCCGGAAATTCATGATTATTCGTTTTTTACAAAGAAATGGTACCAGCCATACCCGAGCAGGAGGATGGCAGCAAATAATATAAAGATAATGGTATAAATACTGACCATGGCTACAAGCGCAATGCTGCCAAATAGTAAAGCAATGGCAGGAAGCCAGGGATAAAACGGGGTTTTAAACGGCCGGATCATCATGGGTTCTTTTTGCCGCAACCTGATGACACTCCAACTGCCGAAAATCATCAGGGTAAGTGCCCCAAAACAAGCCATGATGATGATATCTCCGGTTTTGCCGGTAAGCAAGGCCACGATACCAATCACCATATTCACCAACAAGGCATTAGCCGGCGTTTTAAACCTTGGATGTACTTTACCAGTAGAATGCATCAGGTACCGCATCCGGCCCATTTCAAAAGTAGCCCTTCCGGCAGCAAGAATGATCCCGTGAAAAGAGGCGACCAATCCCAGCAACCCGATCGAGATCAGTAAATGATACAACCATTGATTATCGCCGGTAATGATAGCAAGCGCCAACGGTAGCGGGCTGTCGCTGGGTTCCGAACTGCCGGGAGGATACACAACCGCTTCCCATCCGGCCACCCCAACGCTGCCCAAAAAAGTAAGTATACACAAGGCAATAAGAGTCAGTAAGGCACTGCCAAAACCGAGCAGAATATTTTTCTTTGGATTTCGGGTTTCCTCGGCCACATTGGCTACGCCTTCGAGTGCCAGAAAAAACCAGATAGCAAAAGGTATGGCAGCCCAGGCGCCTTTCCAGCCATTGGGAAATGCGTTGTAGGAAAGATTGGCTGCTTTAAAATGCGGCAGGGTAAGCCCGGCAAAAAGCAACAACTCCCCTACTGCCAATACGGTAATAACGAGTTCGAAAATAGCCGCAGCTTTTACCCCGTAAATATTTAAAGCAGTAAAAATAAAATAAGCGGCTATGGCAATTGCTATAATAGGAACCTGCGGCAAAAACAAATGGAAATAAGCTCCAATAGCTGCAGCAATAGCCGGTGGCGCAAAAATAAATTCAACCACCTGCGCAAGGCCTGCTACGAAACCCAAACGGGGACCAAGGGCCCTAGTGGCATAATCTAACACGCCACCTGCCTTTGGAATGGCACAGGCCAATTCAGTATAGCTGAAGGTAAAGCAGATATAAAGTACAATGATAAACCCGGTGGCTATTGCCATCCCAAGTGTGCCTCCTTCGGCCAACCCAAGATTCCAGCCAAAGTACATACCACTGATCACGTAGCCTACACCAAGCCCCCACAACATGAGCGGTCCAAGAGATCGTTCCAGATTTGCTGCCATAGAAATTGAAGATAGCAGAAATAACCCTTGATTCCTGATTTTGGCACATATGCTTTTTTAAATTTATAGCTATTTACCCCGCCATCCTTTTAAATGCTTGCATATGAAAAAAACAAGATTTATATTTGAAAAAGAATGTCAAGTCCGGAAGTATCTGCTTACCGATAGCTCGATACTTATTTATTTTCTATTCAATAAAAGAATCGACCTCTGACAGACTCCGGAATTCACGATATTCTTATTTATTATGGGAATCAACCGCAATTTTTTCTTCGAACAGGTGCGCGGCTCTTTATTTGGAGGCCGCCTTACCGCCGGACAGTCGCTGGGACTTACTGCTATCCTCGAAGAATGGGAAACAAAATACCCTAAAAAAGACGACCGGTGGCTGGCATATATGCTGGCAACCGTACATCATGAAACCGACCGCCAATTCAGAGGAATCGAAGAATATGGTAAGGGGCGAACAAGACCCTACGGGAAAAAAATAAGAATGGATCGTAAGCCTTACCAAACACCCAATCAATTGTACTACGGTAGGGGTTTTGTACAGCTAACCTGGTACGAAAATTATGAGAAGGCCGGTAAAAAAATGGGGATCGACCTGTTGAATAAACCGGAACTGGCGCTGGACCTGAGCAACTGTGTGAAAATCCTTTTTTTGGGAATGATGGAAGGCTGGTTTACCGGTCGCAAACTTTCCACCTATTTTGATGCTACAAAAGAGGATTGGATAAACGCCCGGAGAATTATCAACGGCGTAGATAAGGCCAACCTGATCAGTGCTTATGGCAAAAGATTTTACGCAGCCATCAGTTATACCATTTCCTGAAAACAAAAAAATCCAGGATCTTTCACCAAATCATCTTTTTAAAAATTATACATGGAAATAAAACCTAAGAAATTACCCGATCAGTTGCTTACCGTTATGAAAACGAAAAATGTGCTGGTAACGGTTGTGATTGGTAACGCCCAAATCGGGTCGAGTCGTTTAAAATTTGAAGAGGAAACAGATGCCGTTGCAACCGGAAAAATAAAGAATCAATCCGTGGGTACCGGACGTGATTTACCGGGGAAAAAGCTCAACATCATTACTAGGGTGCTCGATTCTAATCCACGCAATAATAAAATATCGATCAAACATATTTTTCATTACGAAGATGGAAGGGAAATTTTTATACTAGATGAAACAGACAATGAAGTAGACAACAATATGGATATTTTTAGTTTGGAGGTTTCCTATCAATTTACCCATTAGATCATTCATTCATGCGTTCTTTTTATTCTGTTTGCGTTCTTTTGTTTTGTAGCTTTTCCCAGTATACCCTTGCACAAAAAGGAATTACTGATATCAAACTAGCCGATTTAAATGTACCGGTCTCCCCCGGATTTGTGCTCGCCGATCAGGCACCCGCAAGTATTGAAAGACCTGCAACGCCCAAGGCTTTTGCAGTGAGTATTTTAAACCTTTTACAGGGAGCATCTTTTGAGGTCACCCCCTTTTGGTTGTCAAAAAATGAAAACTTAGGCTACGAAGACTGGATACAACAAAAATTTGTCCCTTTGGAAACCTTTAATTTCTCAGTAGCTACTTTTAAAAGTGATAGTACAAGCTCCCTGACAGGAGGGTTCAGAACACAACTCTTCCGTTCCTTTTCTGCTTCCCAAATCAGCTTTTTAAAAGGGAAAGCCGATGCTATCCGCGAAGCCCTATTTGGTGGTGAAGACGGCACGCCGGACACGGCCCTGATTCAGAAACTGGCTGCTGAATTACAGGCAATGGAATTAAAACCAATATTAAGTGTTGAACTCGCAGGGGCAATGCTGGGCTCTTCTCCAAATAATTCCTTCAAAGGACTGAGCAACCAACGTTCGGGGTTTTGGTGCAATGTGCATTATGCCCCAACTCAATACCGGGTGGCCTTTACCGGGTTGCTACGGTATAGCTGGTTTACATCCAATGCCATTAAGACGAACATCGATAGTGCTTTTTTGGATTACGGTCTTGCAGCCAATTATGACGTAAACAACATTTCGGTGGCCGCAGAACTGGTAAGCCGCAAAGATCGGGGAGCGAATGAAACGTATTTGCGGGCAGCAATGAATGTCAATTATCGTTTGAATGACAACATCTCTTTTGTTGCGGCGCTTGGTAAAAATTTCGGAACGAATAATAATATCATCACTTCTCTTGGTATTCGCTTAGGCACTATGGAACTGTTACAAATACGATGAGGACAGCCTGTACAAAGCAGAGAAAACGTTGAGGAGAAAAAAAACGATTAATTATGTCGATTACAACATTGCGATTGCGGGGAGAGGAAAATGCAGCACCTGCAACTACTGAACAATCTGATTACTATAGTTTCGATCAAAGTTTCACAATCAGCAGTGCACTCCGGGGCGATGTGCCCGAGCAAAAAGTGGAACTAAGAGCAGACCACATTATTGAATTGGTTTTTGAAGATGATACGGTATGGCTCGGCAACCGGGATACCCTGGATGAGTTATTTCCGGAGGCACAACAAGCGATGCGGGGTGATGATGAGGTATGGACCCTACCTGCAGAAATTCAAACCGATGAGCTTGACAGAAGCCTGGTCAAAAAAGCCGGGCTGAAATTACTCAACCTCTTTCTAAAGAAAAAAGCAGTAGCACCGGCTATCGGGGATCTTGCCAAAAAACTTGAGGACAAACAACTCGGAGCCGTTCGGGGCCTTTGCTATTGTGATAAAGATTTTAAACTCCGAACTTTTGATGGTCAGTCTCAGTCGGGGCATTACCTGCTTTTTCTTCATGGAACCGCATCCTCCACGGAAAGTTCTTTTGATAAACTGGCAGATTTTCGTAACTGGAATAACCTGCGCACCCTGTACAGAGACGATCGGGTACTTGCCTTTCAACACGAAACGCTTACCCAAAGTCCGCTGGAAAACTTGCTGAATCTGGTAAAACAACTTCCGGCAGAGGCAACCCTTGATCTGATCAGCCATTCCCGGGGCGGCCTTGTAGCCGATCTGCTTTGCCGCTTTTGTACGCAGCCACAAGGCTTTGGAAGCCATGAAATTTTATACCTAGAGAAACTCAAACGCAACGGAGATCTTGAAATGATCAGTGCCATAGAGCAAGCGATCAAAAACAAAAATATTACGGTTCGAAAATTGATCCGGGTGGCCTGCCCCGCACAGGGTACCACCCTCGCAAGTAAAAGACTGAATACTTTTTTCAATATCACTTTCAATCTGGCTGGTGTAGCTGCCGGGCTTGCCCTCAATCCGGTTTACGTTGCATTCAAAGACCTGATCATTGCGGCTATTGAAACCAAGGACGATCCGGATATCCTGCCCGGTATCGAAGCCATGAACCCTGCTTCCCCATTTATCAAGGTATTAAACTTTGCAGGAAGCAGTATTCAGGTAGACAGTCTTTTACTGGTAATTGCAGGCAACAGTAAAGTGAGTCTGCAATGGCGGGGCCTGCTTGTATTGGCAAGTAAATTGTTTTATACGGCACCCAACGATCTGGTGGTCAATACCCGCAGCATGTACGATGGCGCAGTAAGGCAAAAGGGCAAAGGCTATTATTTTCTGGATCAGTCTTCGGCTACCAACCATTTTGGTTATTTCGAAAATGAGATCAGTCAGCAAGCTATTTACAATGCGCTGAAGTTTTCGGGAGAAGGCCGGTTGATCGGATTTGAACCGCTTGAGCAAAATCTTCGTACCGAATTAGAACGCAACGCAGTATTAGGCCTCGATGGCGGCAAAGTTTTCCGGGATGAAGTGAGCGGCAACAAGCCGATTGTGGTTTTGCTCCCCGGCATTATGGGCAGCAACCTGATGGTAAAAAACGATATTGTATGGATCAATTATTTCCGTTTTCTCACGGGTGCCTTAACGGGTCTGGAGTTTACAACCGGTAACAATAAAAACATCCGGGCACATTCGCTGATTCGGACCTCCTACAAAAAAATAGCAGATTATCTGGGCAGTCATTACGATGTGGTGACCTTCCCCTTCGACTGGCGGCTATCACTTTCTGAGGTTACCCAAAGTCTCGACGAAAAGTTAAAAGCGCTGATGGCCTTTAACCAACCCATCAAACTGATTGGCCACTCGATGGGTGGCGTACTGCTTCGTGATTTCATGTTGTACCAACCCGACACCTGGCAAAAGCTGAATGAAAGGGCAGGTTTCCGTGTACTGATGCTCGGATCGCCGCTTGGAGGCTCCTTCCGCATTCCATATGTACTGTTCGGACACGACGATATCATCGGCAAACTGGCCAAAATTGACATCCGCAATACCAAAAAAGATTTGCTGAAAATCTTCTGCAATTTGCCCGGATTGCACAGTCTGTTTCCTTTGCAGGAAGATGCAGAAAATGATTTTGCAAGCACTGACCTATGGGAAAAATTACGAAAAGCTTCGGGCGACAATCAATGGCCGATACCCGAAAAAGACCATTTGAAGAACTTTGCAATCTACCGGCAAAAAATACAAAAGGAAGGCGCAGCACTTAATTATTCGAACGTGGTTTACATTGCCGGAATGGGCAGGCCCGGAAAAGATACGCCTTGTGGCTATCAGATCACCGATGGGAAACTTGAATTTTTAAGCACCCTCGAAGGGGATGAAAGTGTCACCTGGTCGTCCGGTATTCCGGAAGGCTTGAAACAAAACGGCAAGGTGTATTATTCAGGTACCACCCATGGAGAACTTGCCAATGATCCCATACTTTTTGCAGCAATCACCGATGTACTGGAACGCGGCGAAACAAGTCGTTTACGCAACAGTCCTCCTGCTGTACGCAGTGTAGATAAAGTCTTTATAACCCGACAGGTTGAAGACTTTGATATGAGTGAGGAAGGAGTGGAACGTACCTTGCTCGGGCTGAGTGCTCCGGCAGCCTTTACCCCAACTGAAGCCCCTGTTCAGGTGACTGTTACCAATGGCGATCTGCGTTACGCAAGGTATCCCGTACTCGCCGGACACTTTGCCCATGATGGCATCCTTTCTTCAGAAAAAGCCATCGACAAACAATTGAACGGGGAACTTACCCGCCGGCTCCAACTTGGTCTTCATCCAGGCACGATCGGAGAAAATGAAGTTATCCTAACTGATCGCCCACCCGATGGGGGATTTCAGGGTACCATCATCGTGGGATTAGGTAATCAGGGCGAATTGACGTCGTATCAATTACAATCCACAATCGAACAGGGGGTCTCCAAATACCTCGCTATTATCAATGTAAAAAGTAGTTTCAGCAGCTGGGCTTCGCAACGGGAAAAAATTGGTATTTCCATACTTGCCGTAGCTGGTTCCTACGGTGGACTCACCCTTGAAAGCTCCTTACGATCAGTATTGACCGGGGTACAAAATGCCAACGAAAATCTGCGCCGGGAATATGGTCCGCTTTCAAAAACCGTGGAGGATGTTGAGATCATTGAGCTGTACCTCGATCGGGCGCTTGGAGCAGTGTATGCGGTCAAAGCTTTTGAGCGGGATGAGAATCAGTCACTCAACATTGTGTTGCGGGGCAATAGTATGAATCAAAGACCGGGTCGCCGCGAACGCATGCCGGTGGACAATACCACCGATTGGTGGACCCGCATTTATGTGCGTCTGGAAGATACAGACGCATCAAAAGAAACAGATGGCAGGAAGAGTTTACTGATGTCGGTTTCTACCAACGGAGCAAGAGAAGAGGAAAGAAAACTGATGACGGACAGCGAGACCCTGCTTGGCATGGTGGATGAAATGAGCCGAAAGAACCGGTGGT
>JBGSNV010000354.1:0-18550 GCA_041739485.1 Chitinophagaceae bacterium
TTGGCTCCGGTGACCCTTCCTTCGTCAAGGTGATCCGGGTGTGCGGCGAAGGTCGGTGGGGGATATTAATCTTTAGGGAGCGATTAAGCCGCAAGGGAAAAGGTTAATCCCCTACACCGGAGGGGTGGAAGCGGCTACCTCGTATAACCAAAAATTAACAGCCGCTGCAGGGGTGGGTTTGCCGGAGAACTACCCACCCCTGCCGAAATAGGAATCTCTACTGCTTACCAACTCCTGCGGCTTGCCCCTCCCAGGAGGGGATTTAGCCTGATCTTCGGTTAATATGGATGAAAGGCGATACGGCTTTGGCTCCGGTGACCCTTCCTTCGTCAAGGTGATCCGGGTGTGCGGCGAAGGTCGGTGGAGGCACCATCCTTTAGAGTGTGTTTGGCTTCAACTGGGACCTCGCCTAATCCCTGATTTTCAATTTTCAATTAACCTAACCCCCAATTAACTAATCCCTAATAACCCCTCTCACCCCTACAAAAGAACCGGGCTCCTTCCTATCGTCAGGATGACGGCATTGGTCGGGGTGACGGTAGTGTTGGTGGGATGTGGGTTTGAAGGGGAAGGTCGGTGGGGACACCAACCTTTAAGGAGAGTTTGGGTTCGCTGGCTGTCGGCTTTCGGCTGTTGCTCCCCCAACGCTATTCCCCAATTAGCCACCTTTAGCTTTTTGCCCTTCGCTTTTGGAATTTGGAATTTTTTTTATTGGAATTTCATCCTGATTCCTCAATTATCCATTATCCAATCCCTCTGGTTCCGATCACTATCGGAATTGGAATTTTTCTTATTGAATTTTGAACAACCCACCCCGCCGACCTACTTTCGTTTTTACCTAAATTTGTGGGGTGACCCTCCAAGGAGGGTGAAATAACTTTCGGCAATTCCTGAAATTCCTCAAGCCACTTAATCAACTTAATTAACTCAATAAACTAAATCACTCAATCCCCTTTGGTTCCGATCGTCCCGAAATTTCGGGATCGGAATTAGAATTTCCCGATTTGGAATTTCCCTCCCTTACTCCCCATCCTTCACACACCTGAACCCGGTATGTTCCAACCCGGTATCGGGGCTGCTTTTCATCCGGCGGGCGGCACGGTATCCACTGCAGTACGAATCGTTGCACAAAAAACTCCCCCCACGCAAGCTGCGTTTTTGGGTGTAAATGTCTTCAGGATCATAGCCTTTTGCCGGGCCTTTGGGGTTGGCAAGCGTTTTGCCTTCCCCGGTTTTGTAGTAGTTGGCATCGTACCAATCGGCACACCATTCCCACACATTACCGGCCATATCGTACAGACCATATCCATTTGGGGCAAAACTTTTTACCGGTGCCGCTTTTACAAAACCATCCTTTTGCTCGTTCAGATAGGGAAATTTCCCCTCCCAGCTATTGGTTTTGGGTTGCCCGGTATTCACCGGTTCATTGCCCCAAGGATAGATATTGTTGATAAGTCCTCCCCTTGCCGCAAACTCCCACTCTGCTTCGGTTGGCAATCTTTTACCGGCCCATTTACAATAAGCCTGTGCATCATCCCAACTCACCTGTACCACGGGGTAATTATCCTTACCATCAATGGAGGAATTGGGTCCCTGCGGATGTTTCCATTCCGCACCTTTTTCCCAACGCCACCATTGGTTATAATCGCTTAGACTGACCGGCCCGGAAGTTTGCTGAAATACCAATGAAGCCGCCACCAACACGCTATCGTGTGGTTTGGGAGTACCAGGGGGCAGCGAGGCTTTTAGCAATTCCCAGTCAGGTTTTCTTTCTGCGGTGGTCAGGTATCCGGTGGCTTCTACAAAAGCCCGGAACTGTGCATTCGTAACCTCGGTCATATCGATATAAAAAGGATCCACCCGTACCGTATGCTTGGGGTACTCGTCGGGGGAGGCCTGTTTATTATCGCCGCCCATATCAAAACTTCCTCCGGGGATTAAAACCATGCCTTCGTTAGTAGTTCCAGCTGCAGGGGTAATGTTAGCAGCATTGCTATCCAATACCCCAAACCGATTAGGCACCTGCATGCAAGCATGTGTATCTTCCTTTTTGGCTTCTAGTTTTTGCTCCGCGCTTTCGCATCCTGCCAACAAAAAGGCCATCAATCCCATCATTCCTATTGTCTGCTTTATCATAAAACCGCTCCAATGCTTTTTGTACTGACTACTTCTTTCATGAAAAAGGGCTAAAATAATAAAAAATAAACCTGATTGGCATCCTGTTCCAGCCTATCAGTGAAAGGGTTATCTCCTGTAGCTGTATGCTCAGGTCAAACCTACCCCTTTTGGACGATGGAAGGTAACCGTGTTTGTCTTGATAATAGTAGAAAAATCATTCAGTTTTGCGTTTATTGGGTCTGAAAATACTGTGTACTAACCTTACGAACTTCCAGATGGATATTCCTGTCACCCCCCTTCAGTGCCACCCTTTTTGGTGTTGTCGGCATAATGCAGGTTGCCTGTGAGGGATTTCAGTAAGAGGACCTCATAAAATTGCTAAAAATAAAATCGGGAGTCCCGCTGCGTGCAAGTCGAATGTTACCTTTGCTGCCATTATAACGCGAGGTGCATACCAAACCAACCGTTATAAATACTGTTACTAAAATAGAAGAAGGAAACGGAGAGGCATTTTCTCCGGAAACGAATTCTTTCCTGGTAGATATATTATGACAAAAACAGCTTGGTGGGGACTTTCAGTCGCCTTGTTTTTACCCGTTATTTGTTACCTGCTGGTAAAAAATATGGGAGAGGATGCGGCACATATGCCGGGTCATTATTTTGCAGATTCCGTGATTGAGAAAAGTAAGGATGGGAAAATGACCTATGATACGGTCTGGCATCAGATTCCGGATTTCACCCTGACCGATCATTTGGGACAAACCGTGCATGGCAGTGATATGGATGGGAAGATTTATGTGGTCAACACCTTTTTTACCCGTTGCCCAAATATATGCCCTGGACTTACCCGTAACATCCGGAAAATGCAGCAAAGCTTTGAAAACCCCAAACGGAAGAAATTTGGCGATACTTCCATTGTGCATTTCTTTTCCATGAGTGTGGATCCTGAGCGGGATAGTGTGGAGGCGCTAAAACGTTGGGCAGATCGCTTTCATGTAAATAGTGATAGCTGGCAATTGCTTACCGGTCCTAAAAAAACCATCTACGATCTCTTGCTCTACGATTTTAAATTGTCGGCACAGGATGGGGAAGGCATCGACAGCAATTTTATCCATACTGAAAAAGTAATGCTCATTGACCGAAACCGAACGGTACGCGGATTTTACAATGGATTGGATAGCGCCTCTCTGGCAAAACTCGCTGCGGATATTGGTCGTTTATATTTAGAAAAAGATCGGAACAAGCCATCGATATTCCGGCAGTATATTCCGATTTTACCGGTGCTTGCTGCTGTGCCTTTGATTGTTTTTCTGGGGATGTGGTGGCTCAACCGCACCCGCAAACGGTTGGATGATCTTTCAGCACCCGATAAAAAAGAAGATGCGTAGCCTTTCAATAGAATAAACAGTCCATTGCTCAGATTTTTTAACGGGATACCTTAAATCGTTTGTGAACTCCGGTCCCTTCATCTTGTTATAAAAAATTTTTTAAAAGTATAATTCAATTGGTTTTATGTCAAATCTGTTAGCACCTGCGCTTCAAAAAAATGATAAGCAGGCCAAGTGGTTGATTGGTGTTTTCTCCGTGGTGGTTTTTCTGGTGGTCGTTGTTCTCGGCAGGGTGCAGCTCGAAGTAGATTTGGGTTTCGACATTCATATTTTTGCCGCTATCAATGCGGTTATCAATAGTTTGATTGCAGTGCTTTTGGTGGCTGCGCTTGTAGCAGTAAAGCAAAGGAAATACGCTATACACAAGGGAATGATGCTTGCTGCGCTTGTACTTAGTATCTTATTTCTCGTTTCTTACATTGCCCACCACTTGTTTGCCGGCGATACCAAATTTGGCGGCGAGGGAATCATCCGGACCGTTTACTATATCATTCTTGTAACGCATATTTTTCTGGCAGCCATCATTCTTCCGTTTATTCTCTTTACAGCTTACCGGGGCTTAACCTCTGAATTCGATAAGCATCGAAAACTATCGAAAATTACCTGGCCGCTTTGGTTTTATGTAGCGGTAACCGGTCCGGTGGTTTATTTCATGATCAGCCCGTATTATACCTGATTATTTTATAAAGCAAGTTCGGTGGATGGATCCCAGAAAAGGGTTTTAAAATCCACCACTACCTCCTCCTCAACAGATACGCCCTCTGCTTCGAGTAATTCCTGCATGCGGGTGGGGCTGCCAAAATGGGCTTTTCCGCTGAGCATACCGTTTCGGTTTACAACCCTTTGTGCGGGCACATCGGGCAAAGTATGTGCAGCGTTCATGGCCCATCCTACCATCCGCGCACTCATTTTGGTACCGAGGTATAGCGCAATGGCTCCGTAACTTGTTACCCTGCCTTTTGGGATGAGTCGTACAACTGCCCATACATCTTCAAAAAAACTCTGACCCGGTTTCCGGATGTCTGCATTATTTACAGGGATCTTTTTCTTAGCCATAGGACAGGTATTGGTTTTTTATGTAAAAATAATACAGCCCTAGAGGATATATTATTCTATAAAAAGTATACTTACAAAAGTAAAACGATAAACAATTGCCCATACTCCCGGTAATTTTTTATTATTTTTAAAATCTGAAAAATATGGAGCTATGCCAACTTACAATTTGTCTGTCAATGGAAAAAATTTTCCTGTCGAAGCCGAAGCCAATACCCCGTTGCTTTGGGTATTGCGCGATGTGGTGGGATTAACCGGTACCAAGTATGGCTGCGGTATCGCTCAATGCGGTGCCTGTACCGTACATTTCAACGGATCACCGGTTCGGTCCTGTTCGGTGGCGGTGTCTGCCGCATCCCGGGCAAAGATCACAACGGTGGAAGGCTTGTCGCCCGACAATTCCCATCCCGTACAAAAGGCATGGATTGCTGAGCAGGTGCCTCAGTGCGGGTATTGCCAAAGTGGTCAGATGATGGCCGCTGCCGCTTTGCTCCGCACCAACCCCAATCCGGCGGATGAGGATATAACTGTGGCTTTGCAGGGAAATATCTGTCGCTGTGGTACCTATACCCGCATTCATAAAGCCGTAAAAACAGCCGCAGAGATGATGCGGCAGGGTTGATTTTTTACACCAATAATTTTAAAGAACATGTTGCAGGAATCTTCTGATAACCGATTGAGTCGCCGCAAATTTATGCGGTTGAGCGGGCTCACTACCGCTGCAATTACGGTAGGATATTATTTTAAAGCTTTTGGAAATGATACCGTGGCCGAATTCCTGACCGGAGAAGGCGCCGAGGCGATGGGTATTGAATTGACCGCCTGGATTGCGGTGGATCAAAACGGGAAAGTCATTTTATACAACCACCGCTCCGAAATGGGGCAGGGATCTTTTCAATCGGTACCACAGATTCTGGCCGAAGAGCTCGAGGTCAATCTCGATGATGTACGGGTGGAATTTGCCAAAGGCTATCAGGGTCGGTATGGTAGTCAGATTACCGGAGGTAGTTCTACCATCCGGGGGGCTTACAAGCAATTGTTGCAATCGGGTGCAACGGCCCGCGAAATGCTGATTGAAGCTGCCGCGGCTACCTGGGGTGTGCCCAAAACAGCCTGCTATGCAAGCAACGGACAGGTTTTTCACAAACCGGACGGCAAGAAACTCGCTTATGGTGATCTGGTAGAAAAAGCATCGAAACTAACCCCGCCCAAAGACGTTCCCTTAAAAGCAAGAAAGGATTACAAACTGATCGGACAGTCGCTGCCAAGGATTGACAATCCGCCCAAGCTGAATGGTACAGCAATTTTTGGATTGGATAAAACCGTTCCCGGCATGCTGATTGCAATGGTGGAACGCAATCCCCGCTTTATGGGGAAGGTAAAAAGTTTTGATGCCAAAGCGGCGCTTGCAGTACCCGGTGTGAAAGAAGTATTTAAGGTGAGTATGCCGGTGTTTGCCTTTACCCGCCAAGGAGTGGCGGTGGTGGCTACCAACACATTTGCCTGTATGCAGGCCCGCAAGGTATTGAAAGTGGAATGGGATGATTCCGGTTTTGAACACCTGGATACAGAAGGGCTTTTCAAAAAAATGGAGACAGACCTTGGTAAAACCGGCAATACAGTGAAAGAGAAAGGTGGGTTTGAACCGCTCTGGGAGCAGGGAAGTCAAAAATTGGAAGCAATCTATCGCACGCCCTATGAAGCACATAGTTGTATGGAGCCTTTGAATTGTGTAGCGCATTTTCAGGGAGATAAAATACAGGTTTGGGGTCCTATTCAGGCACCTGATTGGGTTCAAAGCGACCTGGCTAAACGGTATAAGCTGAAACCTGAAGTGGTGGAGGTAAATATGACCTTCCTCGGTGGCGGTTTTGGCCGAAAGGCTTTTGTGGATTATACCACCGAAGCCGTGGAAATTTCGAAACAAATAAAAGCCCCGGTGAAAGTGGTTTGGAGCCGGGAAGACGATATGGCACAGGGACCTTTTCGACCAGGCGCATTGTATCATTGCCGGGCGGTGTTGAAAAATGGAAAAATCGAGGGATTGCGGGCAAGGATGGCTGCTCAGAATATGGATCTGCAGAATTCCCCCAAATTCAAACCCGATGCACCCAATGCAAGTATGATGGAAGGGCTTTGTGAAAATTATTTGGAAAATATTGCCCATTACCGGTTTTCGGATGTGCCTACCGAGAGTCCGGTACCCGTGATGTGGTGGCGTTCGGTGTACAGCAGCACCAATACTTTTGCTTTTGAAAGTTTTATGGATGAGCTGGCACTTGCGGCGGGTAAAGACCCCCTGGCTTTTCGACTCGAACATATCACCGATAAGCGGGTGGTGGCTATGCTGAAAAAGCTGGCTGAAATCAGCGGTTGGGATACCCGGAAAAAGGGAAGCGGTATGGGTTTGGCAATGGCCGAATGTTTTGGTAGCTATACCGGGCAGGTGGTACAGCTACAAAAAGATGAAAGCGGTGTTCCCCGCATTAAAAAGGTATTTGCAGTGATCGACTGTGGCTGGTATGTAAATCCCGACATCGTTCGGCAGCAGGTAGAAGGCAGTATACAGATGGGTTATGGCGCAGCGGTTGTTCACGAAACGCATTTCAGTGATGGTAAGGCTGTAGAACAAAATTTTGATACCTATCAAATGCCCCGCATGGGAGATATTCCGGAAATTATTGTTCATATTATGGAGAACGACGAAGCGGCTGGTGGTGCCGGCGAACCGGCTTTGCCGCCATTTGCCCCGGCCTTATGCAACGCCTTTTTTGATATTACGGGCAAACGCATCCGGCAGTTACCCTTTCTTCCCGAAGCTGTTTGAGTAATTGCAATATTTACATAAAAAAAACCGGATCATCTTACAAGGCGATCCGGTTTTTTTAAAAGATACCGGGCTTACTGTGGTCGTCTTTGACGCATTAGTTCTTCCAGTTCTTTTAGCTTTTTCATTTGATCTTCAGTCAGAATTTTTTTGAGTTTTTCATCCCGGCTATCCATCAGTTTCTGTCGGGCTTCGGGACTAGGTCTGCCTTCCTGGCGCATGGCATCTATGTCGGTATAAAACGTGGTGTAAACCGGAGCCATGTCTTTGGCCTGCTGTTCCGTGAGGCTGAGTTCTGTAGTCATTCTTTCAACAGTCCTTTTTACACGATCTTCAACCGGCATTTGTTGCCGCGGAGCATTTTGCGCTTTTAGTGAAAGGCCGCCAACAGAAAGTATGGCCACCAAAAGAAACATTACTTTTTTCATAGAGATTGTATTTGAGATTGGACGTCCATTTTCCTGAAAGGTTTATGGGGTTCTCAAAATATCAGTAAACGGTACATGCAGAGCAGGGATGTAACGGGGGAAATCAGGTTGGGGTAATTTCTTTTGGTCTGTTCAACAGTTCGGTGCGGCGGGGTTCGGGTACTTTTTCGTATTCAAAAGGACAATGCAGGCAGCCATTACCACAGCAAAGACCCCGGTCGCGATGGTATTTTTCAGTGAGCACTATATAGCCCTGCTCATTGTAGTAATAGTCAACCCCTTCTAACAAATGATGTTTCAATGCCTTTGGTTTAATTAACGATCCCCCCCAACTTATAAAGACTGTTTGGGTACTCTGTTTAAAAAGAGTGCCCCTTGCTTAACGTCCATAAGGGCTGTTTTATCTGAATAGCCCTGCTTTTGCAGCAGATTCTTTTATAAGGCAGGCAAATATAAGAACGGTTCTTTAACTAACTCTCCAAAAGCCAGATTGTTCGAAGCGCATGTTAATAGCCTCTCTGAATATCCACTAATGTTTTTAACCTACTCTTCGCCAGCTTCATTTTCTAACACCCATTCTTTCAACGCAGTTTCCTCCGCGGGAATTGTGCCCTCAGGAAGCCGGAATTGAAGATAAAAAATGCGGCCGGTGCCGGCTATGTCAAGTCCTTCGTAGTGGGTTTTTATTTGCAATAATTCGGGTTCTGATCCCTGCTGATACACATCATCATAGCATTTGAGTAGTTCGCAGCCGCATCGGTTAATCACTTCGTTGGTAAAACGAAACAGCACCTGAGAATCTGTTTTCAGATTAATAAGTCCGCCGGGTACCAAAAACTGTTGATACTTCTTTAGAAATTTAGGGTGGGTAAGCCGCTTTTTTGCCCGGCTTTTCCGTAGTTGCGGGTCCGGAAAAGTAATCCATACCTCCTGCACTTCGTTTGGGGCAAAATAGGTTTCGATGCCATCGATCTGTGCCCTCATAAAACCGACATTGGTTAGCGGAATTTGCAGCGCTTTTTTAGCCCCGATGTATAACCGGTTGCCTTTAATATCTACCCCCAGAAAATTTCGTTCGGGAAACATACTGCCGAGTCCAACGGCATATTCTCCTTTACCACAGGCCAATTCAAGTGTTAGCGGCTGAGGGTTTTTAAAAAAATCGCCCCATTTTCCTGCCATGTCAGCAGGATATTGAATTACATTATCGAATGTTTTGATGGCCGCGAAACGCACCAGTTTTTTTTGCCCCATAAGCCGGCAAAAGTAAGCAGCCCGGGGGCATTTTCGGTTAAAAATCCCGTTTTGAGCTTTCGCAAACCTCTTATTCCTCCCAAACTTTGAGCCCTTCGCTGCAATTGCTGCAAATATCAATGTTGCGCCGGCTTGTCATCAGTTCGCTGCGAAACTGTTTGTAATTGTCATTCTGCCAGATCTGTTTGAAGGATTGCATCTTCATATTGCCGAGTTGGTGTAGCGCATCTTTATCGAAGCAACAAGGCACCACAAGTCCGTCCCAGGTTATGACATTGCCACTCCAGAGTCTCCAGCAATGATTTTGAAGCCCGCTTTTTACCTCCATTTCCCCTTTTTTATTTTTGCGGTAGCGGCTGTATTTGTCAATCGAGGGAATCAGTTGGTTGGGGTCATTTTCAAAATCGTAGACCTGAGCGGTTTTAAACCGTACCTGGTCAACCCCTATTTCCGCTGCAAGTTTTTTAATATCATCCAGCTGATGCTCATTGGGTTTCACTACCAGAAATTGAAAAAAGACAAAGGGCGTTTTGCTGTTGAGTTCTTTTTTCCATTTTACAATATTGCGGGCTCCCTGCAAAACCTTTTCTAATTTGCCCCCAACACGGTAGTTTTCATACACGTCCTGCGTGGTGCCATCGATGCTGATGATGAGGCGGTCAAGCCCGCTTTCGACGGTTTTTTTCGCTTTTTCTTCGGTCAGGTAATGCGCATTGGTGCTTGTAGCCGTATAAATGCCTTTGTCGTGGGCATATTTTACCATATCCAGAAAATCGGGATTGAGATAAGGTTCTCCCTGAAAATAAAAGACGAGATAGAGCAATTCCTTGTAAATATCGTCGATGGTTTGGCGGAAAAAGTCTTTTTGAAGCATCCCGGTAGGACGGGTAAATTCGCGCAGCCCGCTTGGACATTCGGGACAACGCAGATTGCAGCTTGTGGTAGGCTCAAAACTGATACTGATGGGAAAGCCCCACTGCATCGGCTTTTTGCGAAATTTACTCAGCTGAAAACTGCTATAGACCTGCACCATGTTCCAGAGCCGTCGGGGAGTCAGTTTGCTAAAGAGATTGATACTATCGTTAAAGTTGAAATACAAATGTTGCTTTTTGAATGGTAAAAATAAGATTGCAAATTGGTTGCACCCAATCTTATAGATATTTGTAGAAGGATTTCTGCATTACGAAACCACAGGACTCTTAATATGGATTAAATATGGCGAAAAAATCGAATGATAATGCTTTATGGGGGCTGTTGTTTGTAGTAGGTCTGTACCTGTCGGCAGCCTTTTTATTCAAGCTACATCCCTTTCGTTCTTCCATTGCCGAAAAAGACAACTTTGTTCAATATCCGGGTTTTGGAATAGAGTTGCCCAAGGATTACGCCATTCACGGTATAGATGTCAGTCGCTATCAAAACCGTATCAATTGGAGCCTTGTGGCCAGGATGAAAAGCCTCGATGTGCAATTGCAATTTGCGGTGATGAAAGCCACAGAGGGGCAAACTTTTGTAGACCGGACTTTTAAACGCAACTGGAAAAACAGCCGCGAGGCGGGAATGATTCGCGGAGCTTATCACTTTTTTCGGGGGGATAAGGACGCGGCTGCACAGGCCCGCAATTTCATCAGTACGGTGCGGTTGTTGCCGGGCGATCTGCCTCCGGTACTCGATGTGGAAAGCTTGTACAATACCCCCGTTCCCGAGTTTCAGGATAAAGTAGCTATTTGGCTTGGTTTGGTGGAGCAGCACTACAAAGTAAAACCTATCCTTTACTCTAATGCCTCTTTTTACAACAATTACCTGCATCCCCGTTTTGAGGATTATCCGCTTTGGGTGGCGCATTACAAGGAAAGGCATCAACCACGGGTAAACCGTAATTGGCTGATGTGGCAGCACAACGAGGGTGGCCGCGTAGATGGCATTCAGGCTTTCGTAGATTTTAATGTATTCAATGGGGACAGCCTTTCTTTCCGGAAAATGCTGATTGGTGGTCGTTGAATTCAGATAAGCAGTGAGCCAATCCTTCGCCGCAATTGCTGTTTGTACAAAAGATAAAGGCCACATACGAGAACTGCCTTATATTGCAGTATCAAAAAAGCGTATTTAGATTATGGATTTATCTCAATTGCACAAAAGCCGCGATCTGGCTGTTTCCGGTAAATGGAAAGAAATTGAAGCCCTTTTCAACCGTTCTCCGCAATTGAAACATGTGGGTGCCCGTATTGATCTCTCCACACCTGAAAATCCCATCGTCTATCTGGATGAAGTGAAGGAACAACACTCAGGTGGCATTGGCAGCGACGCTGTTAACGGAGGGGTGATTGCCGCACTTGCAGATCTTGCACTTGGTTTACTCGGGCTGTTGCATTATCATCATGGCATGACCGCCACTGCGCAGTTGACCGTGCATTATTTAAAACCTTTTCGTACCAAAAGCATCAGTGCGACCGCTATCACACAACAGGTAGTGGGTAATCGTATTTTCGGCACCGTAGAAATGCGCAACGATAAACAGGAAGTTTGTGCGATAGCCTATGGTGCATTGGCCAAAGGAATCAGTTTGTAAGTCCCTTTGGTGAAAAGCGGCTGTAAAGTGTACCTCTTCCCTTTCAGGTAACGTTCCTGGCTTGACGTACTATTTTTGCAGGCAATAAATAAACAGAATGGATAAGACCTTGCTCCGTATCAGCCAGCGATTGAAAGCGCTGGCTGATACCGGGCTTTTGTATGCTGAAAACCCTTATGATCAGGAGCGTTATGCCGAACTCCGCGAACTCAGTCTCGAACTATTGGAGGCAGGAAGCGACCACTCTTTGGAGCAGTTGAAATCGGTTTTCCCTTTGGTGACTGACTACCCAACCGTAAAAGTGGATTTGCGGGCCATGGTACTGAATGGGGATCAAAAGATTCTGATGGTGCGGGAAAGTATGGATGGCAAATGGTCGCTTCCGGGTGGTTGGGCCGACATCGGTTTCAGTGCCAAAGAAGCCATTGTAAAGGAATGTAAGGAGGAAGCCGGGATTGATGTTTCGGTCAACAGACTGCTGGCCGTTTTTGATAAAAAAATGCATCCGCATCCCCCCGAACCCGTTTATGCTTATAAGATGGTTTTTTATTGTGAGCCCTTAACCCACGAATTAACCAGGGGCTTCGATATCCTGGATGTAGGTTATTTTGACTGGCAGGAATTACCGCCGCTTTCCGAGAACCGGATCCTGGGTTATCAGATCAATATGTTGTATCAAAAAATCCTTACCGAAGATCTTGAGCCTGAAGTAGATTAGAGAACTGGCTTTGGAACTACTGCCATCAGTTTACAACAGAAAGGAGGATTATTCAGCAGGCTTTCTGCACCTCATCCACAACTGATTTTGAACTACTGCCACTTCTGGTTATATTTACCATGGTACCTTTTTTTCAACCTTTGAAAAAAGCCATGCAAAATCTTGCTGTCAGCGTAGCTGTTTTTTTGCTTTCTGCGTTGCTTATTATTTTCAGTGGGGTGCGACTTTCCCGCTGCGGTGATCGGATATCCGAACTGACGGGGATGGGTCGGGCCTGGGTGGGATTAATTCTGATGGCTTCTGTGACTTCTGTTTCTGAGCTCATAACGGGCATCAGTTCGGTTGCTATTGGAAAGGATAAGGATCTGGCTTCAGGGGATATTTTTGGTAGTTGCCGGTTCAATCTGCTGATTCTGTCAATGCTTGATGCCCGGGGACGAAAACCGCTTTTTTCAATTGTAAAGCCCGGTCATATAGTGGCCGCCGTATTTGGTATTCTTTTGCTGGCAGTGGCAGGCCTTGCCATTTACCTGTCAGCACAAACACCCATGGTGTATTGGGTGGGTGCATTCACTTTCGTATTGATTGCAATTTACCTGATCGCCATCCGCGGCATTTTTGCCTATCAGCAACAGGACCCCGAAATTTTAACCACTGCTTCAGGAATCCCGCCACCCGATGCAGCGCTGGTCTTGCGCAAAGCCATGACAGGCTATGGAGCACATGCTGCGCTTGTAATTGGTGCAGCTATTTTTTTGCCCTACTGGGGTGAAGTGATTGCCGTACACACCGGTATGAGTTCGTCTTTTTTTGGAACCTTGTTTTTAGCTGCAGATACCTCGCTGCCCGAAGTGGTGGTTTCGTTTGCCGCGTTAAGGATGGGAGCATCGGATATGGCTGTAGGCAACCTGCCCGGGAGCAATGTGTTCAATATGTTCATCCTTGGACTCGATGATGTTTTCTATCGGGAAGGATCCCCTTTCAGGGACATATCTCCTTCGCACCTGTTTTCGGTATTTATCCTCATCATCAAGACCGCAGTGGTCGGGCTTGGCTTACTATTCCGGCCAAAACGCAAACATCTCTGGCTGCTTGGTTTTGACACTTTCCTCATTGCCTTGCTGTATATCGGGGTCATCCTCTATTTATTTTTTAACTTCTAAAAACAACCGAATGCACTGGCACACGCTTACACTAAAAAGGACCTCCGATAAACTGAAGAGCAGCCCGCAGGGGCTGGATAAGCAGGAAGCGGCAACCCGGTTAAAAACGTATGGATACAATGTGTTGCAGCGGCAAAAAAAGCAACCGCTCTGGATCAAATTTCTGAAACAGTTTAAGGATTTCATGATTCTGATATTACTGGCAGCGGCCATCGTTTCCGGTCTCATGGGTGATCTAACAGATACCATCATTATTCTGGTAATTGTATTGCTGAATGCAACGATCGGCTTTGTGCAGGAATATCGTGCCGAAAAGGCCGTGGAAGCTTTGCGGAGTATGGCAGCATTGACAGCGAAGGTTACGCGTCAAGGTGCGCCCGTTGAGTTGCCAGCAAAAGAACTGGTTCCCGGCGATTGGGTCCTGCTCGAAGCGGGACAGATTGTGCCTGCAGATATCCGGTTATTTGAAACGCACGGCCTGCGTATTCAGGAAGCATCGCTAACAGGAGAATCGGAAGATGCGGAAAAACAAAGTACGGCCTTGGAAGAACCCGATCTTTCACCTGGAGACCGGCGCAACATTTGTTTTAAAGGCACTTTTATATCTGCAGGGCGTGGCTCGGGAATGGTGGTGGAAACCGGCATGCATACCGAAATGGGAAAGATTGCCGAATTGCTTTCCGGCGAGGATCAAACCACCCCGTTGCAAAAACGGATGACTGAATTTGGCAAGAAATTGTCATTGATAGTTTTGGGTATTTGTGCCATCATTTTTGTAACGGGATACCTGCGGGGTGAAGAACCACTACGTCTGTTGCTGACAACGATTTCTTTAGCGGTAGCCGCTATACCTGAAGCTTTGCCTGCTGTAATAACCATATCGCTGGCCTTTGGTGCCAAAAGGCTGGTAAAGCGTCAGGCGCTGATCCGCAAACTGCCTGCGGTAGAAACACTGGGCTCGGTCACCTATATCTGTACCGATAAAACGGGTACGCTTACCGAAAATAAAATGCGGGTAGATAAACAACTGCTTTTTCCGGGGGGAGATCCCGAAGAAAAGCAGCATCTTCTTTTGCTCAATCTTGCGCTCAACAATGATATCTTAAAAGATGCGGAAGGAGAGGCTTCCGGGGATTCCACCGAATTGGCGCTTTATGATTTTGCTGTACAAAAAGAGTATCTAAAATCGGAGCTTGAGGCCGATTATCCCCGGGTAGCAGAAGCTCCTTTTGATGCTGAACGCAAGCGCATGAGTACACTGCACCGGTACAAGGATAGTTACCTGCTGCTTGTGAAGGGAGCGCTTGAGGTCATTTTAGAGCATGCTGAACTTCCTGAAACCCCTGAAGCAAAGCAATGGCTTGCCGGGGCCGATGCGCTTGCCGGGGAAGGGTATCGGGTATTGGCCTACGCTTACCGACGTTTACCGGATTGGACCTCAGGCACAGCTCCCGAATCGCTGGAAAAGGAACTTATCCTGCTGGGAGCTACCGGGTTAATCGATCCTCCCCGTCCTGAGGCCGCCATTGCGATTGCCGATTGTTATTCGGCGGGAATACAACCGGTAATGATTACCGGGGATCACCCGGAAACTGCCCGGAGTATTGCACAAAAAATAGGATTGCTGAAAGCAGAAGAAGCTCATAGCAAAAATGCGGTGGTAACGGGTAAGGCTTTGACGCAAATGGGAAAAGAAGCATTTTTAGACCGGGTAGAAAAAATAAGGGTATATGCCCGCGTCTCACCTGCACAGAAGCTCGAGATCCTGCAAGGGCTTCAAAAACGAGGTCATTTTGCTGCCATGACCGGAGACGGAGTGAATGATGCGCCGGCGCTCAAACAGGCCAACATAGGTATTGCCATGGGTATTACCGGTACCGATGTATCTAAGCAGGCTGCCCATATGATTTTACTGGATGATAATTTCGCCACCATCATCGGTGCTGTCAGGGAAGGGCGCCGGATTTTTGACAATATCCGCAAATTTATACGCTATACCCTCACCTCCAATGCCGGCGAAATTTGGACGCTTTTTCTTGCTCCTTTAGTGGGGCTACCTATCCCGTTGCTGCCGGTGCATATTTTATGGATCAATCTGGTAACTGATGGACTACCGGGGTTGGCACTCAGCAATGAGCCCGCCGAAAAAGAGGTGATGCAACGCCCGCCAAGGGATCCGAAGGAATCTGTATTTGCAGGAGGGCTTGGGATTCAGGTGCTTTGGGTGGGTTTGCTGCTTGGGGCAGTGTGCCTGCTTACACAGGCCTGGGCTATTTATACCCACAACCCAAGATGGCAAACGATGGTTTTTAATGTGCTTTGTCTCAGTCAGATGGGGCAGGTGCTTGCTATCCGTTCGGAAAAGCAATCCTTTTTCTCGAAAGGCATGTTGCAAAATAAGCCCTTGATTGGTGCTGTACTGCTTACACTTATCCTTCAGGTTTTGGTGACTTATCTGCCGGTGTTACAACCAATTTTTCGGACCGAGGCACTTACCCTTACTGAATTTTTAGCCGTTGGGGCGGTTTCCACGGTGGTCTTTTTTGCAGTGGAAGCGGAAAAATGGGTGTATAGAAGAAGAAGGGAAGGAAAGAAGAAAGGGTTGGAGTAAGTAGGGAATAAAGCAGGGGGCAGGAAGTTTTGTGGAACCGGATGATATAAGGAGGGGATTTGTGGATAGAATTGAATAAGTTTGAAACATATGAAGCGAACTGGATTATTTTTAGTTATTGCAATAGGCCTGCTATGGTCTTGCTCCAAAGCAGGGAACAGCCAAATTATTCCGACCCAAACCGATACGCTTTTTAAGCAATTTGGCACCCCTTTTGCCGGTATCCCCAACCGGGAGGATGTGGTGATTTATCAGGTAAATATCCGTGCTTTCAGCAGCGGAGGTAATTTTGCCGGGGTTACAGCAAGGCTAGATTCCATCAAAGCAATGGGTGCTAATGTAATTTATCTGATGCCTACGTACCCGATCGGGCAGATAAAAAGTGTGAACAGCCCTTACTGCATTAAAGATTACTTTGGGGTAAATCCGGAGTTTGGAAACCTGGGTGAGTTACGGCAACTCGTAGCCGAAGCCCATAACCGTAATATGACAGTGCTTCTGGACTGGGTAGCTAATCATACGGCCTGGGACAACGCATGGACCACCAACCATAAAGACTGGTATTTGCAGGATGGTGCCGGCAATATTATCAGCCCGCCCAATACCGGTTGGAATGATGTGGCTCAATTGAATTTTAATAACCGGGCGCTGCGCAACGAAATGATTAAGGCGATGAAATACTGGGTGTATCAGGCCAATATCGACGGGTACCGCTGCGATTATGCCGATGGTCCGCCGGTAGATTTTTGGACCGAAGCCATTGACAGCCTGAGAAAAATTACCTCCCATAAGTTGTTGCTGTTATCGGAAGGCAAGCGTCCTTCACATTTCAGCATCGGGTTCGATTATAATTTTGGTTTCGGCTTTTTTGAAACACTTGAAGCCGTGTATAAAAATAACCGGCCTGCGTTGGGTTTAGACGATCTGCAGGCTGCTGAAAACACCGGTGCCAACGCTACACAAAGGGTAGTCCGTTATACCACCAACCACGATGTAAATGGCAGCAATGGCACCCCCGAGGAATTGTATGGCGGACAGTCCGGTGCTTTATCAGCCTTTGTTTCCGCTGCGTTTTGCCGCAGTGTACCCATGCTATACGGCGGTCAGGAAGTGGGTACTCCATATCGCCTTGTTTTTCCTTTTACCGCCAGAAATATTGACTGGAGCCTGAACCCTTTGTTAAAAGAGGAATACAAGAAACTGATAGCGCTTTACAATAACCACGCTACACTGCGCATCGGTTCCCTGCAAACCTACAGCACAGCGGATGTAGTTGCTTATGGCAGAACATCTGGTACCGATCAATGGCTGATTATTGCCAATCCACGCAACCGGGAGGTCACCTATACGCTGCCGGCAGTATTGCAAAACAAGCGCTGGCGAAACCACCAAACGGGGAACCTTGTGAATATTGCCACAATAATAACCCTTCATCCTTATGGGTATAGCTTGTTGCAGCAGGAGTAGACGGGCGGTAACTTTGTGCCCTTTTGGTTTATTTTGGTAATATATTAAAACCGGAATGTTTTTACCTTTAAGCTTTAAATCGAATCAAAATGAAGGAAACGGCACAAAATTTTTCTTACAGACCAGGTCGTACCGTGGAGGAGTTGGAAAATGAAAGACTTCTTATTCGACTCAAAACATCGCATGAGGAACGATTTAGAAAAATGGTCGCTCTCATAGCCGTTTCTCAAAAAATAAAAGAAGCCAGCAAAAATAATACCAATGGACATTCATGATAATGTGTTTATCCTATTTTGGAGAACCATGAATGCTTTTTCTGTAAGGTATATCATGGTGGGAGGTTTTGCCGTAAATATCCAAGGATTCAACCGTTCTACTGATGATATGGATGTTTGGGTGGAAGATACACCAATGAACAGGGAGAATCTTGCCAAGGCCCTGGAAAAAATGAAAATTGTCCCTAAAGGAATGATTCAAAAGATGGACTTTGTGCCAGGTTGGACCCAAATGACCCTTCCCGGAGGCTTCCCATTAGATATTATGACTGGTTTAAAAGGGATGGAGCATTTTTCGTTTGAAGAATGTTTGAATAAAGCAACCCATGCTGAAATTGAAGGAGTTCTGGTACCCTTTTTACAGATCAACCATTTGCTTGTTGCTAAGCAGGCGTCAAACCGCAACAAAGACAGAATGGATATTGAAGAGTTGGAGAGAATTATTAGTATTCAGAAACGAAAAGAATCGGAAAAATAAAACCAACGTTTCACTTTTCACGATTGAACGTTTCACTTTTCATGTTTGAAGTTTCACGTTTCACCTGTGCATGCCTAAAATAGGTTGACATTTTTTAATAATCTTTAAACAATGATAGTTGCTTTGTTTCAGAAATTTCAGTATTTGTATTAGTTGTAAATATTTTCATGTTAAAACGGTCATTAAGTGACATTTTTTTTAATT
>JBGSNV010000359.1:0-13550 GCA_041739485.1 Chitinophagaceae bacterium
CCGATAGCGCCAATCGCATCGAGCCGGTCAGCATCCTGAACCACTTGCATTTCGGGGGAAGTCCGGGTTTCGCCGTCAAGACTGTTTTTAAACGACATATAGCGGATGATCTCCACGACCCGTTCGATCAGGGTTGGCTCCACCTGATTGCTTTTTAAAAATGCCTCCGCCCTTTCGGGTCCTATATTTTCGTCGCCGTTGTGAAATTTTGCATCGGCAATATCATGCAACAAGGCCGCAAGCGCCACAATCGTTGTATCTGCTCCTTCTTCGAGGGCAATTTTTTCGGCTACTTTCCAAACCCGGTAGGTATGCCACCAATCATGACCTCCTTCGGCATCGGTAAGACTTTGCATTACAAAGGCGGCCGTTTCATCTATCAATAAGGCATGCTTTGTATCTTTTCCCATGAGATATCTTTTCTGATTCTTCAATTTTAACCCGATAAATGTAAGCAGTCAACCGTTATAGCTTTATTTTGTAATTACAAACACCGGAATCGACCGGTTTTTAAGACGAAATAAAACAAGCAATAGCGGCATGCAAACAGACTTTTTAGTGATTGGTTCGGGGATTGCGGGATTGACCTATGCGGTGAAGGTGGCGGAGACTTTTAAAGACAAAGAAGTGCTCGTGCTTACCAAAACGGTGAGTGATGAAACCAATACCAAGTATGCTCAGGGGGGAATTGCCGGGGTTTGGGACGATGTAAAAGATAGCTTTGATAAACATATAGAAGATACCCTGATTGCCGGAGACGGGCTTTGCAACGAGGAAGTGGTATCGATTGTGGTAAAGGAAGGACCTGACAGAATCCGGGAGATCATTGAATGGGGGGCGCAGTTCGACCGGGCTGCGGATGGCGATTACCGGCTTGGTAAGGAAGGCGGGCATAGCGAGAACCGCATTTTGCACCATAAAGATGTGACCGGTAAGGAAATGGAAAGGGCGCTTTTGCAAAAAGTGGAAAGCCTGTCAAATATCCGGATCCTCAATCATTGCTTTGTGGTAGACCTGATTACGCAACACCACCTTGGTTATCTCGTTATGAAAACCACCCCGGATATTACCTGCTATGGGGTGTATGTACTCGATACCATTTCAGGGAAAATAGATAAAATCATAGCCAATACTACTTTTATGGCGGCCGGGGGAAACGGGAGTGTGTACCGCACCACCACCAACCCGGCTATTGCAACCGGGGATGGGGTAGCCATGGTGTACCGCGCCAAGGGCCGGGTAGAAAATATGGAATTCATCCAGTTTCACCCGACTGCTTTGTATGAAAATGGTGCAAAGGGACATGCCTTCCTCATAACCGAAGCAGTTCGGGGGGATGGAGCTATTTTGAGAAATACAGCAGGGGAGGCATTTATGGAAAGATATGATCCCCGCAAGGATCTTGCTCCCCGTGATATTGTAGCCCGTGCTATTGACAATGAAATGAAGGTGGGTGGTACCGAATTTGTGTATCTTGATTGCCGGCATTTAGAGCACGAAGCTTTTCTATATCATTTTCCCAATATTTACGAAAAATGCAAAAGCATTGGCATTGATGTCGCCAAAGACATGATTCCGGTTGCGCCTGCAGCGCATTATAGTTGCGGAGGTATCCAAACTGATTTGTTTGCCCGCACAAGCATCCGCAACCTCTATGCTGCCGGTGAATGTGCAAGTACCGGATTACATGGTGCCAACCGCTTGGCTAGCAACAGCCTGCTCGAAGCAATGGTATTTGCTCACAGGGCATTTTTGGATGTACAAATGATGCAAAACAACGGCTTTCAATTACATACTGAAATACCCGACTGGAACGCCAAAGGCACCACCAACCCCCGCGAAATGATTTTGATTACCCAAAGCCTGAAGGAACTCCGGTTGTTGATGAGTGACTATGTGGGCATCGTTCGCAACAATATGCGTTTGGAAAGGGCAAGTCGCCGGCTTGATCTGTTGCACGAAGAAATTGAAGACCTTTATCGCAGCAGCAAGGTTTCTCCGCAGCTTTGCGAACTGCGTAATATGATTACGATAGGTTATCTGATAGTAAAAAGCGCTCAGTTCCGCAAGGAAAGCCGCGGGTTGCATTTCAATACCGATTACCCGGAAAAGAATCCGCTGCGGCAGAATATTGTGCTGTAAGCAGCTGCATCCTTTTATTCAGAAGTTCAGCATATCAACCGGTGGTTCTCAAAACCTTTGGTCTCCTTACCTTTGCGCCTCCTATGATGCGTGTTTTGTATTATCCGGTTTTCGGTTTTTTCTACCTGATTTCGCTGTTGCCTTTTTGGGTATTGTATGGCATCAGCGATTTTGGCGCCTGGGTGATCCGCGATGTGCTGCGTTATCGCTGGCAGGTGGTGATGGATAATATTAGCCGGTCTTTTCCCGAAATGACGGTAGAAGAAAGAACGGTGATTGCAAGAAAATTCTACCGTAATTTTACCGATAACTGGATTGAGACCATCAAGCTGGTGAGTATTTCTCAAAATGCGCTCAATAAACGCATTAGTGGAAATTTTGAAGTCTTTACCCATCTGCATGCTTCCGGCAAAAGTGTACAGGTAAATCTGGGGCACTTTTTTAATTGGGAGATCATGACCCTGCATACGGGGATTAATCAGCCTTATACTTTTTTAACGGTTTACCTGCCTCAAAGCAGTGAAATTATGAACCGGCTGATTTTATATGTACGCAGCCGTTGGGGCAATCCGCAAATCCCCGCTACCGAAATGGCAAGGGCTATTATCCCCTGGCGCAAAAAACAATACCTGCTGGCCCTCGGTGCAGATCAGAGTCCGGCCAACCCGGCACATGCCTACTGGCTTAATTTTATGGGATCCCCGGCACCTTTTCCGAGAGGACCCGAAAAATTTGCCCGTAGCATGGGTATTCCGGTGGTAATGATGACCACCACAAGACCCAAGAGAGGGCATTATCATTTTGACTATTTTTTATTGACTGAAGACCCGAAAACCCTGCCCGACGGGGAGTTACTGCGGATGTACGTCCGCCAACTCGAATCCAATATCCGCATTCAACCTGATCTCTATCTCTGGAGCCACAAGCGCTGGAAGCATGGCTGGAAACCCGAATATCAGGAACTTTGGGTGGATGATCAGCCGTAATCCCCCGCTTTTTTCCTGCACTCTTTTTTCTTCCTTTTCAGAGGGATCTTTTCCCGGATGCACATGCCGTAAGTATGCTTGTAGATTGCGATGTATTCTATTGGTTAAAGCCTTGTGTATTCCTTCCGTTTTCCTTCGGTTCAATACCGGTAATATCCTAAATTGCACCAATGTTTTACGATCGCAAAAGCCATAGCAACGAAGAACTGATTTCCATTTACCGGCAATTGCTGCTGCCCCGCATGATTGAGGAAAAAATGCTCTTGTTACTTAGGCAGGGCAAGATCTCCAAATGGTTTAGCGGCATTGGTCAGGAAGCAATTTCCACCGGGGTGGTGCTTGCATTGCAAACCGATGAATGGATCATGCCGCTGCATCGCAATCTTGCTGTTTTCACCGGAAGAAATATGCCGCTTCGTAAATTGTTTATGCAGTGGCAGGGCAATAAGGATGGCTATTCCAAAGGCCGGGAACGGAGTTTTCATTTTGGCAGTGCGGAACATCATATCTGTGGAATGATCAGCCATTTGGGGCCGCAGCTCACCCTGGCTAACGGAGCAGCCCTTGCCGCTAAATTGCGGGGCGAGCAAAAAGTAGCCCTTGCCTTTACCGGGGATGGGGGTACAAGCGAAGGCGATTTTCACGAAGCACTGAATGTGGCTGCCGTATGGGACCTGCCGGTGATTTTTGTGATTGAAAACAACGGCTATGGATTGAGTACACCCGTAGCAGAGCAGTACAAATGCCAACACCTCGTAGATCGGGCAAAGGGTTATGGCATGGAAGGCGTGCAGATTGACGGGAACAATATCCTTGCCGTAAAAGATACGATTGCCGGGGTAAGACAATACTGCATTGAAAATCAAAAACCCTACCTGATTGAATGCATGACTTTCCGGATGCGGGGGCATGAAGAAGCAAGCGGAACCAAGTACGTGCCACCTGCGCTTTTCGAAGAATGGAAGAAAAAGGATCCGGTAGAAAATTTCGAATTTTATCTGTTGAATACCGGCGTGTTAAGTGCAGAGAACATTCTGGCAATAAAAGTGGAGCTGAAGCAATACATAGAGGCAGAACTAAAGGAAGCGTATGATGCTTCTGAAATGATGCCCGATGCGGAAGAAGAAATGCGGGATGTATACGCTCCGATCCCTGTGGTGAAAAAAAACAGGCTCCCTTCAGGGCGTTTTGAAACCCCTGCAAAGCCGTTGCCCAGCTTGCTTGGCGATAAGGAAGTACGGTTTATAGATGCGATCCGTGATGGATTGTACCAAAGCATGCATCAGCATCAAAACCTGATCTTAATGGGGCAGGATATTGGCGCGTACGGCGGAGCTTTTAAAATTACCGATGGCTTTCTGGAACAGTTTGGTAAAGAAAGGGTGCGCAATACCCCGCTTTGCGAAAGTGCTATTTTAGGTGCAGCACTCGGGCTTTCGCTCGAAGGGTATAAAAGTTTAGTGGAGATGCAGTTTGCCGATTTTGTAACTGTTGGTATGAATCAAATTGTAAACAACCTTGCAAAACTGCATTACCGGTGGGGACAGGCTGCTGATGTGGTGGTGCGGATGCCCACCGGCGCGGGGGTAGGAGCCGGTCCTTTTCACAGTCAGAGCAATGAGGCTTGGTTTACACATACCCCCGGATTAAAAGTGGTATATCCTTCCAATCCTTATGATGCCAAGGGATTGATGATCGCTGCCATCAACGATCCCAATCCGGTTTTATTTTTTGAACATAAGGCCCTGTATCGCAGCATCACAGGGCAGGTTCCCGAAGCATATTATGAAGTGCAGATTGGCAAGGGCAGGGTGGTACAGCAAGGCGAAGACCTTACCATCATTACCTATGGTGCCGGGGTGCATTGGGCCATCGATTATTCTGCCAAACATCCGGATCAATCGCTGTATATTCTTGACCTCAGGAGTTTATTACCCCTCGATTATGAAGCCATTAAAACAGCTGTAGCAGCTACTGGTAAAGTACTTGTGCTGCATGAAGATACCCTTACCGGTGGCTATGGCGGAGAGATCAGTGCATGGATAGCCGAACATTGTTTTAGTATGCTTGATGCGCCGGTATTGCGTTGTGCATCTATGGATACACCGATTCCGTTCAATATAGAACTCGAACAGCAATTTCTCGCCAAAAGCAGGATGGGAGCAGCCATACAAAAACTGATGCGCTACTAACAGGAAAACAACAATAAAAATCTAAAGCCTGTTTAAGAGGCAAAATCAAGGAAGTTTTTACTTACCCATTTGTCTTCCATATTGAATTTACACCAGTCGTTTTTTTCGTCTTCAATAAACACTTCCTGACCCTTTTGTAAAGTGCCCACTATATTTCCGGAAATCACTTCGGGAGTGCTGCGTACATTCAGCACATTTGCATTGATAGTGGCCCGCTTTACATCTACCGTGTAGCGACCCGAGATCCAATGGTTTTTTGATTCGGCAATTTTTTGCCAGCCATCCTTTTCTTTATAAACCCGCAAAATAGACCCGCGTAACAAAGGAGCGCGATCGGTTGCTTTGGGGCTTTGTGCATCTGCTTTGGTTCGTACGTTAAGACTTGCGGTATTAACTGCTACATATTTTTTGAGTCCTTCTGTAATATTATCGGTCGGAATCGGTGCATCTATAAGGGCTGCAATCAGTGGCAAAAAATGGGCTTCGCAGTCTGCTACTTTATTTCCTCCGAAAAAATTAGATCCCGGACAGGACTTGTTGTTTCTTGTTCCATCGTTGCGGGCACCGGTAGAAAGGTCGTACCAATGATGGTATACAATCCGCTGAATATTAATCGGCACACTGAACTTGCGGCAAAGTGCTGCGGTCATTTTAATAATTGTATCCCGATGTGCATCAGTCATCACATCTCCTCTTTTGTCAAAATTGCCCAAATGTTCAATACATACGCCGTTGGCATTAGCACCTTTTAAACATGCCGGCGACTTTTCCATATCCCGCCCGGTTACAATACTGCCATCCGGGAAGGTGGTAAAATGTTGTCCAATGTCTGCCCATCCGTTGTGGTGAACGTGATGATTGCGCATCCCGCTTTGGAGTTCAAAATGATTGTTGCCCTTGAATAAAATATATCCGGGATTAAAAGTATGATGTTGCTGAATCAATAAAACGGTCCGGCCAACCCGGAGCTTGTCGAGCCAGGTCTCAAATTCTGCTATACTTAATTTCGTAAATCCCAATTTTGTGTCCATATTAATATTTTTTAAAATTCTAATATAATTCAAAACCCCGGAAAATCATAGCAGATAGAAAAAAGAAATGTCCAAAGCAAAAAAGACTCCGGTCATTCGTTTTACAAATCACTTTGTTTTTAAATATGTCGGGTACCCTTAATCATCCACACTACCTGTGTTGTCATCCATCTTTTTCCCTGGTCTTTTGTATGTATCCCGGAGCAATTGCTATCTGATCGGGGGTGGTGCTTACAATGGCTTCAAACTGTACAAGTCCGGCATTATCATTAAACAGCAACATGTTTCTTCCGTAGGGGTCATCATGGGGTGGATATTCATCGTTCTTTTGCAGGTTCCCCCGGAAATACCTAAGTTCGTATTTAAAAAAAATGCGCATCCTTTTCCTGTTTGTTTGTATGGCTCTTTTGGGTCAGGTAGTGGCACAGCCCCGTTCGTTGCGAAAATTAGAAACTGAAATCAATCAACAACTTAGCAACTTTAAAGGAGACATCGGCTATTATATTTACGATATGCAATCCGGTAAGAGCATCGGCTTTCAGGAAGACACTGTTTTTCCAACAGCAAGCATTGTGAAGATTCCGATTTTGGCAGGGATTATGAACCGATTGCAAAAAGGGGAGTTGAGTTATCATCAAAAATTAATATATAAAGATTCTTTATTGTATGAAGGGGAAGACGTGTTGGGTTCTTTTAAAGATGGGGAACCGGTTGAACTGAGTAAGGTGATGATGCTGATGCTGACCCTCAGCGACAATACGGCTAGTTTGTGGTTGCAGAGTTTGGCCGGTACCGGGACCTCTATCAATGCCCAAATGGAGGGATTGGGTCTGCAACATACAAGGGTCAACAGCCGCACGCCGGCGAGGGAAGCTAACCGGTCGGTATATGGCTGGGGACAAACTACCCCCCGCGAAATGGCTACCCTTTTTAAAATGATTGCAGAAAAAAAAGTATTGGGGCCTGAAGCGGCGGACCGGATGCTTCGGGTGATGAGCCGGAACTACTGGGATGAAGAAGGGCTGAGCGTATTGCCACCCGATGTATATGTGGCAAGTAAAAACGGAGCGGTGAATGCAAGCCGCAGCGAAGTGATGTATGTAAAAGGAAAACGACCTTATATTTTTAGTGTGTTTACCAAAAACAATCAGGATCAAGGTTGGAACCGGGACAATGAAGCCTGGGTGCTCACCCGAAACTTATCCGAAATGGTGTGGAAATATTTTAGCCGCTAAGGAAAAAAGCATCTCATTCCATTTTTGTTTGAGGTCTCTTTATGGAATTACTTCTAGCGGTTGGTCATAGAGGGAAACCAAATTTTTATGGCAGAAATTTCAGCTTCCTGCAGCAGTACAAAGCGTAGTCATCGTATGCCACGGGTCGATCTTACCCCGCTTGTCGACCTCTCCTTTTTACTGATCACCTTTTTTGTATTTACTGCTACTCTTCAAAATCCGGTAGCACTCACTACGCTGCTTCCCGCCGATTCGAAAAACCCTATGGAGGTTGCTGAATCGGGCGTGGTACGGTTACTTGCAGGCAAAGATTCGGTATTGTTTTTTACAGAAAACAGCAGCGAGCCAATAGCCTCATACCGCTATGCAGATGTCGATAACTTCCGGGAAAAGTTGTTGGCCTTTCGGCAACAGGTCATTTCAAAATGGGGCAACGATTCAAAAATGTTTGTGATGATACAGCCCACCGATAACGCCACACTAAGCCATCTTGTACAGTTATTTGATGAAATGCAAATCTGTCAGGTAAAAAGCTATGCGCTGTTGGATCCTTCTGCACAGGATCAGGAAAAATATGCCAGTCTTTAAAAGAAATATTTAGTCGAAACTCTGATTTCGGGTTGCCGATAATTGAAGCACCCGCTCGTATTGTTCCGGGGTAAGGTCATTGTAAAAGAAGTAAATCGGGTCAATAGCACTACCGCCTTTATGCACTTCATAGTGCAGGTGGGGGCCGGTACTTTTTCCGGTGCTGCCTACCCATCCAATTACTTCGCCTCTTTTTACCAATTGACCTACCCGCGCTTTGATGCGTACCATGTGGGCATAGCGGGTTTCGTATCCAAATCCGTGATTGATCATCACATTATTACCATACCCGCCGGTATTGTACGAAGCCTCGGTCACTTTGCCATCGGCAGTAGCATAAATCGGGGTGCCTGTAGGGGCAGTAAAGTCTAACCCGCCATGCATTTTCGGGATTTTGTAGACAGGATCGATGCGGTACCCAAATCCTGAAGCAATCCGCTCAAGCTGTTCGTTACTTACCGGCTGAATGGCCGGGATCGCAGCCAACAGGTCTTCCTTCCGGTCGATCAGTTTCCCGATATTGTCAAAGGAATTTACCTGAATATTCATCCGGTTATGAAGCCGGTTCAGCGAATTGGTGATGGAGCCAACGAGATTATCTTCGCTCATACCGGCGATTTTTTTCAACTCGGCCAGTTTTTCAATCATTTGCGACCGGGCACTATCCGGAATAGGGTCGCTTTCAAAAATGGTCCGGTAAACCTGATTGTCTCTTTTTTCAAGACTCACCATCCGCTGTTCCATATCGGCTATCTGTGCCTCAAGAATCCGGTAGGAATAACGCAGATCTGTATTTTCCTGTTGAAGCGTACGTTCAGCAGCGCTTGGGAAATATTTTTGGGCAAGCGTTACAATGATAAACGCGGTAACAAGGGCGGCGGCTATAAAACCGAAAATACGCAAAAGCTTGACCCGAAGCGGGGTCACCACTTTTTCGTAGCGGAGCGTGTGTGTATTATAGGTATACTTTATTTTTTTCAAAACATCAGGCCATTTACTTCCAATTTCTTATCCTCATCCGCAGTAATGGTTGTGTTTTAAAGGTTTTTAGTTGGTTTTTGTAAAAAGGTAAACCCGGAAGAGAGCCATGCAATCGCCAATTGTTTACCTTCGCACTCCGCAAAAAGAAGCTAAAAAAACTTTTTGACCAATTGTATTTTTAAATAACAGGACGCCCGGTATGCGCAAACCGGAATAAAACGATGTTGACAGCAGAACAAATACGACAAGCTTTTCTCGACTTTTTCGAAAAGAAGCAACACGTGATCGTGCCAAGTGCCCCTATTGTGGTTAAAAATGATCCAACCCTCATGTTTACCAATGCGGGGATGAATCCGTTTAAGGATTATTTTCTCGGTACTAAAACGGCGAAGGATCCCCGGGTGGCCGATACGCAGAAATGTTTGCGGGTAAGCGGCAAACACAACGACCTCGAAGAAGTCGGCGTGGACCACTACCATCATACCATGTTCGAAATGCTGGGCAACTGGAGTTTTGGTAATCCTGAAAATCCCGAAGCAGGTTATTTTAAAAAGGAAGCCATTGCCTGGAGTTGGGAACTCCTCACCGATGTGTTGGGCATCCCCAAAGACCGGTTGTATGTAACCGTATTTGAAGGAGATGTTGCAGAAGGATTGCCTGCAGACGAAGAGGCAAGAACCGAATGGAAGCGGTGGATCGATCCGGCCCGCATCCTGAATGGTAATAAAAAAGATAATTTCTGGGAAATGGGGGACACGGGTCCCTGCGGACCCTGTACCGAAATACATGTAGACAGCCGAACCGATGAAGAAAGAGCGCAAACCGACGGGGCAACCCTCGTCAATAATGATCATCCTGATGTCATTGAAATCTGGAACAACGTATTTATTCAATTCAACCGTAAAAAAGATGGTTCGCTCGAAAGCCTGCCTGCCAAACATGTGGATACCGGTATGGGGCTCGAAAGGCTTGTACGGGTGCTGCAGGGTAAAAACAGCAATTATGATACCGATATTTTCAGCGGTACCATTCAGGAAGTGGCTGCCATTTGTAACCAAACCTATCAGGGTTCGGCCTCCAAAAGCGATATTGCCTTCCGGGTGATTGCCGATCATATCCGCGCCATCAGTTTTACCATTGCCGACGGGCAACTACCCTCCAATACCGGTGCCGGCTATGTTATCCGCCGCATTTTGCGCAGAGCAGTACGGTATTATTATAGCTATCTTGATGTAAAGGAGCCGCTGCTGCACCGTTTGGTGCCTGTTTTGGCCAATCAGTTCCAATTGGTTTTCCCTGAATTAAAAAGTCAGCAGGATTTTGTAGCCAAAGTGATTCTGGAAGAAGAATTGGCTTTTCTGCGTACGCTTGAAGGCGGATTGCGCCGGATGGATGAATTGCTGAAAGAAAGCACTGAAAACATTGAAGGCGCGAAAGCCTTTGAATTGTATGATACCTATGGCTTCCCGCTTGATCTGACGATGCTTATTGCGCAGGAGCAAAGCCGGGTGGTGGATCAGCCCGGTTTTGATAAGGCCATGCTCGAACAGAAAAACCGCAGCCGCGCAGCCACTTCGCTCGAAACCGATGACTGGATGATCCTCGATGACAGCAACGGCAGTGGTTTTGTAGGCTACGATGATCTCAATATCGAAACCCGGGTATTACGGTACCGCAAAGTGAGCGGAAAGGGCAAAACACAGTTTCAGTTGGTGCTCGATAAAACCCCCTTTTATGCCGAAAGTGGCGGACAGGTAGGCGATACCGGTACATTGCAATTTGGAGACAGCAACATTTTGGTGACGGATACCAAGCGGGATAACGAAGTCATCCTGCTTCTCGTGGACAGGTTGCCCGAAGATATTTCCTTGCCCTGCACCGCTCAGGTGGATGTAGAGCGTCGGTTGTATATTATGTACAACCACACGGCAACCCACCTGTTGCATAGTGCCTTGCAGCAGGTATTAGGTAACCACGTGGCGCAAAAGGGTTCGCTTGTAAACGAAAGCGGACTGCGGTTTGACTTTGCGCATTTCAGCAAAATGTCCCCCGACGAAATTCGCGAAGTAGAAGTAATTGTCAACCAAAAGATACGGGCCAATCTACCCGTTACCATACAGTCGATGCCCAAAGAAGAAGCCATGAAGCTCGGAGCGATGGCACTTTTTGGCGAAAAATACGGGGATACCGTTCGGGTGGTCACGATTGATCCGAATTTTTCGATTGAGCTATGCGGGGGTACCCATGTGATGCATACGGGTATGATCGGTGTATTTGCGCTACAGGCTGAATCGGCCGTGGCTGCCGGGGTGCGCCGCGTAGAAGCGCTTACCGGACCTGCTGCCTTCCGCTATCTGAGCGAAGGACTCGACAACCTCAATGCCATCAGTACCCTGCTCAAAACCAAAGAACCGGTGAAGGCACTTGATAAACTGATGACCGAAAATGCGGCACTCAAAAAACACATCGAAAACCTCGAAGCACGTCAATTGGTAGCCGTTCGCAACGAATTGCTGCAGAAAGATGAGATCATCAATCAAATTAATTTCATTGGTGATATTGTAGAAGTACCGCATGCAGATGCCCTCAAGAAACTATGCGGCGATCTGAAAAACCACCTGAAAGACTATGTGGTGGTTTTGGGTGCCAATATCGGGGGCAAGCCCTTTGTAGCAATTGCCATTGCCGACAATGTGGTGGCAGCCAAAGGACTCGATGCGGGGCAACTGATCAAGCAGGTGGCAGCTCCGCTGATTAAGGGCGGCGGCGGCGGACAAAAAAATCTGGCCACTGCCGGCGGGCAGGAAGTGGGTGCTTTGCAGGCGGTGATTGATGCGGTGAAAGCATTGCTGTAAGGCTTTGAGGGCCGAGATTACAGAACCTGTTGCCCCATTATTGCAGCAAAGTGGCTAGTTTGTTTTTTTCCTGACAACTTCTACCCTTCCTTCTTCCGGGAGACATTGCCGGGAAATTATCCCGCTATTCTATTCCTTGTTGAAGTCTTGATACATTTGGAGTATTTGAAGAGATCAAGGAAGCGATTGGGTAAATGAAGATGTAATGTTTAAGTGAGAGTAAAAACCGACTATGTATTCTTATTTATATTATTATTTATATGAATTAGTATCCAGAATAAGGAGATTTAATGCAAGAGAAAGTGCCATAATTTATCTTTCAGCAATAATATCATTCTTGACCATCCCCTTTGTAGGTTTTCTGCTTTCTACGGTTTTATCTACGAAGTATAATTTTGTTTTTATTCTATTATTGGGGGTTTATAGTTTTCTCATTTTTTATATAAATAAAAGGTACTTCGAAAAGGAAGGTCGATTAAAGGGTATTTATTCAAAATTTAAATATCAAAGTATTTTGCAAAGGAAAATTGGTTATGTAGTGGTAGTTTCAACTTTCTTTCTCTCCCTTTTATTATTCTTTATTTTTCTTTCACTTTTTTAGCATTTTAAATTCATTAGGGTGCTGTTTTTAAAAATCCTTTGGCTTGGTGAGTATCTAACCTATTTCGCCGTGTTACTTGTCTTCAGGTACTACCTTCCAAATCCATCATTACTCAAATAGTCACGAGTGTCTTCCCGGGCGCAGGTGTTCTGCCGCAGGCAGGTCACTTGTGACAGGATAAATAAATCGGTCTGTGACCGGGCATCGTAAAGCTTACTCCGTGGCACCTATTTTCCCTTCCCTTATCTCAAACCCACTCGCTACAAATTGGTTCTGCAGTTATTGGTATTCCGTTTTTTTTCCTTGCCGGTGTTCATGTGTGTATTTTTTAGTGCGCTGGCTAAAGCCAGCTGTTTTAATTGCCACGTTTTAATCCCGGCCTATCTGGGATGGGTCCGAAGGTTCGGTCCGAAGTTTCGGATCTCCCATACTCATTTGTGCTTGGTGTGCCGTTGGTCCGAACCTTCGGACGTGGAGATTACATGTGTGTATTTTTTAAGTGCGTTGGGTAAAGCCAGCTGTATTTAATTGCCACATGGAATCCCCTATACTCATTTGCGCTGGGTGTGCTCCGGCTCGTGGGGATTTCATATAGAAATATTGGATTAAATGGGTATGATTTTAGGAAAAAGTTTTCAAAATGAACAGGACAAAGGAAAACTTTCAAAGCAGATGATCAACCTTTTCTTTACCAGAAGGCAGAAAAAATAGGCTTTCTTTTATTTGTAATCATTTTACTTATCATTCATTTCTATGTTTTATACCTCATACCCAAGCCTGTTTTAATAAACTTCTGTCATAAAGGAAGCCAGGCACAGAGTGGGAATCTAAGTGAAAAGGATACGCTTACCAAAGAATTTGGTTTATGGTTGGCACAGGTCTATAAATTTAAAATGGGCCAGATATAAAATTGAATCCGGTTCGGTGGATAATTTTAAT
>JBGSNV010000400.1:0-15487 GCA_041739485.1 Chitinophagaceae bacterium
CAATGCAACCTATACCCCTGCAAGCGGTACTGCCGGGAGCGCTTTTGCCGATTTAAATATTCCCTTTGGGATTGTTTATCCCGAAGACTTTCCAGATGCCATATTACCGGCAAACGGAGCCGTAACGCTGATGGATTATAGTGTGGCACCCAACAAAGCTGCGATTGGCTATCAGGGAACTTTTGGCACAGGCACGCAACCCGGAGCACTTCTTTTTGTTGGCTTCCCGCTTGAAACGGCAAGTGATGTGAGCATCAGTGCTTTTTTTGAAAAAGCTTTTACCTGGTTTGGCGTGGCTACTGTGCCGGCACCTCCTATTACCGCTGCCGATGCTGCAAAAGTGCCCGCGGGCAAAGCCAAAAGAATTTACCTGACTAAAAACGACAATGGAAACGGACTTCCGCTGAACCTGCAATCGCTGATTATTACTAACCAACCCAATTATGGTACCGTTACTAAAAATACAGATGGCAGTGTTATTTACAAAGCCAACGCCGGCTATACCGGTCCGGATGCATTTCAGTACAAAATCGCTAATGATGCCGGGGTTTTCTCCGGTAACGAAACAGTGACCCTGCAAATTGAAGCCTCTGCCGAATGTGACGGAGATCAGACGGAAGTAGATGATGCACATCCGCTGCGCAGCTTACGCGGCGCCTGGGTGACTTCGGTATTCAACCTTGACTGGCCAAGTTCAAGAACCGCTACACCGGCAGCACAGCAAGCAGAATTGCTTAGGATTCTGGATACTTTAAAAAATACCGGCTTTAATACCATTTACCTGCAAATAAGAACCGGCAGCGATGCCCTCTATGCATCCAATTACGAACCCTGGAGTTTCTATCTTACAGGGGTGGAAGGAAATGCACCGAGTCCGCTGTGGGATCCGCTTGCTTTTGCCGTGGAGGCTGCCCATGCAAGAGGCATTGACCTGCATGCCTGGATTAATCCCTACCGTGCAAGAACAGGCTCTTATACGCTTGCTGCAAATCATGTAATCAATCAACATCCGGACTGGATCCTGACAATTGGTAGCAACCTGATTCTGAATCCGGGTTTACCCGAAGTACGAACTTATCTCCAAAACATCATGGCGGATATTGCCACCCGTTACGATGTGGATGGTATTCACTTCGATGATTATTTCTACCCTTCTGCGATCAGCACTCAGGATAATACCACTTATGCCACTTACAATACCGGCGGCTTTGGCAATATTGGCGACTGGCGACGCGACAATGTGAATCGGATGATTGCCATGGTGTACGATACCATTCACCATATCAACACTACCCAAAACCGGAATGTAGTATTCGGGGTAAGTCCTTTTGGTATCTGGAAAGCAGGAACCCCTCCCGGAATAGCAGGAACCTCCTCTTTTAGCGCGCTTTATTGCGATCCGATCGCCTGGCTGCAAGCCGGCAAAGTGGATTATGTGGCACCGCAACTGTACTGGAAAATAACCGGTGCGCAGGATTACAATGCGCTGTCGCAGTGGTGGAACGATCAGTTAACCCTTGCCAACCGGCACCTCTATACCGGACAGGCCTGGTACAAAATGGTGGATGCCAATAATTGGGCCGCTTCCGAAATTGAAGCACAGATCGCTATCAACCGTCAACCCGAAAGATCGGCTACCCTCGGGGAAATCGGCTACCGGACCGTGCAGATCATGAACAATAGCAAAGGATTGAAAACAGCCTTACAGCAAGGCGCCTACCGTTACAAGTCTTATGCGCCTCCGATGTCGTGGAAAGATGGCGTTTGCCCGAATGCACCTACCCAGGTGCGGATAGAGGGTGACAGTTTGCGCTGGGATGCTCCGGGAGCCGCAGCAGACGGTGACTTTGCCGTGAAATATGTAGTGTACAAATATACTTTTGCCAATGAAGTGGAAACACTTGTACATGATGGCACCAAAGTAATTGACATTACCCGCCGCAATGCCTTGTACCTTCCCGATGCCGGTTATGCTACTTACGTGGTGAGTGCGCTCGATAAAAACAACAATGAGAGTGCGGGTGCCATCAGCACGATGCCCGATGTAAGACTTTGTCCGGGAACCAATATTACGCTGCAGGGAATGGTTTCGGGCAATCAGTTCCGCTGGCAGATCCGCAACGGGGAAAACTGGGAAAATCTGACTCCGAATGCTATTTATGCAGGCACGAACAGCTACGAATTACAAATTACGCAACTTCCGGTTTCGGCCTACGGCACGCAGGTGCGCTGCGTAGCCGATGGCAATAAAAACGGACCCGTGTTTACGATTACTTTCGGCAATATCTGGACAGCCAACAGCAACAACAGTTGGGGCAATGGCGGCAACTGGAGTTGCGGCACCATTCCTACCCGGGACACAGATGTGATTATACCCGGAAATGTAACCGTATTTCCTGTTGTAGATATCTCTTCTGCCTTTGCAAGAAGCGTTCGTTTACAAAACGGGGCACAGTTGAATGTGGCTCCCGGCAATCATTTGGATATCAGTCAGCAATAAAAGCATCATTTATTTTAAAAGCCCCCGTTTCAATCAGGAACGGGGGCTTTTTTATGAGGAAACGGGTCGTTTATCCTTTCGCTTTCACTGCATCAATCCGGGCTGAACCCCTTTGCTATGATTGAAAGGAACTTTTGTTGCAAGATGGATGGTGCGCTAAAAAACAGCAGGGATTTATGGGTACTATGAGTTGCTTGTTGCTGCATACTTGTGACTATTTAAGTGGGGTATTGTCATTAAAAAACACTCCCTAAAAATGATTTATCAGGCCCGATCGCAGACCGGTTTATTTAACCGACACAAGTGGGCTGCCTGTGGCAGAAGGATTTCGCCGCTATGCTAATAAAACCCCAAAAAACTATATTTTTGATTAAATTGAGTTCAAAGAACAATTATCAGAACTAATTAGTATCCAAATAACGAAGAATGTTGCTTAAAAATAGCCATGTGAAGTAATTTATATACGAATGGACGACAAACTACTTTTCGATTTAATGGCTGTGGGCAATGAGGAGGCTTTCAAAGATTTATACAACAAGTGGAAAGAATTAGTGTACTGTACCGCATTAAAATTTGTAAAATCACCTTTTGACGCAGAAGACATATTGCAACAAGTTTTTATTTCACTTTGGATAAGCCGGGGAAAATTATCGAATGTTGAAAACCATCAGGCTTACATATTTACCATAGTACACAATAAAGTCGCTGCCTTTTTTAAAATAGCCTCCAATAGAAACAAACTGTACAAGCACCTGTATGAGTCAGGCTCAAATGAATCGAGAATTACCGATGAACAGCTTGATTTTAATGAACGAAACAGACGATTCCAACTTGCAGTAAACCAATTACCCGAACAGCAAAAAAAGGTATATCAGCTAAGCAGGCTGGAAGGCTTTTCTAATGCTGAAATTGCAGATTCGCTTGGAATATCCATAAATACAGTAAAATCGCATATAGCAGCTGCCCTGAAAACATTAAGAAAAAATGTCGGAATACTATTAGCTCTTTTGGGGTCATAAGCTGAAACTATACCCTTTCCCCCTCCCCCAACTGAAGACATTGCTTTTCAAAATATTTTAAACCCTGAAAAAAAATTTCAGCTCGACTCATCCTTTCATTATAAACCTTACTCTATATGTATGAAGGTTTATAAATTCAACTACCTCCAACAATTGCAGCGATGAGTAATTTGAAAAATGAAAGACTAAAATATTTGCTTGATTTATTCACAACCAATAGCATCAAACCAAATGAATTCAACGAAATGTTGGAACATTTAGACCAAAAGGAAGGGGAGACTACATTGGAAGATTACATACGGGAAACCGGATCGGAAAATGAAACAGGCGACACAATAACACCTGATTGGGAATTACTATGGGAAAGAATAAGACCTGTCAAAACACAGGTTGTGCCTTTTTACAAAAAGAAGTGGATGCAGGTAGCAGCTTCCGTAATAGTTATGCTAACAATTGCGGGAATTCTTACCTGGTCCAATTATAACAAAACGGCAGCAATTGATACTGTTTCAACTGTAAAAGACAATGCCGCACCAACTGAAATATTGCCCGGCAGTAATAAAGCCATACTATTGTTGGATGATGGTGAAATAATTTCGCTCGATGAATCAAAAACCGGCCTTTTAGCTGAACAGGGCAGCACGCAAATAAACCAAAATAATGCAGGTGAAATTATTTACAACGCAAAAGGGGAAACCACCGCGATAGGCTACAATACCCTTTCTACACCCAATGGAGGACAATTTAATCTGATCCTTCCAGATGGTAGTAAGGTTTGGCTAAATGCAGCATCTTCCATTCGTTTTCCTACTGCCTTTACAGGAAATACAAGGGATGTTTCCATAACAGGAGAAGTATATTTTGAGGTGGTAAAAAATACTGAGAGCCCTTTTATTGTTACACATAATGACTTGAAAATAAAGGTACTTGGCACTTCATTTTGCATCAATACTTATTCAAATGAGCCTTCTATTAAAACCACATTGGTAACCGGTTTGGTGGAAGTGCGTAAATCTGGAAACTTTTTGAAATTGCAACCCGGGCAGCAGGTACAATTTAATGCTGCCAACAAAGCTACACTCATTCAGCAAGCAGATATTGATGAAGTGCTTGCCTGGAAAAATGGCATTTTCAATTTTGACAAAGCAGACCTTGAAACCGTAATGCGGCAATTTGAAAGATGGTACGATATCACTATTGAGTATCCGAATGGCATTCCGAAACAAAAATTTTGGGGGAAAATCCAGAGAAACCTGAGCTTAAATGATGTGTTGGATATTTTAAAAGAAACTGGGGTAAAGTTTATGGTTAAGGATAGAACCATAATAATTACCCCGAAATGATTTTATAAAAGTGGTATCAAATAAAAACCGCTCCGTGGACGAGACGGAGCAGTTAAAAACTGGTGACCATAAATGTGCTTTAATTCCAATTGGCTGTAACTAAAACTGAATTTTTTAATCACCAAAACAAATCAAAAGTATGAGATTTCTGGCACAGGCCCTCTATTGCTATGCAGGGCACCACAAAACATGCACCAAAGCTATGAAGTTGTTGACCATTTTCTTGACGGTAGCCTGTTCATTTGCCCTTGCAAATGGCAATTCGCAGCAAGTAACACTAGCCGGAAAAAGTATGCCGCTTCAGGAGGTATTTTCTGCTATTGAAAAGCAAACAGGTTATGTAGTTTTTTGCAATTACGACATTTTGCAAAAGGCCAAACCGGTTTCGGTAAATGCAAAAAATGAGCCGCTGAACCAATTTCTGAATGCCATTTTAAACAATCAGGGATTAAAATATCTACTGAAAGAAAAAACGATAGTGGTTAGTGCCATGGAGGAACTTAAACCCGATGCCGCAGGTATTGAAAAAGTACCAGTTCCGGAATATAAGCCTCCAGTTGCGGTAAAAGGCCGCATACTCGACGAAAACGGAACCCCGTTATCAGGTGCTACGGTACAGGTAAAAAAGTCAAAGGTGTCTGCCATTTCAGATGAAGGCGGAAACTTTGAGATTGAAGCTGAAAATGGTGATGTGCTTGAAATTACCTATGTAGGATTTGAGCCGGCGTCGGTTAGGATAACTGATATAAATGCCCCAATCAGGATAGCCCTTAAATTGAAGATAGCCGAGGGAGAAGAGATCGTTGTTTCTACCGGGTTTCAAAAAATTCCCAAAGAAAGGGCTGCCGGGGCCTTTGATGTTGTGGATAATAAATTATTTTCCAAAAGGCCTGCTTCTAATATTTCCACTGCTATGCAGGGGTTGGTGCCCGGCATGCAGGCTACTGAAAACCTCGATGGTTCTATGCGATTTGTAATCAGGGGAACAGGTACCTTAAACGGACAAGATCAGCCGCTTGTGGTCGTGGATGGGCTTCCTATTGCGGGCTTCAATTTCAACAATATTAACCCGAACGATATTGAATCCATAACAGTGCTCAAAGACGCGACTGCAGCCTCAATTTGGGGAGCAAAATCTGGTAATGGTGTAATTGTTATAACAACTAAAAGCGCCAGAGTTCAGGCAAACCGAAAAGTTCAGGTTGAAATGAATGCCTTCACCCGTGTTTCGTCTTATATTGATTTAGAGCAGGTGATGAATCAGGCTGGGAGCGCCGACTTAATAAATTATGAAAGATTGGCTTATAGTCGTCAACTATTCTTTCCACCGCTTTATAATGGATCATTTCTCGACATTGGCAAACCCCTAACGCTGGCGGGCGAATATTACGCCGCCCGCAGATTTGGGCGTATAGATGATGCGCAACTCAACCGAGGCCTCGACAGCCTTTCAAACATTAACAACCGCCAGCAATTTAAAGACCACCTGATGCAGCGGGCCATGCTCACTCAGGCCAATATAAGCCTCTCGTATGCAACCGATAAAAGCCGCAGTTACACTTCCATTCTTTTGGAAAACAACAAAGACGGGTTTCAAAAACGAGGCTATAACAGGGCATTGATATTTTATAATAACCAATTCACCCTATCACCCTGGTTACAGGTTTCCCTGGGCACCAACATCCAATACAAAAAAAATGAAACAAGCGGTGCCGAGGTGAGCCAATTGCAACAACTTTCCCCTTACGAAACCCTGCTGAATCCGGATGGTAGTTACGCTGTAAACCTAAACAGATGGAACAGGGAGCAAATCGGGAAACTTCCACTCCAGAATTTTCCTTATCAGGATTGGTCGTACAATTTGCTTCGGGAGGTTCGTGGAAGAGAAACTACCTCTGAAGAATTGAACGCAAGGGTGCAGGCCGGTATTAATATTCGACTCACGAAAGGGTTGAACTGGGAAAGTAAATTTCAATATGAACGCAATACCAATGTCCTGGAAAACTATCAAAGTGAAGAAACATTTTTTGTTCGGGATCTTGTGAACTCTATGACAGAATACACCAATGCAACGCAGGCTGTTGGCCGAAGGTTGATTCCAAATGGTGGTATTTTACGCCGGAGCAATACCCTGCTTCAAGGTACGGTATTAAGAAGCCAATTGAACTATACGAAATCAATAGGTACAGACCACGAATTGGTTGCACTTGCAGGAACCGAATTTACCCGCTCGCACCTAACAGGTCAGTCAGACCCCTGGTTGTATGGATATTTCCCCGAAAAAAACCAATCTGCCATTCCGCCTTACGGCTTTGGAGGCCCGGTGGATATTTTCAGGAATTTCCAGAATCAAACGGCTACGGTACCCGGTGCCAATCCTGAAATTTTATGGTCACTTGAAAAATTCGTATCCTTTTTTGGCAATGCAAGTTATACCTACAAAAATAAATATACACTTACCGGTAGTGTGCGTAGCGATGCTGCAAACTTCATCACAGATGACCCTACACTTCGTTGGTCGCCCCTATGGTCGGTAGGTGGCCTTTGGCATATATACAAAGAAGATTTTTTTAATTCTGTAAGCTTTTTCGACCGGCTTTCGCTCAGGGTAACCCATGGCAAAAATGGAAATGCTGACAACAGGACTTCCAACCGGCCTATCCTCAACATTGGCACCTCGCCAAGTACCAATACCGGAACCATAATAGGTACCGTAGCTGATTTTGGAAACCCATTTTTACGCTGGGAAAAAACAGTAACCACCAATATAGGTATTGATTTTTCAATATTAAAAAATAGGGTAAGTGGTAAAATAGATGTATACCAAAAAAATGGAGAAGATATTATGGGCCGGGTGCAACTGCCGGGTGTAACGGGAGTAACGAGCCAATTGTTTAACAATGCGCAGATTAGTAACAGGGGAATAGAAGTGCAATTGGGTGCCAATATTGGAAACCCATCGGGCTTTTTATACAACCCCATGATCACCTACTCGTATAACAACAACAAGGTAACAAGTTTATATTTTCCCAACAGAACTGTTTCGAACCTGCTAACCGGCCCGGGGCAAATTCAAGGAAAGCCGCTTGGGGCAACTTATGGCTTTACCTACCTTGGCATGATTGATTCTATGCCCTATATAGCCGGAGTAAAGGGACAACCTGTTGTTTTTGGTAACACAGGCATCTATGCGGCAGTTGGCGATGAGGTGCTTAATTACCATGGCACCACCATACCACCGCATACACTGGGTTTTGTAAACAGTTTTAGCTACAAAGGATTTAGCCTGATGGCAGTAATTATTGGGAAATTTGGTGGCATTTACCGCAATCAGGTTTTTAATTATGAGCAGGGAGTAGGGGCTTTGAAAACCAATATCAATATTGAAGTAAGGGATGTTTTGGCAGGCAATCCCAATGTGCCGTCTTTTCCACGCTATCGCGACAACACTTTTTACCTCTGGGACCGGTTCACGCCTAACTTAAGTGGCCTTGTTGAAAGCTCGTCTTACCTGGAGCTAAAGGAAATTTACCTGGACTATAATTTTAAATCATCTGCTCTTACGAAATTAAAAATGGAGGGTATAAAACTATTTACACAGGTACGTAATATAGGCTTGCTCTATGCAGCCAATAGCAGGGGTTTGCATCCCGAATGGTTGCCTGGTCAAAACAGACCTGTTCTAAACTTCACCTTTGGTTTACAAGCTAAATTCTAATTTATTAAATTTTATCTTATGACTATGAAAAATATAGCAATAATTATAATTTGTTTAATCCAATTGGTTGGGTGCAAAAAATACCTGGAAGAAGAACCACGCAGGCAGGCATCGGTGCAAACTGCGGATCAGTTAGAAGCCTTATTAAACAATAATACCATTTTTGTAAATACCAATACACACAATCCCCATCTGGCATATTCCACAGACGATACTGAATTACCTATAGCTGCCTATCTTGTCTCTCCCTCAATATTTGCCATTGATGACATGTTGCATTACACGCATAACATAGACCAAATTCCCACTTCTACATCTGATGGCTTTTGGAACCGGGAATACAGTAAGATCCTCCATGCAAATATGGTATTGGAAAGCCTGGGTAAGGTAACCGGAAGTGCAGAGCAGAAACAGCAATTGGAGGCAGATGCCAAGATGGTAAGGGCTTTCTCATTCTGGATGCTTGCAAGCACCTATTGCCTGCCATGGTCCGAAGCCAATGCAGGCGAGTTGGGATTACCATTAAAAAATTCAACAGATTATGGCGAACCGGTAAACAGGGCTACCCTTGGAGAAACTTATAAGTTAATTGAATCAGAACTACTTTCGGTAGTAGCATTGGCCAAAAATGAGGTTGACCCTAAATTGCCCTGGAGGGCTTCCAAAAAGGGTGCAGAGGGCATGCTTAGCAGGCTTTACTTAGAAATGAACATGATGGACAAAAGCCTGGAATATTCAAATGCTGCATTAACCTCAACCATTGCTCAGTTAGTGGACTATAATACGCTTAAAGCAGGAACACCACAGGTACTACCACCTGCACCCGGGTTCAGGCTTGACTATAGCGAGCTTAACGATTGGGGGGCACCGCAATTTTTATTTTGGAAAGAGTTTCTTTATACCCGCTTTTATTATAGCAGTTCCCAATGGCAAATGCCTTCTCCTGCATTGTTGGGGCTTTACGACCAGGATAATGACATGCGTTTTAAGTGGTTTATGATACCTAATGGAAACAGAAGATTTTTTATAGCTGCCCCTGCCGTTTACCGTTATACCATTTTTAATGATGGCCGTTATTTGCCATTAGGCCCAACCATAAGCGAGATGCTGCTTAACAAGGCGGAAGCCCATGCCCGTAAAGGGGAGTTAGCGCCGGCATTGGCAGCTGTTAATTTATTGAGGCCAAAAAGAATGAAAGACAATATAGCCATTACTGCGGCAACGCCACCAGAGGCCTTACAAAAAATCCTCGCAGAACGTCGCAGGGAAATGCCTTTTACCATGCGTTGGAACGATATTCGTCGTTTCTCTGTAAATAACGACCCTTCGGATGATGTAACGATTACCCATACATTTTTTGAAATAAGCAACAGAACGGTAAATACATCATCCACAAAAACATATACGCTGGCACCTGGTAGCAGGAGAATGGCTGTACCCATTAACAACCTGGAAATAATTAATAGCCAGGATGCCATTAAGCAAAACACCTATTAGAAGACCCTCAAGCATTTCAGGAATAAATTTTACATCAGATAAATTACAATTTATGTTAGAAAGAAATATAGTAGAACTATTTAAAATGATAATATTACCGGTTTTATGGCTGGTTTTTTCTTGCCCTTCTCTGGCACAGGAAACATTTTCATATCAGATATCGGGAAGGATCAAAGGGCTTGGAAACGATACTTTAGTGTTGGTTTTCCCCGATCCGTCGGGTGCAGATAAAAGGGAAGAGATAAAAATATTGGGTAATGAAGATAAGTTTAATTTCAAAGGAGTAGCATCAACACCAAAAGTAGGAATAGCTATAATTCGCGGGGGAAAAAGAAACGAAAAGAATGCAGAAGGCTTTAGGTTTCTTGTAGAAAAAGGAAACATACGTTTTGATGGTGATGAAAAGGATATTACGCGAACAATAGTTAGTGGCACACCTTCTAATGACGACTTCTATTACAGCCAATTGCATTCAAATAAAATATACGCCATGCGCGATAGTTTGTGGAAGTTGTCTAAAGGAATTGCCGATAAAACGGATCCCGAAGTTAAGCGATTACAAGTTGCCTCGGTTGCTATGAGCGATTCAGTCATTTCTTTTTTTGTACAAGAAGCAAAAAATAAATCACATCTTTTAAGCAGTGGAATGTATGTTTATCTGCTTGCCGATAGGGTTTCAGTAAATGAACTAGAACTGTTGTATGAAAACCTTGATGATAATGTAAAGCAATTGAGTGTAATCAGGAGTATTCCAGAGCGGATAGCAGCCAAGCGGAGAAATGTACTTGGGGCACAGGCAGGGCTATTTGAGAAAAAGGATATGAATGGAAATCTTGTAAGACTCGCCGATTATAAAGGAAAATATGTTTTAATTGATTTTTGGGCCAGTTGGTGCGGACCATGCAGGGCTGAATATCCTTACCTGAAAATAGCTTATGAAAAGTTTAAACAAAAGGGCTTTGAAATAATTGGTGTGTCTGCCGATAAATATGATGATAAATGGCGAAAGGCAATCAAGGAAGATGGATTGCAATGGATTCAATTGATAGAACCTGACCCCGCAGTTGGTGAAATTTTCAATATCTATGGTGTCCGGCCAATTCCCGATAATTTTCTGATTGACCCAAATGGTAAAATTATTGCCAGGGGATTGCGGGGTGAAGATCTGGAGCGGGAACTCAACAAAATTTATAATGAAGGTAATCCCTGATTTTTCTTTAGTTTAATTTCCAGATTCCGTTTCAAATGATTTTAATAAACCTTGGTTTCAATAACTTGAAGAAAATAAAGTCCCTCTTTTTTCTATTGGTCATTTATCAAATATCCCTTGGCCAGGCAGGGGATACCTTGCAACATTTGTCGCCAAAAAGTACCCCTACCATGGCCGAACGGTGGGAACTGGAAAGTAAATACCGAAAAGGGCATTTTAAAATTACACCCTATAAACCCATTTATGTAACAGCCGGACGGCAATCTAATAATCCAAATACCAGGCCTACAAGCGAGAATCCTGCTTACACCCTGCCATTCAGGGTCAACTACAATAATTACGAAGCAAAATTTCAACTCAGCCTAAAAACAAAAGTTGCTTCGGGCCTGTTTTTCGGGCATGGTGACCTATGGATAGCCTATACCCAAAAAGCACATTGGCAGGTATATAATTCTGAGCTATCACGCCCTTTTCGGGAGTTGAATTATGAACCGGAAATCATCCTGAATTTTGCAACCAACTATAACCTGCTTGGCTTTAAAAGCAGTATGTTGGGTATAAGTTTAAACCACCAAAGCAATGGACGAACCCTCCCCCTTTCCCGTAGCTGGAACCGCATTATCTTTCATGTAGGGTTTGAAAGACCCAATTGGCAGTTGATGCTTCGGCCATGGATCAGACTGGCTGATGAAATAGACGAAAACCCTGCCATTATTAATTTTATAGGTAGAGTTGAGTTATTAGTGGTACGCAATATTGGCAAATGCCAACTCTCATTTATTGGAACGCATCCACTCACATTTGAAAATGGTGGCAGGGGACGTGGTGAATTTAATTTCAACTTCCCCGTTATAAATGGCATGCGTGGTTTTGCACAACTTGCTTCCGGATATGGAGAAACTCTGGTTGATTATAATCATAGCCAAAACACCATCGGACTTGGCATTTCTTTGATAGAATGGTAATTTCATTCCGTTCAGTGTTTTGTTAGAATGCTTGTCTGCTAAAAAGCAGAGAACAAATTTTTTTTAACGGTTTCTATTTTTGTTTTTACTCAATTATTAGATTCTTCATTCTCAGCAAAACCTCTTGCATGGAACATTGCACCACTTACCCCTTAGCTCTCCCAAGCACAACTGATCAGTCCCTTCCTAATGGAAATTCTTTTCGCAATTTCCATTAGGAAAAATCGGGCTCCCTTGGTGAAGAGAACAGTATAAACCCCTTGATTAAAGGGGTTGTTTTTAGGCTTGGCTTTGTATAAAATAAAGCAATTTCGTCACTGAAAGGCTACGTTCCATATTGTACATAGTATTGGAAAGGAAAGTTTTTATTTTTGTGCCGGATGGATACTGCGGTTACAATCTAAAGTGATTTATTGGCAATATGAATTGCATTCGGGGAATACTTCCCACTGTTGGAGAGGTATGCTGCTTTTAAAAGCATCCCCTAAAAATGATTTAACTGGTCCGGTCGCAGACCGGTTTATCTAACCGACACAAGTGACCTGCCTGTGGTAGAAGAATTGCGCCCGGCGAGCACCTGGTTTCCGATGATTGACCGTAATCCGCAAAAATATGTACCTAATATTTTTGAAGCTGAGGAGTCTGATTTTCGCAACGCAACGTCCCCTCCATTTTTAGTTATAATATGAACATCGCTTTGCAGGCGGGAGACTTTGCTCGAATGGGATAAGGAGTAGTTCAAACGACGACTCCAGGAGGAATAGCGGAGAAATTGCGCTGATGGAAATTATCGCAACGTCCCCTCCATTTTTAAGCTCTAAAATGAACGTCGCTTTGCAGGCGGGAGACTTTGCTCGAATGGGATAAGGAGTAGTTCAAACGACGACCCCAGGAGTAATAGCGGAGAAATTGCGCTGATGGAAATTATCGCAACGTCCCCTCCATTTTTAAGCGCTAAAATGATCATCGCTTTGCAGGCGGGAGACGTTGCTCGAATGGGATAAGGAGTAGTTCAAACGACGACTCCCGGAGGAATAGCGGGGAAAATGCGCTGATGGAACTTATCGCAACGTCCCCGCCATTTTTAGTTACAATATGATCATCGCTTTACAGGCGGGAGACGTTGCTCGAATGGATCGTATGGTCCCAACTGTGTGGTGGCTAAAGCAGGTTTATTGTATTAAAGGCCGAAGACTTTGCCTTAAAGGCGAAAATAGATCCCCAACCAACATCGGTGGACCAACATGCAAAACAGGTACCTTTATCTTGATTCATGTTGCTTATCCAAAAATCATTTATTTTTATTGCCGTCATGCGGAGGTCACAGCATAAACCTTTTCTGAAAAAATCAAATGATATTATGAAAAATAGATTATTCTTTCTTCTTTTAATTTTTTCAACCACTGCATTCTGTCAGCGGGAAATCCGGGAAATTAAATTTACTGAAACAGGCTATGCCTTAGGTCTTCAACACGGGAAACAATTAAAAAAAGAAATTGGTGAAGTTGTAACTAAAATGAAAAAAAACACTTCTGCTAATTTAAAAAAAGATGCCGATCAGATTATCAGTGACTTTTTTGACTATGCATCTTTCGATGAAAGCATCAAAAAATATACGCCTGATTTGTATGAAGAAGTAAAAGGCATTGCGGAGGGTTCAGGGCAAGCGCTGAATGATATCATGGTGCTGAATCTGCTGGATGAGTTTTGGGTGTATATCGACGATATTGCAAACCATCATTGCAGTGGCATGGGTGTACCTTCAATCAATGGAAGCACAAGTTATATTGCGCAAAACATGGATATTGAAAAATATACGGATGGTTACCAAATCTTAATGCGGCTTTCCAAAACCAAGGACAGACCTGAACAATTGATTCTTACCCATCCGGGATTAATTGCTTTAAACGGAATGAATGAAACCGGTATTGGAGCCTGTATGAATACCCTGATGCAGTTAACCGCTTCTCCGGAAGGTTTGCCCGTTGCCTTTATTGTAAGAAGAATTATTCATTCAACCGACAAAGAGGACCTGCTCAAATTTATGAAAACGGTACCCCATGCTTCAGGGCAAAACTATATCATTGGGATCCGGGGCGAGATATTTGATTTTGAAGCTTCAGCGAATCAGGTAATTCGATATGATCCTAAAAATAGTAATGGAACGGTTTACCACACCAACCACCCTATTGTGAATGACGATATGAAACCTTGGTTCGAACAATACAATCCACAGGAGGAAAATAAGCCAATACTCTCTAATAGCTATATCCGGCTGGCATCTGTTCAAAACAGGATTGCACAATCAACAAAAATTGAAGACACCCTGATCAAAGAAACTTTACGTTCAAAAGACGATGCCAATAACCCGGTTTGTCGCTCTGCAAATGGCCGCGGAGGAGGATTTACCTTTGCGTCGGTTATCATGACCCTGACAGGACAACCTTTTATGCAAATAACTATGGGACCACCGGACGAATCAGATTATAAGAAAGTAACCTTTTCAAAAAACTAAAAAATCTTTTAAAAAACTAATCTTTCCAATACAAGGTCATTGCTTCACAATCATGCTCATTGATATATACAATCAATGGTCGATTAATAAAAAAATCCAATTGATTTTTTGAGTCCATGATTGCAATTGCTTTATGCAATAATATCCTTGAATGCAATTGAAAAAGCCGTTCTATATATATGTCCAGATAATCTAAATTTTCAAATTCATCGCAGGATGGCCATGCTGGTTTAAAATAAACCCCTTTTTCTAAAAATAATACCTGCTTATTATAATCAAATTCCTTTGTGATATACCTTGGCTCTAAAACCAATGGGCAATGCTGTTTACCATAACATTCAACACAACTTGAATAATGATAATAGTAATCATATTCAAAGAAAATGGCTTGAATTTCATAGGCTTTTTCTGAATTTTTTAAAGCTTCAAATACTCTTTCCAGCTCCTGAATAAAATATGAAATAAGCTCCTTTTCGGCAAGGGTTTTAAAAGCATTTGTTTTAGTTATATATAGCTGATCTAAACTATTATCCTCCTTTAGCTGCTTCAATTCATGGAGCATTCCCCTTTCTTCATTGTCGGGAATAATCACACGACCGCGCTTTATATCCTTATACATTTCCTCATATTGTTGAGAAATAGTTTTTGAACTAAGTTCCTGATAGGATGCATCCCTTTGAGCTTCAAGACTCCGAAGAATTCGAGTATTTTCCATTTTAG
>JBGSNV010000023.1:0-11585 GCA_041739485.1 Chitinophagaceae bacterium
ACGATACCAATCAGTTGCACACACACAACGTGGAGGAATTTATGCGGTATCTGCTGGAGCGCATCGACCTCACCCGTGATGTCCATTTTTATACCAATACCACGATGGACACGCTCGATTACAGCGGTACCGGGCTCAACAGCGGCAGTAAAGTGGTGTTTGCGGCTTATGGCGAACCACAGCGTAACCTTGCTACCGAAGTCCCCGGCTTTTTGAAAAACCTGAAAGGCTTTGGTCCGGCGCATGTATGCATGCCGGGGGTTATTGCTTTGCAGGCACCTGCCTTTACCACCTACCACGCGGCAGAAGATACCATGGAAGCGCTGAATACACAGGTACATCATTACAAGCTAAGTAATTCAACGGGGAACCGCGAAATGCAAACCGTTCCCTTTATTATTATATGCGACGATGCTGCTTTTACCGCCGCAAAACTCAATAATTATTTATGGGTGGCCTATACAAGATGCAATCCGAGCCATGATATTTACGGCATTGAGGCCTTTACGCAAAACAAGCATTGGGGTTGCCGGGGGCCGCTGATTATAGATGCCCGCATCAAACCACATCATGCTCCTCCGGTAGAAAAAGATCCTGAAGTAGAAAAGCGGATTGACAGAATCTTTACTAAAGGAGGGAGTCTTGAGCATTTATAATTAATTGAAATTCATCATTTTATAAATAAAAAATCCCGGCATAATTCAATGGATTCCGTAAAAGGCTGCTGAAAGGAAAAGGGAAAAGTGGGTAAAACATATTCGAATATAATAAATACGTATTAATTTTTTTTCTTTGTCGTATAAAGTTTTACTTTTACATTGTAATTAACTGAAAAAGGAGGTATTTATGGATTCCAAAATTACATTAAGTTTTGATGGCGCTGTTATAGAGCGTGCTAAAGAGCTTGCTGATGAATTAGGTATCAGCCTCAGTCGTTTTACCGAAATCATTTACCGGAAAGCCCTTGAGCATGGCAATACCCTGAGTATCGAAGATCTGCCGGTAAGCGATTGGGTAAATGCAGTAGCCGAAGATACCCCTACCTATATTACCAAAAGCAAGTCTCGTAGCTCCTTAAAAAAGGAATTTTTTGAAAGCCGCAAATGACTAAGGTTTTTATAGATGCCAATGTTCTGATAGCTGTTTTGAATAAGGAATATCCTCTGTTCAGAACGGCTGCCAGAATTTTGAGTTTGAGTGATTACCCTCCGTTTCAGTTGTATACATCCGCTACCTGTCTTGCTATCACCTTTTATTTTGCCAGTAAAAAATGTGGCGATGCCATGGCCATTGAAAAAATCAGGTTGCTCCTAAAAAACATATCGGTTATCCCAACTGGCATGGAAGACGTAGAAGCTGCCTTACTTGACAAGCAGGTAAAGGACTTTGAAGATGGAATAGAATACTATGCTGCTTTTCATGCTGACTGTGACGCAATTGTTACGGAAGACCTCTCCGATTTTTACTTTAGCAAAATACCAGTAATGAATTGCGAACAATTTTTACGGGAAGAAGCCTTGCCAAATCTAAAAAGTAGCATGGTTTCCAAAAAAAGACCGCCCGGAGCACAGTAGCAACCCGGGTAAATCAACAGACCTATCGCTAAACCACCAACAGGCTGCATCCGCGGATATCGCTGTTGTCCATCCGGCCAAGCACTTCAAAGCTGCCGTCGGGGTACACTTTGCCAATATCGCCGGTTTCTATAAAAGCACAGGAGTAAATATTGGCCAGGTCGATAATACAAAGCAGCCCCGAACCGGTGGCACTTACTTTCCGCGGATCGTCTTCGGCACGCACCAATACCTTCATCCAGGGCGGGCAACGGTACAGCCCATCCCCTAGGCTGTATCCCTGCGAAAGCAGTTCGGTCATACCGTATTCGCTGTGGATAGCGGGCACCGAAAAAGCCTGCTGAAGCGTTTGGTGCAATTCCATCCGGGTCATTTCGCGTCGCCGGCCCTTCATGCCTCCGGTTTCCATAACAATCGTATGCCGCAGCAGAAACGCATGTTGCTCCGCAAAATCGAGCAGGGCAAAACTCACGCCAAGTAAAAAACTTTTTTTACCCAAAGCTTCCCGGGTTTGTAAGCGGGCAATCAGGTCACCGGCGGCCTGTAAAAAAAAGCCTCCTTCTGTTTGTCCCGAAGCCTCTATCAGCTTTTCCGCCATATATATGAGCGAGGAACCCGGACGCTCCATATAACCAGGTAATAAACAGAAAAAGGCATAATCGGCAGGATCGCCATAAAACAAGCGGAAGGTTTGCATAAAAGACTGCTCATAAACCGACAGATCGGGGACCAAATGCCGCGCCGATACCATGCCGGTGGTACCACTGCTTGTAAAAATCTGCTGTGCCGGTTTTTCCGTACTTACTACATCATGGGTCTTAAAAAACGAAACGGGGAGAAAGGGAATGGAGGTAATGGTAGCGTTTTGAACCGATCCGGGTTTAAACTGTTGATAATACTTTTGATAAATATTGTTATTATTGAGTTGAAATTGAAATATTTGCAAACAGCATTCCTCAAAATCACTATCTGATACGTTAAAAATAGCAGGAATAAGCTGTTCAGCCGTTTCAATCATGTTATGCTTCTTAAATTTGAATTATGATCCGACAAAAATCTATATTTAATGCCATAGTCCTGGTATTTGTTTCATCGCTGGTATTGCTTGCCTGCGAAAAATCGACCTTCAATACCAAACCAACGCTTGAGTTCGTAGGTGTACGAAGTACTGATCTTGTGCAGGGCGATTTGCTTGATGTACGGTTGCGGGTGCTTGACAAGGAAGGCGATATTTCCGATACCTTGTATATCCGGGCTGCTACAAGTCGCTGTCCCAATAATGCCGTAAATCTGTTTTATAAAGTGCCCGATATTCCGGAAAAGAATAATGTTGATGCCGAGATCGTCATGCGTTTTCTGGTTGGAGTGATTGGAGAATTTCCGATCTACAATCTGAATCTTTGCCCCGGGGTGGATACCGTTAACTTCAATTTCTGGATCAAAGACAAAGCGGGTAATATCAGCGATACAATTGGCACTGCAGAACCGATCCTTATCCGGAACAGTTAAGTTAAAACATACAATTAATTAGTCTTAAATACGGGTTTTCATGCCCGTATTTTATCCATCATAAAATCACGTATTCATGGCCAAATCAGCTAAAAAGAAAGACAGTAAAGAAGAAAAAGAAAGCAAAGCAGAAAAAAAAACAACCCCCAAAGCAGCCTCGTTCGATAGCCAGGCCACTAAATTTTTAAATGAATATCTCAATACGCCAAGCCCGGTTGGTTTCGAAAAAAGCGGACAAACCGTTTGGCTGAATTACATGAAAAAATACGCCGACGAAACCATGACCGATCCTTATGGGTCAGCGGTGGCTATTTTAAATCCGGGACAACCTTTTAAGGTCGTCATCGAAGCGCATGCCGACGAAATCAGCTGGTTTGTCAATTACATAACGGATCAGGGATTGATGTACCTGAAACGCAACGGGGGCGTTGATCATATGATCGCTCCTTCCAAGCGGGTGTTGATTCATGGCAAAAAAGGACTTGTAAAAGCAGTCTTCGGATGGCCGGCCATTCATACAAGAAGCAGTAGCGGCGATCAGAAAGAAACGCCTCCAAAAGTGGAGAACCTTTGGCTCGATTGCGGGGCAAGAACCAAAAAAGAGGTAGAGGAACTTGGCATTCATGTAGGTGCGGTGGTTACCTACAGTGAAGGCATTGATGAACTTGCTTACGATTACCTGATTGCCCGGGCTTTTGATAACCGCATTGGTGGATTTATGATAGCTGAAACCGCAAGAAGAATTAAGGAAGAAGGCATAAAACTGCCGTATAGTTTGTATGTTGTAAATGCCGTTCAGGAAGAGATTGGGTTGCGGGGCGCCGAAATGATTGCCCGCCGCATCAAACCGGATGTAGCCATTGTAACTGATGTTACCCATGACAGCACCACCCCGATGATCAATAAAAATATCGAAGGTGATATCAGTTGCGGCAAGGGGCCCTCGTTGGCTTATGCACCGGCTGTACACAACAAGCTGCTTGCCTTTGTAGAAGATATTGCCGAAAAGGAAAAAATCCCCGTACAATGGCGTGCCCTGAGTCGCAGCACCGGTACCGATACCGATAGTTTTGCCTATGCCAATGATGGCTGTCCTTCGGTTTTGATCAGCATTCCTTTGCGCTATATGCATACCACGGTGGAGATGTTGCATAAGAATGATATTGAAAACACGATCAAACTGATGTTGGCTACACTTAAAAAACTAACGCCTAAGACAAATCTGAGTTACTTTGAATAAATTTGCTTGAAATAAGCAAAAGCATGTTTTTAAAAAAAGTATACCAGCACTCGAAAGTATTGCTTGCCGGTATGCTTTTTTTTATGCTCCTGCAGGTAGGAATCAATGTAAAACGGGGGATGGTTTTTTCGCCCTTTTTCCATTTTGGCATGTATTCGGCTCCGCAAAAACCCGCCTCCACTTATGTTATTACCACGGTAATGGTTAACGGAGACACGCTTCGGGGAACCGATTTTACGCCGCAGGGCTGGGATAAAATTCATTACAACCTCTTTCGTACCTGGCAAAGCCGCTGCGATACCACTTTCTTCCGGAATCAGATCAGCCGGCTCTATCAAAAAGCGGGGCTGCCCGTACCCGTCGAATATAATTTTATAAATACCCTGTCTTTTGAGGACAGAATGACTTGGTACAAAGCCCATGTGGCGGCCGTTACCGGGCATCCCAATGGGGTGGTAACGATTTCCCGGGATATGTATCATTATCGAACCGGGGCCTTCACCCCTATCCAAAATCTTCCGGTCACGCCTGAAATGTCTGAAATATGCCCATGACCGCTACACATCGGAGGATGTTCTTTTGGGCCTTTCTGCTGTTCTTCTACGGATTGGCCTGGTACAAATGGCAGGAAGGTCAATGGTTTTATCAGATCGATCCCACGATTTTTTTTCCGCGGTTTGATGGCATAAGCTGGTTGTTTATGCAAACGGGATTTCACAAGGCGCTGATCGAATATCCTTTTCTCCGCATCCTGATGGATGTTTTGTTTTATGGCTTCCCGCTTGGGTTTGGGGTAGCGGCATGGACCTGGCCCGAAAACACCCGCTTCCTTGCCTGGGTCTGGCTGTTGGTCAATTGGGTGTATGTGCAGTTTTACTGTCTGTTTCCCACCAACAGCATCGAGGCACATATTGTATGGTTATTGTTTCCGTTGCTTTTTGCCATGCGCAGCCTGAGTAATTATTATTTTGTGCTACAGGGTTTACGCTACTACTTTTTGTACTTTTTCTTTTCGGCAGCTATCTGGAAACTCGTGGCCGGCGGTGCCTTTGAGCCCTTGCAAATGAGTGGTATCCTGCTCGAACAGCACAAGGAATGGTTGCTGTATGCGGGTGACGAATGGCAAGCCCGGTTGATTATATTTTTAATTGAATGGCCTGTAGCAGGGTTGCTGCTTTATTGGTTGGCCTTATTGGCAGAACTGAGTTTCGGATTGGGATTCATTACCCGCAAATACGATAAAATGCTGATCGTATTTTTTACAGGGTTCCTGTTTTTCGACTACCTCATCATGCGGATTCCCTACTTCGAAGTAAGTCCCTTTTTACTCACGCTTTGGTTTTCGCGGCACGAACCACCCGTAAAGGCGGAAAAAGGGGTGGTGACAGAAATCCCATTGCAACCGGTTATGGAAACCTTGCCGGAAACGGAAACGACACCTCCCGAAGGGCTTTAACGCGGCACCATCCGGCGCATTTCGCGGTCGTTTTCGCGATCCTTGATGGTATTGCGTTTGTCGTGTACTTTTTTACCCTTACCAAGCCCTATCTCCAGTTTGGCCCAGCCATCTGCGGTAAAAAATATTTTCAGGGGTACAATCGTATATCCCTTTTCCTTCATTTTGTTTTCGAGCTTCTTCAGTTCCTTTTTATGGAGCAGCAGTTTGCGCTCCTGCGTGGGCATATGGTTATAAATGGTTCCGAGTTTGTACTCCGAAATATGCAGACTTTTTACAAACAACTCTCCTTTATGAAAAAAGCAATATGCATCATTAAAACTTGCTTTGCCGGCACGCAACGATTTCACCTCGGTTCCCGACAGAACCATGCCAGCCGTGTACCGGGTTTCAATAAAATATTCGTGAAAGGCGCCGCGATTGCTTAATTCCATGTAAAAAATCAGGTTGTAAATAGTTTTATAAGTTGACTGATCCGTTCCTTTAGTTTGGTCCGGTCTACAATCATGTCGAGAAAACCATGATCCATCAAAAACTCGCTGCGCTGAAAACCGGCGGGCAGGTCTTTTTTAATGGTTTCCTTGATCACCCTTGGTCCGGCAAATCCAATCAGGGCACCCGGTTCTGCCATAATGATGTCACCCACCATAGAGAAGGATGCCGTGGTTCCGCCAAAAGTAGGATCGGTGCAAAGCGAAATATACAAAATACCTGCATCGCTTAACAGCGAAAGCCGACCTAATGTTTTGGGCAATTGCATAAGGCTGAAAGCGCTTTCCATCATACGGGCACCTCCGCTCTTGCTAATGATCATCAGTGGAATCCGGTGTTTCAGACTGTAATCTGCAGCCCTGGATATTTTCTCTCCCATCACACTTCCAAGACTGCCTCCGATAAACTCAAAATCCATACAGGCAATCACAAGATCAAAACCATTCACCTTTCCAACCGCCACACTCATGCTGTCGTGCAGATCGGTTTTGGCCCAGGTTTCTTCGAGTCTGTTTTTGTAAGGCTTTAAATCGGTGAATTCAAGGAAATCCTTACTACGAATGTGATCGAATAATCGCTCATATTGTTTTTCGTCATACAGGATGTCAAAATATTCATCGCTGCCTATCCGGTGGTGAAAATTACAACTCGGACATACATACAAATGCTCCTTCAATTCAATGATCGTGCAGGTAAACCGGCAGGTAGGACATTTCACCCAAAGGCCGTCCGGCGTCTCCTTTTTTTCTGAGGTCGTCGTAAGGATCCCTTTTTTATGTCTTCTGAACCAGGAGTTTCTTTCATCTGTCTTCTCGGCTTCTTCAACGGATACTTCTTCTCCGGTTAATTTACGTTCGAATTCTTCTAACTGCTTATTGTTGGTTTCCATAAACTTTGATACAATGGAATGACAAATAATTTTTATTATGCACCCGGGGAGTTGGCCAACCCGGAACGTACAAAAATAAGGCTTATGGGGTTCTTTTGAGCAAAATCTGCATTTTTGAGTCTTTTGTGGCAACGAAAATGGTTTTACGATGCTACAAGCAGCATTCTTTTTAGAATACAGGACTCAAAACTTTAAGTCTTGAACATAAATTGATAGGATGAACCGATATGAAATGAACCACTTATCTCCTCTATTAAGCTACATGTCTATTAGAAGATTGCCTTTAATCAGATTTGCTATTGGATTCATTACTAAAAATTTCTTCAAATGATTAATCAGCCTTCATTTCAATGCGAATTTTATTTTTATTTTACAATGTCCTATAAATCAACATCTTGCGCAGGTTTCTCCAAAGAAATAATAAAAAAAGAACGAGCTGAATTTTCAACTTTTATAAGATGTTTTCTTTCCCGGCACCAACCAATTATGGGAAACACTGCGATAAGATGGCAGGTTTATCATTCTGCTACTCTTCCCCAATTGTCGGAATGAACTGACCCACTCCTGCGATTATTTGCGCTGATTACCTATTTGTGACTATCTAAATGGCTATTAGCTTCTTTCTTCTCGTCCCGGGCTTCAATATTTATACGTTTTCGAAAATTAAAGAAATAATTTACTATTTTGCCAATAAACACCGCGGTATGCGCCCCCTTATTAGTTTCGATTGGGCTATTAAACGATTGCTTCGTCAAAAGGCGAATTATGGCATTCTTGAAGGATTTCTTACCGAACTCCTCCGCAGAGAGGTTGTTATCATTAACATCCCTGAGTCCGAAACGAACAAGGATAAACCTGAGGATAAGTCGACCAAAGTAGATATCCTCTGCGAAGACCATCATGGGGAACTGATGCTGATTGAACTGCAATACAATAGCGAATGGGACTTTTTGCATCGCATGTTGTTTGGCACCTCGAAACTTATCACCGATTACCTGAAAACCGGTGAGCCCTATGGGAATATTAAAAAGGTTTATTCTATCAACATTGTATATTTTGAACTTGGACAGGGAAACGATTATGTTTATTATGGCCAAACAAGCTTTACCGGGCTACACCAAAACGATACCTTGGGGCTAAGTCCCGCACAGCATAAAAAACTTCTAAAAGATGCCGTTTACCAGGTTTTTCCGGAATATTACATTATAAAAGTGAATAACTTTGATAATGTGGCCAAAGACACGCTGGATGAATGGATTTACTATTTTAAAAACAACGCGCTACCCGACCATTTCAGGGCAAGGGGGCTCGATAAAGTGGAAGCGCAGCTAAAAATTGATGCTATGAATGTTCAGGAAAAAATAATTTATGAAGCGCATTTAAAAGATTTGGCAATCTCGCATAGCATGCTGGAAACCGCTAAGTTAGAAGGCAAATTAGAAGGTAAAATAATAGGAGAACAGGACGGTGAACTTAAGAAAGGCAAATTTGCCGCTCAAAAACTTATTCAAAGAGGCTTTTCCAACGAGGACATCGCTGATATTACCGGACTAAGCAAGGATATCATTGAAGCCTTGTGTAAAGAAATGAATTGACCAAATTACCCGGTAAGACTATGCTTGTCAGGTAGGGTTTATTCTGACAAATACAGTCAAAGTACAGTAAGGCGTGAAACGCAATTTTTAGATCTATCTGTAAAATCTGCAGGAGCAAAACTTATTTACGGGGACACAGTCATCAGGTAAAGGAGATTGGTAGAGGAGTTAATTTAGGGATTGTTTAATTGGGGATTAGGCGGCTAAGGGAAAATTCCAAAGCCGAAAAGTAAAAAACAAAAACCTGCTATAAAATTCCAAGGCGGAAACCCCAAACTAAATTAAAATCTAAAATCTGCAATAATTAATTCCCTGCAATTTTCATTTTATCATAACTATATAGCTGTTAATGAATGGTCTGTTAGGCTTGCTAAAAAAACCTGATTAATTTACCAATGGCTTGCTACATTTTGAAAATAGGGGACCGCTTTCAGCATCCTCGACCCATACCAACTGAATATTTCCCCGTCCACAAGCACTACTTTACTTGCCGGCAACCATTCTGAAATTTCGTCAAGGTGCTTTTGCCGGAACGGATAAGGCTCACTACTGAGCAAAACAAAATCCGGTGCTATTGTCTGTAACTGTTCACGGTTGATTTCCGGATATCTTTTTTGTCCCGTCAACGCATTTTTGAACCCGAGCTTTTCGAGCATGCCGTGGATATAGGTGTCGTCCCCCACCGACATATAAGGCTCCCGCCAAATAAGATATACCACCGTTTTTGCTCCGGGAAGCGGTTGCCAGGAAGCAAAGGAATCGGAAATTTCATCCAGCAGTTTTCCGCCGGTTGTTTCCCGACCTGTAATTACCGCGAGGTCCTGCATCATAGCCATAGCCCCATCCAGGTCATTGACATCGGTTAGAAAAACAGGATAATTTTCAGCTAACGCCCGTATCTGTTCCGCCACATTTTCTTCTTTGTTGGCAATGATCAGATCCGGTTGCAGCGAGGCTACCCGCTCCAAATCTACCGTCTTGGTACCCCCTACCCTTGTTTTCTGCCTGAGCCATTTTTCCGGATGAATACAAAACTTAGTGATCCCGATTACCTCCTCTTGCAACCCAATCGAATACAACCACTCGGTTTGAGAAGGCACCAACGAGAGGATCCTTTGAGGAGGATGCCCAGCCGGCCATTCATTTATATGTGTATATAAAGGCATTTCCTGATTTAAAACAAAGCACCCTGTTCGGGTTTATCCAGTTCTTCGACTTCCCAGCTAAACTCAATCGCTTTTTTATCCACGAGTTTGTTGCCCACAGCCTTCCATCCCATCACATCCACCATTTCGGCCACTTTAATCTTTTCCAGTTTGGCAGAGGGGCCTTTTCCGGTTTTCAGATATAGCACCGGATCATCCGAAGTGGAAACGAGTTCCAGGTAATTGTCCTTGCCGTCTTTGATAAACTGAAACTTTGACTTAAGGGTGGTGGTCTCAATTTTGAAGCGCTTGATATTGAACTGCACTTTATCAGCATCATAATAGATAGCCGTAATGATTTTGCGGGGATCAAATTTTTCTACCTGGATCACTTCATCCGAAGGCAATCGCTGCGTCAATTCCTGATCCGTGATTTCGTAGGTCCCGTTTTGATGGATCAGCAAGATCTTGTCATCCCCCTCAAACATACCAAGATACAATCCTTTCTCATCGGTATTCAACCGGCCAAACTGATCGTCGTACCAGAGTTTACGCCCGGCAAGGGTGCTTTTGCCTGCCTCTTTTAATTTCACCGATTTTACAGGATACTTGGTCACCTGATTGCCCTTGCTGTTGCGGCCTTTGATCTCGAGTTCTTCAAAGGCATAATCCAACTCCTTGATCCTTGCCGTGCTGCTCGGACTCAGTAGTATTTTCACGATCTCCGCTTCCCCGTTGGGGTTGGAAGTAAAATACAGAACCTTGCTTCGATCGGTACCCTGAGACATATCGTATTCCTTGTCGCGGGTGATGCCCATTACATTGAAACGCTTAGCGTAAGAAACCCCCGATTTTCCATCGAGGTAAATCATGTTGTAAATGGTGCGCTCGTCATTTTTTTGAAAAACCGCAGCATAAATAATATCCTTTCCAATAAAGGCTTTATCTGCTACCCGAACCACCTTCATTTTACCCGATTTGGTAAAACAAATGATATCGTCGAGATCAGAACATTCAGCAATAAACTCATCCTTTTTTAGCGTAGTTCCTACAAAACCCTCACTCCGGTTCATGTACAACCGTGTATTGGCAATTGCTACATGTCTTACCTCAATCGTATCAAACAACCGGATCTCGGTTTTGCGTTCGCGGCCTTTACCAAATTTCTGTTTCAGGTTGTTGAAATAGTCAATGGTATAATCAATAATGTGGGCGAGATGATGTTCCACCTCTTTTATATCTGACTCAATACCTTTTATCTGCCGGTCGAGTTCATCGATATCAAGCCGGTATATTCTCCGTACCGGTTTTTCAGTCAGTTTCAGGATATCTTCCCGGGTAACCGGCTGCCGCAATCTTTTTTCAAAAGGCTTGAAAGCCTTATCAATCGCTTCGATCACTTTATCCCAGGTCTCGTGCTTTTTCTCGAGTTCCTTATAAATCTTTTCTTCAAAAAAGATTTTCTCCAGCGAGGTATAATGCCATTTGTCGTTGAGTTCCTGTAACCTGATTTCGAGCTCCCTTTTCAGCAGGTCTCTTGTTTGAAGCGTACTCCACCTCAACAGATCGCTTGCTCCTAAAAACTGTGGCTTGTCATTAACAATCACGCAGGCATTGGGCGAAATGCTTACCTCACAATCGGTAAAGGCATACAAGGCATCAATCGTAATATCGGTGGATGCCCC
>JBGSNV010000026.1:0-13351 GCA_041739485.1 Chitinophagaceae bacterium
AAAAATAAATAACCTTGTTGCCGCTATTGAACGGGATATTATTGCACAAACCAATACCACACAAAGTAAAGCTACCGGATCCATTAAAAATACCCTCAATGCGATTCAAATCATCATTCTTTTATTTGTATTGGCATCTATTTTATTGATAGCGCTCATTGTTACCGATATTACTAAAGCAAATAAATACCGACAATTGCTCGAGGTTGCTAAAAAGCAGGCTGAGCAGGAAAGCCGAAGCAAGCAAGTCTTACTTTCCAATATGAGCCACGAAATACGAACGCCTCTGCAAAGCATTCTTGGCTATTCGGAGCAGTGGCATAAACAGGATCCTGAAAATAGTTTTAATCGGATCATTCATGAAGCTGCCCAACATTTGTTGGAGGTAGTCAATGAAATTTTAGCTTATAGCAGTCTGCAAACTGGACATTTTCATTTTGAAAAAAAAGCCTTCATTTTGCAGGATGTTTTGAAGGAAACAAAAGCTTATATCGTTGTACAGGCAGCGAAGAAAAATCTGTTCCTGAATATTGCTCCTTACCCGGAAGCGAATATCCTATTACTTGGCGATCCGTTCCGGTTAAAACAAATATTACTTAACTTGCTCAACAATGCCGTAAAGTATACTGAAACAGGTTCTGTAAGTCTGCAAACAGCTTTCGTTGAGCAGGAGGAAAGTTGGGTCTGTACTTTTACAATTACTGATACCGGTATCGGTATTCCTGAATATTTGCACGATAAAATTTTCGAACAATTTGAGCAAGGCACTGCCGACCATAACCAACGGCAGGCCGGCACGGGTCTTGGACTTGGTATTACCAAAGCAATTACAGAAGCACAGGGAGGAACTATAGGTATACAAAGCAGTTCCGTAAACGGGTCTGTATTTACAGTTACAATCCCCTTCCCTAAAGCTTCAGAAATGGCTCAGGAACAGACCGCGGCGTACAGGCAGCCACAGCCTTTTTTGGGAGAGGTTTGGATTGTTGATGATGATGGTTTGATCCTTAAACTCTGCAGGATGATTCTGGAAAAACAACAGATTGCTCACCGGATTTTTTCAAAGGCAGAAGATATGATTTCCCTTTTGGCTACCCAAACGCCTTCTTTATTGATTACCGATATCAGGATGCCGGGGCTTAATGGCTATGATCTTGCAAAAACGGTGCGGAAAACCATGAAAAATGCGATTCCCATCATTGCCTTTACAGCCAATGCCTTACCCAATGAACAGAACAAAATACTAGAACAGGGTTTTGATGCGCTCCTTACGAAGCCTTTTCAGGAAGATGACCTATTGGCTATTATATATAAGGAAGGATTTCGCAATGCCCAAAACTACTCACCGGAGCCGGAAAAAATTCATATTAAGAACCCTGCTTTACCATCAGAACTGCCCGATGAAATTAAGGTACAATTTATCCAGGATTCAAAAGAGGATCTTGTACTTTTGAAAAAAGCATTAGCCGAAAAAGATAAGGATGGAATTACTTTACTACTACACAGGATTGCAGGACGTACCATGCAGGTTGGCAACAAGCAAACAGGCATGATGTTCCGCCAACTCGAAGCTTCTCAGGTGGCCAATGAAAATGAAATCAACGAGGAGGAACAATTAGCCATTCAAACTGCTATGTATCAATTAGCAAAACAATTAAAAAACCTGCAATAACCTGAAAAGGTTTAATATTTTATCTGAAACTTTTCCATTTTGGCATAAAGGGTACTCCGGTCTATATTCAGCATTTTAGCAGCCTTGGTTTTATTGTATTTTGCCTGAGAAAGCGCATCCTCTATCATTTCCTTTTCCATCAGCTCCTGTTGTACTTTCAGGTCATTCTCTGTATGGGATGATTTTATCCGGGTAAGAAGAAACATTTCCTCCGGTAAGCTATCCATTGTTGCTTTTTTTCCTGAAGAAAGCAACACCATTCTTTTCACAATATTTTTCAATTCCCGGATATTTCCCGGCCATTCATAGTTATTAAAAATTTCCCATACATCCGGTGTTAGCTCTTCCACCTGCCGGTCTAAAAGCTGATTGGATTGCTGTAAAAAGAATTGTACAAATAAGGGCAGATCTTCGAGTCTTTCGCGCAGGGGAGGAATTCTGATTTTAAACTCATTTAACCGGTGATAGAGGTCTTCCCGAAAGTTTCCGGTTTGAACGCTTCGCCATAAATCATCGTTGGTGGCGGCAATAATTCTTACATCCGTTTTTATGTCATCATTGCTTCCAAGAGGTTGTATAATGCGCTCCTGCAAAACCCGTAATAATTTCACCTGAACCTCATACCCAAGGTTCCCAATTTCATCTAAGAACAAGGTACCGCCATCTGCAAGCTCCAGTTTACCGGTTTTACTTTGCAGAGCTCCGGTAAAGGCTCCTTTAACATGTCCGAACAGTTCGCTTGAAGCAAGGTCTTTGGTCAAAGTACCACAATCAATGGCTACAAAGGATTTTGCTGAGCGCTTGCTTAAACTATGAATCAGCCGGGCCATATATTCCTTTCCGGTGCCGCTTTCTCCTTCAATGATAGCTGACATCGGGGTAGGGGCGATGAGCTCAATTTGTTCCTCGAGCTTCTTGTAGTTTTTACCTGATCCTTTTACAAAGGGAGGTAAAGCCCCTGTTGGCCTTTCCATCTTTTTCTGTTTCGGAGTACCAATCGCCTGCTTTAAAACCATCAAAAGTTCTTCCTGATTGACCGGCTTGGTGATATAATCATAGGCACCCATTCTGATGGCAGTAACAGCCGTTCTGACATCATTAAAACCCGTCATAATGATGGCGGGCTTTTTAGCTCCTTGTTTTAAAAACTCCTGCATCAGATCAAGACCAGTTCCATCAGGCAACCTGTAATCGAGCAGCCAGGAATCAAAGGTATCAGGCCTTCCAACAGCAAGTGCCTGTTTGACGCTAAAGGCAGTAGTCACCTCAAAATTTTGCTTTTCGAGATACCGCTTCAATACAAGAGAGAAAGTGCTGTCATCATCTACAATCAGGATTTTCATCGCTACATTTTTTCCAAAAACTACAGGAGGTTTTACATGCGAAAAAGCCAGGCTTTCACCTGGCTCATTCTCACAGTGTAAAGTAAGATTACTTTACGATATCACCTCACCTTCTTTATTGAATTTTACCATTTTCTTTTCTTCTATTTTAGTCAATTCTACCTTATAATATACTGCTTCCTTATTTTCCTTAGAAATACGGAATGCGGCGGTTGGGGCCCATTCTGCAAAATTTGCAAGAATAGATTTTTGAACGGCTTCAGGTAATTCTTCTATTTTAATGGGAGTTTCTTCCTGAATAGCATCAGTCTGAATGACATTTGAAACAAAGGCTGCACTATCAATTACTTTACCTTCACTATTGAACTTTACTTCTTTCTTTTTTCCTTCCTTAAACAATCTTGTTTTGTATTGGTTACCGCTTACCATTTCAATTCTGAATGCAGCTTCAACGGTCCAATCCGTATAAGCGGTTGATAGGGTTGTTTTTACGGCATCCGGCAGTTCTTCAGGCTTAATAGGTATTTCTTCCTGAGTGACTTTGCTAACAATGACGTCATTGGTACGGATAGGACTTGCTGTTGCCATAAATGCAATAGCAGTTAAAAAGGCGGTGGTTACAATAATCTTTTTCATATTTTAAGTTTTTTGTGGTGATGAATACTTTTATAGGTTCCAATACCATGCCAAAAAATTAAATAATTGAAAATCAATACTTTAGGAAATTTTCCCAATTAATATATTGTAGGAATATTCCACAAACCGTTGGATATTTCAACAGCTTTGCGGTTCTACAATGCATATTCATTGCTTTTTCCACCAAAAAAAAGGTATTTTAAATGTAGACAAAACGCCATTTGGCATGCCAGATATTTAAACTTTAAGGATACCTCAAACGTTATTAATTGATGAAAAAGTTTAAAATAGCGATCTTTTTTGCTACCATATATTTATTGGTCTATGTATTTCTGATACAGATCAATTTTTCTCATACGGTCATTTATATCCTGTTTTCACTCTCTCCGGTTGTATTGATCTACATGGTTTATCAAATTCTTAAAAATGGCACCTATACAGGAAAAGACCTCGGTTCCGATGAGGCTTTTGGTTATCAGGATGTTGATAAAAATACCCTTGGTACTTTTTGAATGGTTTTTATTGTTTCAAATCGACCCAAACTACCTCTCTTCCATAAAAAAACGGTATCCCTGTTTTACCTGGGATACCGTTTTATCAAACTCAAATTACCACTGATCATTTTTGTAAGGACCGCAAACAAAGAAGCGGTACATGGCTGTGAAAGGCGAGCAATTTTGTATGGCTTCTGTTGAACAAGGACTGAAACCATCCTGTTTTCTTAGGAATAACCAGCAGCATATCTACCTTGTGATTGGCCACAAAATCGTTGGTAGCATCCAGAAAATGATCATAACTGACCATATCAAATTCCGGTTTTACCTTTTTAAGCATTTCAGCCACCATTACATTGTTGTGGAATATTTCCGGATCAAATGCATTTGGATTGGGGTTATTGTGCATAATAATAAGGTGTGCGTTTAAAGCATGTACAAAATGATCGATCTGCACGGCTGGAGTGGTTTGTGTTACATCTTTATAATCGCAGGCCCAACCAAGTACTTTTACATCTTTCCACACCGCATCTGCAGGAACAATCAAAACCGGAACATTGGTATTGTGCACCACATGTGTGGTATTACTTCCCATCAACACTTCTTCCAGTTTACCCCCTCCGGTAATACCCATAACAATCAAATCGGCCTTCATCTGAATAGCAATTTCGCCAATGCGTTCTACCAAAAATCCAAAATCAGAAACAGTAACAAATTGCAGTGTTTCGGGAAATTCCTGTTCAAGACCTGCCTTTAAAATGCGTAACCCTTCTTCACTTGCTTTCTGAAGTTCTTCGGTTTGCAACACCGCCCAACTCATTTCGGTAGCAAGTGGCATGCTGTAAGCGTTGTATAAAATTATTTTTTCTGCTCCTAACTCACCGGCAATTCCCGCCGCATAACGGGCACTGTTTTTAGCGGTGGCTGAAAAATCTACAGGTACGAGAATATGCTTCATATTGATTATTTTTATTGGTTTCCAATTGGTTCTAACGTAAATTTCAAATCCATTTTTGGGTGGTTTACCTCCTAAAGTTAGGTTTTTACAGACTTAAAAATACGAACTGAAATCAACTTTTGTTGAAGATTGGTAAATTAAAAGCCCGGAATGGTTAATTTTTTGAGTTTTAAGAATTTGTTCCCGGAAAATATGGCTTCTTTGCGGAGGAAAGGGAACATTCAAAGGAGTTCATTTGTCAAATTTGAACCTGTTTCCCAAAATACACAAGCACCATAAGCAATTTATCCATGCATACTACCGAAGATATTCAGGAACTTCAACAAAAGATTGCGGCTTTTGAGCCGGTTTTAGAGAGCATCAAAAAAGCCTTGCAAAAAAAGATTGTCGGTCAGCATCAAATGATCGACCGTTTGCTGATTGGTCTGCTTTGTCAGGGTCATATTTTACTCGAAGGCGTTCCCGGTTTGGCAAAAACACTGACCATAAGATCGCTTGCCGAAACCCTGCATTTAAATTTCAGCCGCATACAATTTACCCCCGACCTGATGCCTGCCGATGTGGTGGGAACGATGATCTATAATCAGCAAAAGGCAGAATTCTACATAAGAAAAGGGCCCATTTTCACCAATCTCCTGCTGGCAGACGAAATAAACAGGGCACCGGCAAAAGTGCAAAGTGCGCTTTTGGAAGCCATGCAGGAAAGACAAGTAACTATTGGCGACACTAGCTACAAACTGGAAGAGCCTTTTTTGGTACTTGCCACACAGAACCCCTTGGAACAGGAAGGCACCTACCCGCTGCCCGAAGCACAGCAGGACCGCTTTATGCTAAAAGTGATTGTTCGCTATCCCGAAAGGCAGGAGGAGTTGCAGATCCTGAAAGACAGTCTGCTTGCTGCTAAAAATGCGGCTATTGAACCGGTAGCCGGAAAAGCCGAAATAGAACTTGGCAGAAACCTATGCCGCGAAGTTTATCTCGATGATCAGATTTCCCGGTATATACTCGATATTGTAAGTGCAAGCCGGAACCCCGAATTGGTAAAATTACCGCAGCTGAAACCTTTGATCGCTTATGGGGCTTCCCCAAGAGCAACCATCAATCTGGCACACGCAGCACGCGCCATGGCTATGTTGCGTAAAAGAGCTTACGTTATACCCGATGATGTGGTTACGCTTGCTCCGGATATCCTGCGTCACCGCATTGGGCTTACCTATGAGGCCGAAGCTGAAGGAAAGGACGTTGAGTACGTTATTGGGCAGATCCTCAAAATGGTACCAGCTCCTTAAGAGATTGGTCTATTACATTAAATAGCAGAAAATATTGACGGTAGAAGAAATTATAAAAAAAGTAAGGCTGCTGGAAATACAATCCAGAAAATTATCGGCACAGTTGTTCAGCGGCGAATATCATGCTGCGTTCAAGGGAAAAGGTATGCTTTTTAAAGAAGTGCGGGAATACTATCCCGGAGACGATCCAAGATTTATAGATTGGAATGTAAGCGCCCGGTTTGGACATCCGTACAGCAAAGTGTTTGAGGAAGAAAGAGAAAGAACCGTTATGCTGATGCTCGATATCAGTGGTAGCACAGATGTAGGTAGTCAGACAAGAAACAAAAGAACCCTGATGACCGAAATAGCCGCTACCCTTGCTTTTTCGGCACTAAGTAATCAGGATAAAACCGGAGCGCTTTTTTTTTCGGATCATGTAGAAAAATATATCCCACCCAAAAAAGGCCGGCAACACCTTTTATATATTATCCGAACGCTTTTGACCCATGAGCAAAAATCATCGGGTACGGATATTAATGAAGCCTTGAAGTTTGTACAAAAAATTTCCCGCCAAAAAAGCATCCTTTTTCTGATCAGCGATTTTGCCTGCGACATTGATGAAAATGCAGTGCAAATGGCCGGTGCAAAACATGATGCTGTGGCTATTCAATTGCAGGATCCGGCAGACAAACAACTCCCGGATGCAGGATTGATGCTGGTGGAAGATCCCGAGACGGGACGAAGCTACTGGCTCGACAGCAGTCAGAAAGCAACAAGGGACTTTTGGGAAACCCTGCAACAGCGCAGACAAAAACATATCCTGCAGCAATTAAAAAAATCAGGATGGGGCTATGTAGCCTGCGATACCCCCGGCGATTACGTAAAGGATTTACAGGCATTTTTTATAAAAAGGATGGCAAGATCATGAAAAAGAGATTTGCCATACTGAGTTTTTGGTCCCTGCTCCCTGCATATTTTCTATTCGGGCAACAGCCATCCAATCAAAAGACCGAACTGGCCAAACCTTTTGAATGGAACCTGCTTTGGGATACTCAAAAAGCCAATCCACCGGTGGCAGGAGATACGCTTGGAGCCTTCGAAATTTTAAAGATCGATGTGCGGCCTGCAACCGATTCCTCTCCGGCAGTTCTCCGGTGCCTGCTTGTTGGGTATCGTACCGGTACTTTCCCCTTAGCAACCACTTATCCGGGAAGCCTCAATCCTGAAGACCTGCGAAAAATAGAAATTATACCTCCCGATCCGGATGCGATACAAAACTATGCACCCCCAAAAGAAATCATTCAGTATTATCCCGATGAAGAGCCATTTCCTTACTATGCTATTATTGGCGCCTTGCTGTTGCTTGCCTTATTGCTGTGGTGGTGGTGGCGTCGCCGCAGGCAAAAGGAGACAGGATTGGTAATGCCGGTAAAAGGTACCGATCCCCTCAAACTGCTCGAATCGGTAAAAAGCAAATGGATGGAAGAGAGCATCAACTCCGAAAAACTCGGAGAAGGGATGATGCAATGTTTATATGCTTTTTTACAAACAGAACGGGAGGTAACTACCCGCAAACTTGCACAATTACTGCAGGGTAAATCTCCGGAAACTGACCGTGAGGAACTTTCAAAAATCCTGTATAATATCGATGCATGGAGATTTGGTAAGCAGATTCCCGAAAAGGTACAGGGGGTTGATTCACTGGATTATCTGGGATCCATTTTTTTGAACAAAAGGTTACCCGAAAATCATGCTTAAAGACCTGCTTCAACATACAAGATTCGAGTGGCCCTGGATGATTTTTCTTGGCGTATTGATCCCGTTTTTGATTTGGCGTCTCTTTTACAGCCAAAAAAAAGAGACAACCTACCGGGTGAACGGATTGCCCCCAATAAGCCCCGGAAGCAGTTTGAAGGTTTTTTTCAGGCAACTGCCTGAAATATTTGCGGTATTCGGCGTCCTTTTTCTGATTGTAGCTCTCATGCGACCGGTTTATGATGAGAAAGTAGAGATCAACACCGGAGAAGGGATTGATATTGTACTTTGCCTGGATGTAAGCGGTAGTATGCTGGCGCAGGATTTCACTCCGAACCGGCTGGAAGCGTCCCTTGCTGTAGCAAGGGATTTTATCAAACGGAGAAAAGGCGACCGCATCGGTCTCGTTATTTTTTCGGGACAGAGTTTCACGCTTTGCCCCATTACCAACGACCACAATGCACTTTTGTACCAACTAAACAAAGTAAACTATGGCATGCTTTCCGATGGCACTTCTATCGGTAGCGGATTGGCAAGTTCTGTAGAGCGGTTGCGCACTTCAAAGGCCAAAAGCCGTGTGGTCGTGCTGCTTACCGATGGGGAAGACACCGGCGGACGCATGGACCCGGCCACAGCCAAACAGCTTGCCCTTACTTTTGAGATTAAGGTTTATACCATTGGCATGGGTACGATCGGCTATGCCAAAATGCCTTATAAAACAGCTATCGGCACTACGGTAATGGAGGAAGAAAAGGTTTCGATTGACGAGACCCTGCTTACGGATATCGCCGAATCGACCGGGGGTAAATACTACCGCGCCACCAATCAGCAAGATCTGGAGGATATTTATAGTACCATCAACGGACTCGAAAAAAGCAAGGTAGAAACCCTCATCTTCAACAAACAATACGAGCGATTTATGCCTTGGGCAGGCTTATCAATTGCCCTGTTTTCTATAGGTTGGATACTGCGGTATACCTGGCTACGCAAATTTCCCGGTGGGTAAGCTATCGGGTAACTTACCCCGGGTCAGTAAAACCACGTAATTTTACAGGCTTTAGTAAAGCAACAGCACCATTTGATTTTTAGTTAAAATGACCACATTGACCGCAACCGTTTATAAGTCTACAGGCAGTTGGTACCTCACCAAAGATGAACAGGGAACCACCTGGAAAGCACGGATCAAAGGGGTGTTTAAAAACGATGATATATCAAGCACCAATCCGATAGCCGTTGGCGACTTTGTGGAAATGGAGGTTGAAAATGAAGCCGAAAAGGTCTCCACCATCTATACCATCAAAGACCGGATCAATTACGTAGCAAGACAGAGCCCGCATACCCGTCACCGGCATCATATAGTTGCAAGCAACCTCGATCAGAGTTTGCTCATTGCCACCCTGAAAGATCCCCGCACCTCATTGGGTTTTATCGACCGTTTTCTGGTAGCCTGCGAAGCCTATCATGTTCCTGCCATTATTCTTTTTAATAAAAAAGATACCTGGCGCAAAAAAGAAGAAATTCAGTTTGCGGAATGGAAAGAGATTTATGAAACGATCGGCTATCAGGTATTGGCTACGAGCATTCACCAACAGGAAGCGATTGAAGAAGTAAAAGCCATTCTTGCCCATAAAACGACGCTGCTAAGCGGACACAGCGGGGTGGGTAAAAGTAGTTTGCTGAATGTGCTTTTCCCGGAAATGAAATTACGTACAGGCGAAGTAAGCGGTTGGAGTGGCAAAGGCTTGCACACTACCACTTTTGCCGAAATGCACGATCTGCCCTTTGGTGGCCGGGTGATTGATACACCCGGGGTACGGGAGTTTGGGTTGGTAGATATTGAGCGCGGAGAATTGGCGCAATATTTCCCCGAAATGCGCAACCTGATGAATGACTGTCAGTTCAATAACTGCCAGCATATGAACGAACCGGGCTGCGCCATCAAGGCGGCCGTACAGGAAGGTGGTATCAGCAGCGACCGGTTTTATTCCTATATGAATATTCGGGAAAGCATTCGGGAAAATGACTGGGAATAAAACATACATCACTGATTTTTTAAAATAGTTGTGGAGCGAAATGTGTTGTTTTTTAACCACATTTCGCTTCACAACTATTTTTTACAAGCGAAAAGTACTATATTTGAGATACATTTCGCTTACTAAAATCAGTTGTTTATGATTGGCAGAGAGGAAGAAATAAAGATTTTAAATCATTTGCTACAGTCATCAGAAGCTGAACTGGTAAGTGTTATAGGCCGCAGAAGAGTTGGCAAAACCTATCTTCTGCGCCAAACCTATCAGGAAAATATTGTATTTGAATTTGTAGGTATTCAGGGAGGAAACAAAGCAGAACAATTAAATGCCTTTTCCTTTTCGCTGCAGCAATACTTTGGCAAATCCAAAGCACCCAAAATCCTTGATTCATGGCTCGAAGCCTTTCAGGCATTGATTGACTTAATATCTGCTAAAAGCTGGCAAAAAAAACCGGTTATTTTTATTGATGAGCTCCCATGGATTGCTGGAAAGAAAACCGACTTTTTAAAAGGCTTTGGCTTTTTTTGGAATAATTGGGCAAGCAAGCAAAAAATAGTGGTGGCTATTTGTGGTTCTGCCGCTTCCTGGATGCTTAAGCATATTATTCATAATAAAGGAGGGCTTCACAACCGGCTAACCCGCCAAATCATTCTACAACCCTTTACCTGCAGGGAAACAAAAGCATATCTGCTGGAAAGAGGATTAAAATTCAATGAAGAACAAATAACTGACCTGTACATGACCTTTGGCGGTATCCCGTATTACCTCAAACTCATGGGCAAGGCAAAAAGCGTGGCACAGGTAATCAATCAACTTTGTTTTACCGATACCGCCCCGCTCAAAAATGAGTTCGATAATTTATACGCTGCCCTGTTTAATAACCACACCGCTTATATCTCCGTAATAAAAGCCTGTTACTCCAAATGGAAAGGAGTCAGTCAAAATGAAATAGTGAAGCTGTCGGGCATCCCAAGCGGAGGTACGCTGACGAGAATGCTGGAAGAATTGGAGTTGTCCGGATTCATTACAAGTACCCTGCCGTTTCTCAATTCAAAAAAAGAAACCTTATACCGGCTAACGGATGAGTTTTCCATTTTTAACCTGAAGTTTATGGAAGGGAAGAAAGTGCTTGACTGGAATCTGATCAGCCAAACCCAACCTTTTAAAGTATGGCAGGGGTTTGCTTTCGAAAACTTTTGTCTGAAGCATATTAAAGCCATAAAAAATAGTCTGGGCATCGGAGCTGTCATCACGCAGGAATTCTCATATCTTATTAAAAATGAATCGCTTAAAACCCATCATCAGATTGATTTGCTCATAGATCGTAATGATCAATGCATTAATATATGCGAAATAAAATACCACAATCAACCTTTCAGGATCACAAAAAAATATGCTGAAATACTGGCATTAAGAGCGCAATACCTGCAATGGGAAAGCCATTCTTCTAAATCTGTTTTTACCACCTTTATTTCTAAACATGGAAGTACTATTGGATCGGATACTCAAAACCCCATAGACAACGAAATCCTTTTAAAGGATTTTTATTAAGCATTTACCGTTCATCCATTTACCTTTTTAATTAAAAAAAAATTATTCACTTTTACAGCACAATAAATTTCTAACGACCATGAAGCATTTTCTGTCGTAAGCCGATCTATCTCCTCTTCTCCTGTTGAGTAAGGCTTACATAAGCAAGGGTAATTTTTATTTTCCACCTTACTCATTTCATCAAATGACCACTTCAACTACAAAGCAGCGTTTTCGTGCTGCCACCACCACTATACGGCTGGCTTTAAGTCATGCCGAACACGACCTAACAAACCTCGATATTCGGAAAGCCATCATTTTACTGGCCATACCCATGGTTTTGGAACTAAGTATGGAAAGTGTTTTTGCACTGACCGATATCTTTTTTGTAAACCGCTGGCTGGGAAATCATGCGGTTACTGCGGTAGGATTAACCGAGTCCGTCATTACCCTTGTCTACTCTATTGCTATTGGTATCAGCATGGCAGCAACTGCCATGGTTGCAAGGCGAATTGGCGAAAAAAATCCCGCAGGCGCTGCTGTTGCGGCCTCTCAGGCTATTATCCTGGGCATGTTAGTTACCTTAACCATAAGTGTTGCAGGCGTATGGTTTGCGGGAGACATCCTGAGATGGATGGCGGCTGATGAAACTACCATTGCTATCGGTACATCTTATACCTGCATCACCATGGGAAGCAGCTGTATCATCATGTTGCTGTTTCTGATCAATGGTATTTTTCGCGGCGCAGGCAATGCGGCTATCGCTATGCGTAGTTTATGGATTGCCAACATTGCCAACATCATTCTGGACCCTCTGTTTATATGGTGGATGGGGCTTGAGGGTGCAGCTATTGCAACCACAATTGGCCGGGGTTTAGGGGTTTGCTATCAGATCTATTACCTGCAAAAAGGACCCGGGCAGGTTAAGCTACATGCAAGGAACTTCAATATCAAATTGCCGGTGATGAAAACCCTTGCGGGGATTGCTGCACCGGGCACGCTTCAATTTATCATTGCGTCGGGTAGCTGGATTGTATTGGCAAGGCTGGTAGCCGAAACCGGGCAGGCGGATGCTTCTGCCGGTTATCAAACGGCGATCAGGGTATTGTTGTTTTTCATATTACCTGCCTGGGGATTGAGTAATGCAGCTGCCACATTGGTAGGGCAGCATCTTGGCGCAGGCCAACCCGATCTTGCTGAAAAATCCGTCAGGCTAACCACCTGGTACAATATCATTTTTATGGCAATGGTGACTATCCTCTTTGAAGCAGGAGCACCCTATATCATTGCCTTTTTTACAAAAGATGCAGCTGCCGCAAAGCATGCCATAGAATCGCTGAGGATCATCAGCCTCGGCTATATTTTTTATGGCATTGGCATGGTAATGGTCAATGCGCTGAATGGTGCCGGCGACACAAAAACGCCCACCATCATTAACTTTTTCGGATTTTGGATTTTTCAGATCCCCTTGGCCTGGTGGTTGGCAAAAGGTACAAGCCTTGGCCCAACCGGTGTGTACATAGCCATACCTGTGGCGGAAACCATGATTGCATTAGCTGCCTGGATCATTTTTAATCGGGGTAAATGGAAACTGGTGGAAGTATAGCGAGAAAACATCCCATTCAAGGCTAATCTCATTCGATTTTAAAGCAATATAGCCAG
>JBGSNV010000059.1:0-3791 GCA_041739485.1 Chitinophagaceae bacterium
GCCGGGATTCAAAATTATACCGCCCGCTTTGAAGCCAAAATCGTGTATATAATTGATCAGTTCTCCTTCTACATTAGTTTGGGCATAGGATAACTCCACATTGGGGTATTTTTCCCGTAGTTGATGAAGAAAAGATTCAAAATTCTCTTTTCCATAAACATCCGGCTCCCTCTTCCCCAGTAAGTTTAGATTCGGTCCGTTGATGATGGCAATATGCATAACGAATATTTTTAAAGATTCAATGTTTATACAAAAATGGGATGCCTTTTGAAAGGTTTGTTCCTGTCAAAAAGATACCGCATGGTAGCCAGTTCCCGGCTATGTTCGAAACCAAGATGTTTGGAAATATTAATAATCTTTGGATTAAAATCGCCCTGCCATTGCAGTTCTGTTTCTTCGTATTTGGTTTCCCCCTGAATTACTTTTGCCGCTTCCACAATCATATAATAGTCTACCCCAAAACCATGAAAACGAGGTACCACGCCAAAAATGATCCCTACCATTTTAGAAAAACCTGCAACATTTTTAAACCATAAAAACCTGAGTTTTTCAATCAGGCCAAATTTCCCATTGAACCTTCCAAAGATCTCATTCAGATCCGGAATATTAATATACATGGCAATCGGTTCATTTTTATAATATGTAAACCAGGCAATTTTCTCATCCATGACGGGCTTTAGAGATTTGAATAATTTTTTCGCCGTTTCAAGGGTCATTTCTTTATTGCCTTCATGAGATGCCCAGGCACTATTATATACAGTTACGAAATCCTGTACGAAATTATCCAGTTCATCTTTTTTAACCATCCGGGCAGAGAATCCCCCTCTTTTTTCGAGCTTTGCATGCGCTTCATAAAAGCGGTCGTCGAGCCGCCCCTGAACAGGGCGGTAATAGCAACTTTGATAAAAGAAAACCTCAAATCCATAATTATCAAAAAGTGTTTTATAATAAGCAGGATGGTAGTTCATACCAAATAGCGGAGGCGACTTACTGTCGAGCAACAAACCCCACCAACGGTCTCTTTCTCCAAAATTGATGGGTCCATCCATTGCCTCCATACCCTGCTGTTGCAACCAGATCTTTGCCTGATCAAATAGAAGGTTCGCTGCCTCCTGATTATTTATGCAATCGAAAAAACCCATACAACCTGTGGGTTGCTCATCGTTCTTATTTTTATATTTAGGATGAACACAGGCAGCAATTCTGCCTATATATTTACCTGAATCATCCTGCAATAACCACCTGATCGCTTTTCCCTCTTTCAGGTATTTATTTTTGGAGGAATCGAAAATAATTTCAATATCCTTATTGAGGGGTTGTATGTACAGCGGGTCCTCCCTGAGTAAATCCGGATTTACCTGAATAAAAGCTTTCGCCAATTGGGGATTAGTAACTTCAATTAAACGCATGTCGCAAATGTAAATGCAATAATGCGTTAAAGATGCCTGAAAATCTAATGAAAGGAAATTTTTCTTTTTTTTGGATGGCATAATTTATTTATCTTTAAGCAGATTGAATACGAACGCAAGCCCGGAATAAACCTATTCCAAAAATTTTGTATCAATCATCTATTTTATAACCATAAAAACATATTTATGAAAGACTCCACAAAAACATTAATTGGATTTGCAGCAGGTATTGCTGTTGGTGCTACTGCTATAGCGTTGGCCAAAACAGAAAAAGGACAAAAAGTGATGAAAGGCGTTAGCAAAAAATTGGATACTATTGGTGAGGATGTAAAGCATATTGTTGAAAAGGGAAAGCATGCTGCCGAAGATTTCGCCAAAAAATTCAACGGAAAAGTAGAATCAAAAGCCTCTGAAATTGTTTCCTGATGAGTGAAAGGTCAACGTCCGGAATTTTCAGTGAAATTAAAGACGCAGTTGAAGAAAACCTGGAGGCAAGATTCCAGGTTCTTCAATTGGAGGCCACCGATAAAACAGCCCGGCTGATAGGTGCCATGACATATGGCATCATCGCCGGCGTTTTATTTACGATTGTGCTTCTTTTTTTAAGTCTTGTTGCAGGATTCTTTTTTTCAGAACTAACCGGAAGCTCACTTAGAGGTTTTGGTGTAGTGGCAGGCATTTACGTGCTGTTTTTAATCTTGTTGGCGATTTTCCGCAAAAAATTTACGGCATTTGTAAGCAATAGTATTGTTGCACTGGTTTGTGAAAATATGAGTGAGAAAGAATAATGTATGGATCAGAAATTGGATTATTCAGCAATAAAAAATCTGGAAGATTTAAAACGGGCAAGGTTACTGGCAAAGCTGCAGGTTCAGCAATCTACTGATGAGTTGGAATATGCCTTTCATTCCCTTCCAAAACGCGTTTTAGGATCTACTGCTACCTGGGTAATCGGATCTTTAGCTAGTGGTATTGCAGCAGCATACATGCAGGGAGAACCCGGCTCTACTGATACAGACAAAGCCTATCATCATACCGGGGAAGAAACCGAAAAAGAAACCAGTTACAAAGAGAAATTCAAAGGAATTGGTGAGGAAATCCTTTATTTTTCACTTGGCAAATTGGTAGAAACCCTGCTAAAAAAATGACCGCATGTCCTCAGCAATCAGTTTGGCATGATCGCGGCTGTTTTCTATAAACCATACATGGGTATCCATTCCCCCAACCACAACTCCGGCGAGATATAGACCCTCAACATTAGTCTCCATGGTGTTTTCATCATATTCCGGATAAAACTTACCGTCATCACTTAAGGTTATTCCCATTTGTTTCAAAAAACTAAAGTCGGGTTTATAACCGGTCATGGCAAGTACCCAATCATTTTCTATGGTCACTTTACCATCAATCGAAGCTATATCCACTTCCAATGACCGGATAGCTGATAGGGTAGCATGAGTATATGCCTTGATACTTCCTTCTTCAATCCGGTTTACAATATCTGGACGTACCCAGTATTTCACCCTTTTTCCTATTTCCTCTTCCATCATAACCATAGTTACTTCCGCTCCTTTGCGCCAGCATTCAAGTGCAGCATCTACCGCGCTGTTATTACCTCCCACCACAAGTATTTTCTGAAAAGCATAAAAGTGCGGATCTTTATAATAGTGCGATACTTTAGCAAGTTCTTCTCCGGGAACATTCAAGGCTACTGGCCGGTCATAAAATCCGGTAGCGACCACCACTTTGCGGGCAGTGTAGCTGCTTTTATGAGTTGTAAAATGAAAACCATTGTCAGTTCCCTTGTTTTTTGTCAACCCCTCCACCGCTTCAAATAACTTTACAGGTAATTTATAATGCATCACTACCCTTCTGTAGTATTCAAGCGCTTCGGCTCTTCCGGGCTTGGGTTGTAAACTTACAAACGGAAGCCCTCCAATCTCAAGTTTTTCGGAAGTACTGAAAAAGGTCATGTTCTGCGGATAATGATAAAGGCTGTTTACAAGACATCCTTTTTCGAAAACGGCATGTTTCAAACCCAGTTTCTGCATTTCTATGGAACAGGCTAATCCGATAGGACCGGCCCCAATAATGGCGACATCCAAATGAATCATAGGTACAAATTTAACTAAGGAAACGCGTATGCCCCTATTTGGTTTATGTTTTACGTATTAGTTAACCTTCATTGCATTATTTTAGCAGTTATAGCCTATGAATTGGAAAAAAAAATGGTTGGTACATTTTCGGAAATCTAAACTCCGACTGGAAATATCTTTGGCCCGCTTCAACCATTTATTGACTCTTTTGCTTGGTTGGCTCATACCCATAACGGTTTCAGGAGCAGCAGCTATCGCTGTTTATGATATCGGATTTAATCCTTTTTAT
>JBGSNV010000086.1:0-9485 GCA_041739485.1 Chitinophagaceae bacterium
GGGCACCAATCTGACGCATTTCCACTTTTACTTTAAAGTCGCTTGCGTAATTTTTGATCAGTTCACGAAAATCAACCCGGTCGTCGGCAGTATAAAAGAAAGTGGCTTTTTTGCCATCGGCTTGTAATTCTACTTCGGCAAGTTTCATCTGCAAGCCAAGGCTTCGGGCGGCGGCCCGGCTTCTCACAAGCATTTCGCGTTCTCTGCCCTTACTTTCTTTCCATTTATCGAGATCAAGCGGCGTTGATCGGCGCAAAATCTTTTTGATTTCGTTGGAGTCTTCGGGTATCCGATGCTTTTTCAACTGCATGCGTACGAGTTCGCCGGTCAGGCTTACCTCTCCCACATCAAATCCGGATATGCCCTCAAGTGTAACCATTTCTCCTTTTTCGAAAAACTGCAACGTCGGGTTTCTGAAATAATCCTTTCTGCTTCCGTTATTAAAACTGATCTCTACAATCCGGCAACTACTTTCAGGATCGCTGAAAGGCAGATTGGCCAACCAATCATGAACATTCATCCGGTTACAACCTCCGGTGCTGCATCCCCCGTTGCTTTGACAGCCTCCCGGTTTTCCTCCTGTCGCCGTTCCACAGCTACTACATCCCATATGCTTATGATTCCAGAAAAATTAATTTCTATTGATGATGATAATTCCGGCATTCCATTGCAGAATCCGGCATTTCTTTTCTGAATGACCTGTACCTGTAATCAATCCCTTTCCAAAGGATTGGTTTACAGTGACTGATCAAAGCCGCTAAATAGTTTGGAAAAATGGGGTGCCCGGAGTATTTACATGTTCCTTTTATCCGGAAATACGTCCGGAGGTTGAAGGTGTCGTTTCGAAAAATGAAACGCAAATCCTTCAAAATCAATATGTTATCAATCTATAGATTGATGCTTATTATTAAACACGTATCCCCTGATTGTTTCCTCTGCCTGCTATATTCATCCACCACTCAATCACCCGCAGAAGTCATTTTTCATAGTAAGCTTGCAATCAGCAAACCCTTTTCCACTATTCAACTCTCAAAAATAGGGAAATATTCCATTATATATCCCGAACTGTTTGCCGGTGATTTTTGGAATATAAGGGCAGCCGTTGCGGTTTTTGGCAAATTTCGGAGTAATATTTCCAGTATCTACCCCAATCAGATACTTCCAAGCACCCGGCGTTCTTTGATGATGTATCGCATTTTGATGGTCAGGGCATGAAAAAGCATCTTGGGGTTAGCGTTGCGTTCCACGTAGTAAACCGCAGGTTCAAGCAGTTCGGCAAGTGCCCCGAGGGTGCTTGGTCCGGCTACCCGGGTAAGTCTTTTGGCAAATTCAGCCTCCTCTTTGGGAAGCTTCAGATGATCGGCACCCACCAACAAAATCCTCAAACTTTGATTGATCAGTTCCAGAAAATAAAGCAGCAACTGTTTTTGCTTTTCGCGGCCAAGCGCTGAAAGGGTCGTAACGATCTGATTTTGATCGGCAAATGCATTCCCGCTTTTGCTTGCCATCATTGTGGCATTCAACCAGTCGCGCAGCAGCGCATTCCATGCTTCCTCGTGGTGTTCAATCAGCTGTTCGGCTTCGCGATAGCTTCCACCCGATACCATCGCTAACTGACTTGCTTTTTCGGGGGAGAACTGATGTTTCTCCTCAAGTGCCGAAGCAATATCGGTTACCCTGAGGGGTGGTACCCTGATGAGTTGACAACGGCTGATGATCGTTGACAATAGTTTTTCCTCGTTTTCGGCGGCAAAAATAAACAGCGTATCCGGAGGGGGTTCCTCTATCAGTTTCAATAGCCGGTTGCCCTCGTTGCCCAAAGCCTCGGGCATCCACATCAAAAGCACTTTGTAGCGGCTTTCAAAAGATTTCAGGTTGATTTTATGGATGATCTCATCGCATTCGCGGGCTGTAATATTGCCTTGCTTGTTGTCGGCTTTTATAAACTGAAGCCAGTCGTACAGGTTTCCATATGGTTGACTTTTATAAAATTGCCGCCATTCCGGGGCAAAATCTCCGCTTACCGCCGGTGTGGTACTGCTGCTGTCTTTTTTAAAAACCGGGTAGCTAAAGTGCAGATCGGGGTGCATCAGGTCGAGTGCCTTTTGATCGAAGGCTTCAAAACCCGAGGCTGCCCCCTCCGGGTTTTCTTCCTCGTTTTCAACAGGAAGCGCGCTCATACCCCCAAAAAGATCGGCCACCATCACGGGGTCTTTTTTGCGTTTGCCAATGCTTACCACATATTGCGCAAAACCCATGGCTAGCGGCAATACACCGGTTCCCTCCTGCCCCACCAACAAAATGGCATGGCTAAGCCGGTTATGGTTTACCATATCCACGAGCTTCTGCTGCAAGACCGTCTGACCGATGATATTGGGAAAAATGGAACTGATGAGCGTGTTATTTAGGGCTTCAAAATAATGGGTTCTAAACCGGAGCACAAAAATTTGTGCATAAAAAAGCGGAAGGGAGTTGGGGATCTTTCGCAAATAAGAGATCATAGTGGCAGATTAACATGCAGGATTTACACGCTACTATTTGCAGGATATTTTGAAATACCCAACTATTGAGCATTGCTTTCCAGTTGAGGTTATTTTTGCGCTATTGAATGACCGCTTTTGAAAAAGCGCTTTCCGTTAATAGCGGTCATTTGGTTTGAATGGTTGAGTACTTAATTTGAATAGTGGTGCAGCTCCTGAATAAAGACTACCTGATAAAAATCCTACTTTTACTTCCCTAGAACAGGAAAGTGAACTTTTGGGGAAGATACTTTCAAACAATATGTATGCAATTATATGAAGACAGCAATCACCCTATTGACCTTGATCTTTTTAACCTTGTCCTGTAAAGACAATGGAAAACCTATTACCACCAATAATGACCAATTTAATAAGCAAGACAACCCGTCAAATACTCAAACAAAAAATTCCCAACCGATAATTGATTTAATTCATCAAACGGAAAATTTAAAATTGTATGGTGACACCTCCATTGACCGACACAAAATCTCATACGCTTCCATAAAATTTGAGCCATACATCGGTTTTGGCGACTTTAAGGTAATTAAGGTTGACAATAGAAAATATGCAGACCTTGACCTTAAATCAAATATTTTAGCAAGTAAATTTCGGACAAGACTTAAAGAAGGTTTTGGTGCCGACACAGCAAATTTTGCCGGCCATTATTCCTTTGTTTATTGGGGTTGTGGTTCTGCTTGTCAAAGTAGTTTGCTCATTGACAGAAAAACAGGAAAAATTTATGATACCCCAGGTGCTTCCTTAGGTTATGACTTTCGGGTTAACAGCCGCATGTTAATTGTAAACCCTCCAGACACAAGTGGTTTTTATGACGACTGCTTTTACTGCAAACCAATCATTTACATTTTTGACGAGCAGACAAAAACATTTAAAAAAAGGTAACCAGGATAGAAATAACTGCGCGCCACAGCAGCTACCCAAAAATATGGGCTTTGGTATTCCAAAGAAAGCTTTGTGGTTAATAAAAAGTTGGTTTTTCATAAGGGCTGTAGCACAGGTTCCGACATTTAAGTAGCCATTAAACCTTAGTTGCAACATGCATTTTCTATAAAAGAACTTCCCTTTTTCTTTTTTTCCAACCTGGCTCTGTAAAGGTTCTTCCCAAAAATAAGAGCTAAGAAACCCCTGTTTCACCCTGAAAAATTTCATAAACAGACTAGGTCTTGTCTCAACCTTTGCTTAATATTGTAAGCTAATCCCCCCGCAAATGTCATCAAACGACCCTGCTATCACTATCGATAACCTCACTTATGCGTTCCGGAAGGGACAGCCCGTTCTCAGCAATCTTTCGTTGAAAGTTCCTACCGGTAGTATTTACGGCTTTTTAGGCCCCAATGGTGCCGGAAAAACAACCACGATGCGCTTGCTTACCGGACTTTTGCCACAGCAAGGCAATCCTATTCAGTTTTTCGGTCAGTCTGTAAGTACGCAGTTGCCCGCTTTGTTTCATAAGGTGGGTGCCCTTATTGAAACCCCTTCGCTTTACCTGCATTTAAGCGGACTCGACAACCTGCGGGTAGTTGCCCGCCTGAGGGGGCTTTCTGATAAACTTGCCATGCCGGCGCTTGAATGGGTTAAGCTGGAAAATGCGGTCCACAAAAAAGCTGGTCAGTACTCTTTGGGGATGAAGCAACGGCTTGGCATTGCCATGGCATTGCTCGCTGAGCCTGCATTGCTTTTGCTGGATGAACCGGTGAACGGACTCGACCCAACCGGTATGGTAGAAATGAGGGAACTGATGAAGGAACTGAACCGCGAAAAAGGCATCACTATTTTTATCTCAAGTCACTTGCTGCATGAGGTGGAAAAAATGTGTTCGCATATTGCTATTATCCACAAAGGAAGTCTTCGTTTTGAAGGGACGATGCAACAACTTGCTGCGCAGGCTGCCACCGCAAAAAGCCTGACGATTACCCTTGATGAAGCGATTCATTGGCTCGATAAAGTCAGGGAAAATAATCCCACAGCATCGATGGTGCAGGCAGATAAAATTCAGTTGATCGTTAGCAGCCGGGAGGAAGCCGTGACCCTGAACCGACAGTTGGTAAACGCCGGTGCCCCGGTTTGCGAACTTCGTCTGCACGACGGACTTGAGGAGTGGTTTATAGAACTTACTACTAACCCATCAAACCTGACACAATGAGTGGTTTATTATATGGATTCAGACAAACCTGGCAAGCCGAAAAGCTGAAAATAAAGGGCAGCTACATGGTTTTGCTTGCCCTCGTTTTGGGAATCCTGTTCCCGGTTTTATTTACCATTACACATTATTTTGAATCATCCGGTAATCAAGGCAATGTACGGGACAGGCTTCCTTTTAATTTTTTTGAAGAAAACTTCGACTTCAATGTGGAGGGGTTTGGTTTCTTCTTTTTCCCGTTAGCGATCATTCTATTGGTCGCAAGGCTTGCAGGTATCGAACATAAAACCGATGCCTGGAAACTCATTGAAACACAACCCGTAAGCAGGTTATCTATCTGGCTGGTAAAATGGTTGATGGCCTGTCTGTTTGCGGCTTTCGTTATCTTGGCATTTCTAATAGCAACCCTGATCATGGTAGCGGTCAGCCTGTCTTTTCAGGAGGTGCATCCTGCGGCCAATTTTGGCATTCCGGTAAAGCATCTGCTTTGGATGGGGTTCCGGCTATGGGTTGCCGGTCTTGGCTTGCTTACCACACAGCTCGGGATATCCATTTACATCCGCAGTACCGTTTGGCCGATAGTGATAGGCGTAGTGGCGTTGATCATCACCAATGTGGCCGGTACTTCCAATCAGGCTGTGGCAAGCTTTTGGCCCTATGCGGTTACTGGCTATTCGGCAAGGTATCCCGGTGGCAGCGAAATGGGCGCGTTTCTATTACCCGCCGAATGGCAGGGATTGCTTTGGGTACTTTTGGCCCCTTTGGCATTTTGTCTGTACAATTTCCGGGGATATATCCGGCATTCTTTTGCTTCGGCAAAAGCCTGGGGCGTCTCTTTCATGGCTATTGTATTGCTAGTATTGGGAAGTTGGTGGGTGCAAAGTCCGGCCAACCTGCCTTTACTGACAAACCGAACGGTGATTGCCGGTTACATAGAGGCAGATCATTTACCCGATAGTGTGGAGATTTTTTCCCTGCCTCTTGAATTGAAAATTCAAACCGTAGCCGTAAAACCGGATGGCAACTTTCACTCCGAATTGAATTTGTTGGGTAGTTTGGAATTGCTGGGGGTAAAAGCAGGCAAAAACTTCAATACCAAAGTGTATGCCGGCAAAGGCGATAGTCTTTTTCTGAAATGGCGGCAAGGGAATATACCCGGATTGCAGCAAGTGCAGGTACTCGGTACGGCAATTGCCACCAATCAATATTTTAATAAGCAGACTCCGTCATGGAGTGGGGTATGGTACAATTTACAATATCCGCAGACCCTATCGCTTCCTCAGGAGTTTTACAAGGGATTAGTAAAAGAATGGCAGGAGAAAGTTACGGAAGTAAAAAAGTTCAGGACCGTGGATGGCTTTGGGCTGAGCGGCAATATGCAGGCCTTGAAGGAAAAACTGATTTCGGTGGAGTATCTGCAAATGGCTTTGTTTGAATATCCTGTAAAAAAGAACCTGGAATTGAAGGATACTGCCATTCAAAAGGCATTGCCCGTTCTTGGGCCTGTGTTGGCTACAATAGAGCCTTTTGATTCCACGCTTTCGGGTTGGCCTTCTTATAGTGCCTTTTTAAGGAAATGGTTGGTGATGGATTTACCCGCCGAGCTTGATAAAGACAGTGCTTATCTTGCTATATTGTTGCAAAGAACCCCGGATAAAACAAGAGACCGCCTTTTGTACGATTTGTCCTTAAGTCAGTTGCAAACATCCCGCGATAGCATCAGCCGTGCCCGAATCCTGCAGCATGCTTTCAATTTGAAGGATGCAAGATTTTTGGAGTCTCTCCAAAAGGAGAACGATCTGCTGAACCGCTTGCGCTTGGGGCAGCCGGCGCCTCTTTTCACAGCCTATACCTACGATAACAAGCCGGTATCTATTGACTCTTTAAGGGGAAAATATCTGGCCATTGATGTATGGGCCACCTGGTGCGGACCCTGCCGTACACAGTCTCCCATTTTTGAGCGGATAGCTGCGAAATACAAAAACGATCCTATTCAATTTTTAGCTTTAAGTGTGGACGAAGACCGGAATGCATGGAACCGGCATATGGTTTCCAATTCCTCAAAAATATTGCAATGGCATGCGGACGATATAGAAGGGTTCAGTAAAATGTATGGCCTCGATGCGATTCCTCGTTTTATACTGATTGACCCACAGGGGCGGTTTATAAATGCACAATTGCCCATGCCGGATAATCCAAACTTTGAATTATTGCTCAGGCAGGCGCTTGGGCTTAAGGGGGAGGAGGGGTAGGTTTGAGGGAGTGTTGGTGTGCGCACCAAAAATCTCCTCTGAAGAGGCTGTTGTTGGTGTTGTCGTCAACAGGTCCTAAACTTCTGAACCCTATCTTTACCCAAACCTGCTAAAAAATGAATAGTTTGGGTTTTTGAGCCATTCCCGAGGAAAGGGTTAGTGCTTCGTAGCCATTAAGGAGCTGCAAGTGATAACATTTGCAACAACGTCTTTGAGGGAACAGCTGCAACGGTTAAAACCTCATTGAAAAGCAAGAATTCATGGCGCTCCGCAATTGGCTGCTACCCTTGCTGATGAACGGGCAGGTGCGGGCGGGTAAAGGGTGATGGGGTGTATGAGATGATGGAGGGTGAGTTGGGGATGGTGGCGGAAGGTTAAGGGAAGCAATTTTACAATTAAATCCCAATTATAAAATGTCCGGCAACAAAAATTGTATGATAAACATCTGATTTATTTTTATTGACTTATTCTAAAAAGATCCAGAACCATAGTATTGATAATTATTTTTTATTGAATTTATTTCAATCCATTCACCAACAATCCAATATATTTTCTTTTATACCTGATAATTTAATTTATAAGTGGTTTCACATTAATTTAAGTGAGGAAAGTAAGGTGACTTTATAAAAAACTTGAGTCCCTGCCATTACAAAATTTGATTAATTTTTTTCATATATTGGATTTTCTGTTATTCTAATCGGCCATACTGCAAACGCAGTAAGGCCGATTAAATGCAACAATTTCATTTTCTCCATTTCACATTTCTTTTGTCACCTTATTATTTTTTAACATCAGATGCGTCTCCTCCTCCATCTGCTGATTTCACTCCATCTATTACTTTTGATTTAAAAATAGGAATGCTAAAACTTAACGAAACAAAGCTTCCGGTCTTAAATACTTTTTTGGTAATCTTACTTTTATCGTTTAATGATATAAATTGGTCATTTTGATATGGATCTGCAAGCTGTTCCACAAAACCTGCAGCACAGCCATAAGTAAGTGCTAAACGCCCATTACGACCAAATAATAGACTGCCGCCACCGAGATAACGAATCGATGGATTGGGCCCGATAGAGAGTCCAGCTCCGATAGTTGCACTGATATTAAAACTTGGGCTTATTCTAGGATAAATGTGCATTAAAGCAGCCACTCCGAAATCAACACCCCTTTCATCAGTTTGCTGCACAATTTGGTTACTGCGATTAAAAACGATGGAGTCACCACCATTGCTATTTCTAATAACGGAGCTATCCGGTATCAAATTAAAATTTTGATCACGTAAGCCTGTCAAAAAAAGACCAGTACTGAAGTCGAATTTCCAGCCGCTTAAGGTGGGTATTGTAATTGGTTGATGATCTACTATAGCTGGTAACTGGGCATCTTTCTTAGGGATGATGGTTAAATTAAAAATGTAAGCGTCCACATTCTGAACTCGTGGTATATAATATGTGAAATAATTTCTTACATTAATAAAAGTTTTATATTTTAAAAGTGCATTGGCTACATTGTCTTTGTATGTATCATTTATTCCCTGTAGACGGTCAGCAATAAAAGAAACTAAGTCATTCTTCGACGCATCAAATTGATAATTATCGTGAAAGTGCTTCTCAGTTGATTCTTTAGTTTTTTGAATGAAACTACAAATTTCATCACACTCTTTAGCCTGCTTAAGGTTATTCATAATGACATCAATTTGGTCTGCCAACGCTATTACATCAGATAAAATTTCAGCTTCTTGGGGATCTGATCCTACGGCTGCAACTGATGAGAAAAAGGCCTTTGTAAAAAGGTCGGGTATATCAGTATTATAATTAGCAAATTCACTGCCAATCATTACGCTATCGCGGAAAGGATTAATATTTTTTACAATGAATTTATAAGAAGCGTTTACTCTTGCCCATTTTTTGGGCCAATGTTTGAAGTCATTTTTGGGAAAAGTGTTCTTTGAAAAATCGTAAATTAAAGCCCTACCTTCAGTATCACAGGGCTCGCAGACTTTTTTGACATTGGTCATCCAAGTTGAAAGTGGACTGGCTATATCAAGTTGAGAATTAGGAAGTTGATCAAGTAGTGCCACCCTTGCGAATTGTGTCTTAATTCCATTTCCATCTATCAGATATATGATGAGAGCTTTATCGTTTAGGTCGGCTGGAGCAGTGTAATTCTTACTTATGTCCGCCGCAGTGTAGTCTCCAGGTGGAATCACTTTGTCATTTTTATCTGCAAAATTAAGCTTGACTCCAATAGGTATATTTTGGGCAACGATAGTAAAATTTCGGAGATTTGGCGCATTTTCAAGTACGATTTGTTTAGTGTCCTTTTTGATTGGAATTGCCGTTACAGTTACTCCATTAGCTTTTTTGTATTGGATGGTGATATCTTGGCAAAAAACAATAGTTGAGATTAGGCATGAAGTCACTAGCGTTGCGTTATAAGTCAAACATTTTCAATTGGTTATCTTTTGGTTCTTTGAAATATTGTAGATGAGTCTCCTGAAACAGTTGATTTATGGGCACTTTCTCAAAAATACAAATGCTTAAAACCTGTAGGATTTCG
>JBGSNV010000089.1:0-5582 GCA_041739485.1 Chitinophagaceae bacterium
ACCGGGAGTTCGGGATATTGTCTGCTAGAAATTTTTGCTCTTCAGGAGGAAAAAGAACATCCCCCTGCACCCCGATAACAAGCGCATTGGCACGTATTTTACCTAATGCCTTTTCGTTACCATCGCGGCCCCTTCCCACATGATGGCTGTCCATGGTTTTACTGAGTGTGTAATAACTGAAAGCATTAAACCGGTTGGCGAGTTTTTCGCCCTGATAACGCTGATAGCTTGCCGCACCGCCGACCGATTCCCCGCTTTGGGAAACCATTTGCTGACTTGTGTTGTTCGGCTGACTGATCTGATAGCCTTCATAACTTCGGTAACTGAGCAAGGCCATTGCTCTTGCGGCTTTCATTCCCTGTAGCCCTGCCTGCGGGTAATTGGCCTTCCAGGTGCCATCTGCCTCAATCGCCATCCGTTGGGTGGCATTAAAAGCAATGCCCCAGGGCGAATGTTGTGCATTTGTGGCAATCGGCATTATATTTTCAAAAAGCTCCGGTTCTTCAATAGCCCATTCGAGTAGTTGCTGTCCGCCCAAACTACCACCTATGCCAAGTTTAATTTTCCTGATACCCAGATAATGCCGGAGTGGCTGAAAACTCCGGATGATATCGCGGGTAGTAAACATAGGAAACTGATGATAAAAGGGCTGTCCGGTACACACATCAATGTCAAGCGGGCCGAGGCTGCCATAACAGCTTCCCGGAACGTTTACACATACAATAAAATAATCTTCAGGATCAAAGAGTTTTCCGGTACCCACCAAACCGTCCCACCATTCATGGGGCACACTGTTTGCGGTTAAAGCATGAAAAATCCAGATGACATTATCGTGCCGGGAATTGATGCGGCCGTAGGTGGTGTAAGTAAGATGATACCGCCCGAGCCTGAACCCCGACTCGAGTACAAAGCCTTTCCACTTTACTTTTTCGGCAGGCGAACAAAGATCTGCAGGTATCCTGAAAAGCTTGGTGGTGTGATTCATATTTCTTTTTTAAACCAAATAACAATATCAGCAACAAAAGAAAGGTACTGAAAAAGGCTAAAAAGTACCCCGTTGCGATTGAGCTAACGGGGTACTTTTGACGTTTATTTATCCAACGGCCAGTTTAGGAGCTGATACGGCCTGTAAAGCCTGATCGATATCGGCTTTGATGTCTTCGATATGCTCGATACCCACACTCAGGCGAACGAGATTGGGTTCTACCCCACTCGCTTTTTGTTCTGCCTCACTCAGCTGCTCATGCGTAGTAGAAGCCGGGTGAATGGCAAGCGTTTTCGCATCTCCTACATTGGCGAGGTGACTTACCAATTTGAGGCTATCAATAAATTTCGAAGCGTTTTCTTTCCCGCCTTTAATGGCCACCTGAATGATGCTGCCAAATCCATTGGTCAGGTATTTTTTAGCGAGATCATGATAAGGGTTATCCTCAAGTCCCGGATAAAGTACATACTCTACCTGATCATGCTCCTGCAGCCACTTTGCAAGCGCCAATGCGTTGTCTACGTGTCGTTGTACACGCAGCGAAAGGGTCTCTACCCCTTGTAGTAAAAGGAAAGAATTAAACGGACTGATAGCAGGACCAAAATCGCGGAGTCCTTCTACCCTTGCCCGGATGGCAAACTGTATATTGGGAAGCCCAAGCGGGTTATCAATACCAAACACATTGCTGAAAACCAATCCATGATACCCTTCGGAAGGTTCGCTGAACTGTGGAAACTTATCATTGCCCCAATTATAGTTACCGCCATCTACAATAACACCACCAATGCTTGTACCATGTCCGCCAATCCATTTGGTAGCGCTTTCCACTACAATGTTGGCGCCCCATTCAATCGGGCGGAAAAGATAACCTCCGGCTCCAAAAGTGTTGTCCACTACAAGCGGGATATCGTATTCTTTGGCAAGTGCGGCAAACTTTTCAAAATCAGGGATATTCAACCTTGGATTCCCAACCGTTTCCAGGTAAAACGCCTTGGTATTTTTATCAATCAGGGGAACAAAATTCTCGGCATTATCGCTGTCTGCAAAACGCACTTCGATACCTAACCGCTTAAAAGCTACTTTGAACTGATTGTAGGTGCCGCCATACAGATAGTTGGTAGAAATAATATTATCGCCTGCCTGTAAAAAGTTGTTGAGTGCCAAAAACTGTGCAGACTGACCGCTTGCTGTAGCCAACGCAGCCACTCCGCCTTCGAGTGCTGCAATACGTTGTTCAAACACATCGGTGGTTGGGTTCATGATCCGGGTGTAAATATTTCCGAATTCCTTTAAACCAAAGAGATTGGCTGCGTGCTCGCTGTTATCGAAACCATAAGAAGTGGTTTGATAAATAGGCACGGCGCGGCTTTTGGTAGCAGGGTCAATTTGCTGACCGGCATGTAATTGCAATGTTTCAAAACGATGCTGACTCATGGTATTTAAATTTATATTTAGAATTTATTATTAAAAAATAGAAGGGAAACAAAGGATTTAAATGGCAGACGCAGGACCGGGACAACAACCCGTGCAGCCCCCGGCTGCCATGCGCATTCGCAAAAAAACCTGAACCGGAATAAATTGAGCATGCATAATCATCACTAATTTAGTGAACAAACTTAAATAATATAGATTACTCATTTCCAACATTTTCGCTTTTCGATAATTTTTAACGTCACCATTGTCACCCACTGTCGTATCCGGCCGAAATATCGGACGAATACGACAGCAAAGCAGGGTGTTTGCCTGTCCTGAAATGACACTTACCAAAGAAAGAGAAAAAATGAACTTACCGGAAGGAGCTGTACTTGTAACGATTCCTGTTTTGCAAAAACAGGGGTGTACAAAAAAAGCTCACCCGGTAAGTCAGATGAGCTTGATATAAGAATGTAAAAAAATCAAACTAAATCTCTGACTTATCTAAACCTGCCGTAGCAAGTTGGAATTGGCACCTTCAACAGAGGGATTAATTCTGTTGGGTTGCCAAGGCTTCAAAGGGCCATGTCCCTCCGCCTTTCTGGATAAGTATCCTGTAAAAAGAACTGTTGCAAAAGTATAGACGCTTTGGTGAAAACACCAAATATTTTTTCAAATGGGGTGTTCAGGGTTCGTTAAAACCTGCTTTAAAACCAATCGGATTCCTCCTTTCAGGCTTTTACAAAGGTTATTTTTCTTTCTTATAATCGCACTTCTTTTTCAATGCGGACATCCAACAGGTGCGTAAATAGGTATGCGTAGGTTGTAATTTTTCCGGATAGAGACCCTATTACATTAGCCATACATTCCTGCAATAATCCCTTCAATAAATAGAATACAATATCGGCAGCATAAACCACGCATCCATGAAGCTCTGTTTATCAATTATAAAGGTCTCATATATATCATAGCAGGTTTGATTTGTCAGATAACATGCAACAGCCTGAAAAATCCAGTCTCGTAATTAACATATTTTCAAGTATTTGTGTCGCATTTTCAGAAAAATCCAGGGTATGCAAAAAAGACAATAGCAGGAAATATAAATAGAAAGCTAAAATTCCTTTGACTCTTTTTCAAATAAGCCTGATATATCAAGATTTATATTACAATGGATGATAATAGTCACCAACTCTGGCTTTCCTTCCGTCTATGTTTGTAAAAGGAAAATAACAAGTTTTCCGGGTTTTTCCTTTATGTCAGGTTTTAGCCATTTGAAAGGAAAGGCCAACTCTCTTTTTTCTATTCAGGCAGATGTTTTTTCACCTTTCAATTTTAAACGTATGTATTACCGCAAAAAATGGCCCCAAATGGGGATTGTCTTTGTTCTCCCTTTATTGTTTGCCTGCCAGAAAAACCTGGAGAATAAAGTGGATCCGGAAGAAAAAGAGGCTACGGATAACCTAACCGTAATCGTAACAACGATGGATACAGAAGGCAGAACATTGGCTTCCAATTGTTTTCAATGTCATGGAACCAACGGTTATGCCTCTGAATTAAAAATAGCGGGCATTGGTGCTTCAGAATTAGCCGAAAAATTCAGAAGTATGAAAGCCGATGGTGCAAGAAAAAATATTATGAACGTTCATGCCTTTGCCTATTCGCCGGAAGAAATTCAATTGATTGGAAACTATTTCTCAAAACAGTAAAAATACTCCCAATGAAACGTAGAAAATTTCTATTTAATACAGGGGCAACAGCAATTAGCCTGGCATTTTTTCAGAAAGCATTTGCAAACAATATGGACCCGAGGGCTGCAGGAATACTTGATTATGACCAAATAATTGGAGGTGCCAAAGGGCATGTAGTTGTAGTAGGAGGAGGTATGGCCGGCACCACTGTAGCCAAATACCTGCGCTTATGGGGAGGTTCAGATCTAAAAGTTACCCTCGTTGAACCTAATGCTACATATATATCTAATATATTCAGTAATATGGTGTTAACAGGAGAACGAACTATTGCCCAATTATCATTCACTTACCAAACCCTTATTAGTAAATATGGGGTAAAGGTTGAAAACTATAAAGTGACGGATATAAACCCTGTCGGGAAAAAAGTAAGGCTTAGCAATGGGACTTATCTATCCTATGACAGGCTTGTTTTGGCTCCGGGGATTGATTTTGAACCCCTTCCTATGTCAGGTACCTCAAGCAATAAAAATAAAATAGTACATGCATGGCAGGCAGGGCCTCAAACCACCAACCTCAAAGCACAAATTAGTGCGATGACTAATAAGGACACCTTCCTTATAACTATACCACCAAAACCATATCGTTGCCCTCCCGGGCCATATGAGCGTGCCTGCGTTGTGGCTGACTATTTGAAAAGAAATAAAGGTGGAGGAAGGGTTATAATTCTTGATGCAAATAATGGAATTCAGGCAGAGGTAGAAAATTTTACCCGTGCATTCAATTTCACTCATCAAGGCATCATCACCTATGTTCCCAATGCCATTATTAGTAGCATTGATGCAAATACAAGAACCATTATAACCAATGCCGGAACATTTTCCGGGAAAGTTATTAATGCTATTCCTATTCATAAAGCTGGAAAACTAATTAGTAAATCAAATATTGGTCTTAACAATGCAGCCAATGGGAAATGGGCGGGGGTCAATGTACTTACTTATGAAAGTACTGCTAAACCAAATATTCATATCATTGGTGACGCTTCTGCTACTACTCAGCCAAAAGCAGGACACATAGCCAATGCAGAAGCTAAAGTGTGTGCGGATGCCATTATTCATTTGCTGAAAGGCGAATCAGTAAATCAAAAACCAGTTACAAATTCATCCTGCTTTACACCAATCACTAAAACCACAGCTTCGTGGTTATCGGCAGTTTACAAATACGACCCCGTTACCAAAACGATGGTACCCACGGGTAATGGAGTTACAGAATCTCAGGGAGCGAGTTCCGAAAATTTTGAAGACATGACCAAATGGTTTAACAATCTGATGTCGGATACCTTTAAATAATGGAATAAGATAAGGATATAAAATAATCCTGCCACAGACTGAATAAGCCTTTGGCAGGATTATTTTTTCTGCATTTGATCAGATTTTCTCTTCCTTTTCAATACGGGCATCCATCAGATGTATGATTCGCGAAGCATAAGCTGCATTTTT
>JBGSNV010000115.1:0-11963 GCA_041739485.1 Chitinophagaceae bacterium
GAACACCCTAACCTAGGATCAGCAGGCTGTGCGCACCGCGATAGCACCTAATGCAGCAGTTGGTACCAATGCCTATTCTGTTTCGGTTACCCACCAAAGCATTGTTGAAGTTGTGGTGCCCGGGCTCAATAATACCCAACCGGCTGTTTTTGGCTGCGACCTTACCGATGACAATGTGTTTAACACGGCAAATGACGGCCAGAATATTCCGTTTTTAGCAGGCGGAAAAGGAGATATGCTTGCTTACCTTGATTGGGCAGGATTGCGCCCCATGACGGAACTGGAATATGAAAAAGCATGTCGGGGACCAAGACCACGCATTTCTACCGAATATGCATGGGGAAGCACCAACTATGCCGCTCGTACAAGGAATAATATAATTAATGGCGGCACGGCAACAGAAGCTAGTTCGGCTGTTGTAACCAATGGACAAATAATGGCAGCAAGCGGTATAGCTACTCACGGGCCTGCCAGAAATGGCATTTTTGCCACAGCCAGCACAGGCCGGGAAAGCAGTGGGGCTTCTTTTTACGGTATTATGGAAATGAGCGGCAACCTATGGGAGTTTATGGTAACAGCCGGCAACGGAGGCCTTGGGGTTACTGCAAATACCAATGGCGATGGTTTATTAACTACCAATGGTAATGCAAATGTGACAGGATGGCCAGACCCGTTAGGTGCTTTAGGCATTGCCTTACGAGGCGGTAGCTGGTTTGAAACTGTTAATAATAATGTATTTACCCGCATTGCCTACCGGCAAAACACATCTGTAGCTGTAGCCAGGAGTTTTGTATATGGTATAAGGGGTGTACGGTCTGCCAACTAATTTTTCGGCTTTTTTAGAAAACAGAAATCATGATGAAGCCAATAAAACTATTCATACTATGCCTGCTGTGGATGCTGCGCCTCCAGGCTCAGGATGCACAGTTTGCCCCCTTTCGCGGAGGGCAGGCAGATGGGCATAGCGCCACGAGGCTCAATAATTTTACAGCGGACTTTACAATAATGTTTGCTCCTTATGCCGGGTCGGCTTCGGGCGACGGATATAGCAGCGACAGTATCCTGCAATTTAATCCCTTGGGTGCAACCCTAGCATTTGCCCCTTTTTCTGGAGGTAGTGCAGATGGATACTCCAGTGATAGTTTAAACAATTTCAATGCAAGGGGCTACATTAACATGTTCTCTCCTTTTGGCGGAGGTACTACTGCAGATGGATATGCGTATGATAGCCTGATAGCATTCAATCCCCGAAATTACATTGGCTTGTATACTCCTTTTGCCGGGGGCATTTCAGATGGATATCATGAAGGTGTACTTTGTAATTTCCCGCGTATTGAAGGTGATACCAGTGTTTTTCTGCTTTGCTCCAATGATGCCATTAACCTGGATTCGCTGGTTTTTAACTACAACTTTGCAGCACGGTGGAATACAACCCGGCCCGACTCTGCGGTGGCGGGCGTGTACGAGCTACGCATAAACAATGCAGGCAAATGCCTGGATACTGCCACAGTAAACGTAAAACTAGATGTAGTAAGGTGGACGGGGACAGCAGACAACAACTGGCATAATACTGCCAACTGGAATACAGGCAGCATACCTACAGAAGTATCACATGTAATCATTCCCGGAGGTACTCCCCACCCCTGTGAAATATTTGAGCAGGATGCCGAAGCGGCAAGCGTACAAGCCCGAACCGGCTCAGTGGTGCGCACCATTGGCAGCAGAGTGCTTGTTATAGGCGGCACTTGTGCTGTGCTACCAATAAATTAAAATTTACCCAAATATATGTTCCCCGGGAGAAGGAGTTACATACACCTTACCCGGGGTTGTTTTTAATAACCTTCCTGTGTCACAAAAAAAGTGAGCCCTCCTTTCCTCTGCATTTTTTCATTCGGGAAAAATGCAGAGGAAAGGAGGGTCAGGTTATATGAATCCGGAAATAGGATCGGCTAAGATTGCCGCCAAAAATTACCGCGCCCCACATATTGCGCAAATGTGATTGGCTTGTTTAAAAGATTCAGTAAATTTACCTATTACCATTGGTGCTCTATGGTGCGGACTACAAATACAGCTTTTAAAAGAAATCACCTTAATAAGCCGGGCATGCCATTGTGTTTCTTTGTAATAAAATGACTCCACCGGGCGCAAGTGTTTTGTACACCGGGCTCCACCGGGCCAAGTGTTCTGCTGCAGGCAGGTCACTTGTGTCTAGTAAATGAACCGGTCTGCGACCGGGCCTTGTAAAACGTATAAGTGGCAGGTGTTTTCCTACAAGCAACCGTATTTCCCCGCAGGCAAATTCTTTGAGAAAAGGCATCCACCAGGCGTAAATGTTCTGCCGCAGGCAGGTCACCTGTGTCTGTTGGATAAACCGGTATATTACCGGGCATAGAAAATGTTCTTATGTCTGCTTTTTAAGTTAGCTCCTAACTATTCCGCCCTAATCCGGTACGGTTGCACAGTGCATATTTAAATGTGTTGTTTTCAGAGCCTGCCCTGAGGAAGGGAACCATTTAAAATGGATGTGAATGCTCCTATGGTGCTTACAACCTGAATGGCAATATTCGTAAAATACATCCATGGGCTGTTGTCAAATACCTGCCCTTTGAAAACCGGTATAGGTAGCCGGAATCGTTAGCCGAAGCCCCCGGTACAGAAGATATTGCAGACTCACGAAGTTATATTTCTAAAATGAAAAAGCAAGGAATCGATATTTTTAAAAGTCTTGTAAAACGGAGTTCAGGGTGTACCAATTCAATTAATGGCCTGAATAGTTACTAATTTTAATAGGATAAAATTGCCTATAGAGACAGGAAATAATTTTAAACCTTGCATTAGTAGTCTTTATTTCTAAAAAATCTCACAACAATGAAAATAGTTGACTCACTTTTAGCAATTTCTTTATTGATAGGCTGTAATGAATCAAATATTGATAACTATCAAATACCGCTACCCGCTGATAGGATAAACGCTGAACCAAATCTTTCCAGAAATATTGATACAATACCTTTAATTATTGAAGAAAAACAAATTGTGGTGAGAAACTATGCAGAACTAATAAAGAATGCTGAAAAAAGGTATAAATCATTGCCTTTAGATACCGGGTCAGTTGCAGACTTATTACCGCTAAATGAAGATGAATACATTTTACTTTATGAAACCAGCACAATTGAAGCCGGAGCTGGATTTTTCGATCATCTTTATAACTGCTTTCAATCATTTTCAAGCAATGAATCTGTATTCAAAGGCTTTTTAAACCTGGCTGAATTTGAAGATGGCGAATTTGCGGAATCCTATTTTGAAGACATTTACTCAATTATCCTAAAGTATGAGGTTGCCTATTGTAAATTAAGGAATTCTTTATCCAATGAAGCTAAAAGGAGAATAGGAGATGTTGCAGTTACAAGTGAAGACTAATATCATAGGTTTTTATGGAGCATCGGATGGATCGACTTCACTTTGTTTCATTAAATTTTTCAAGATCAAGTGAAGTAAAAGCAGTTAGTTCCTTGTCACTTACATGAGCAAGCGATACGCAAAATATTTAGCAAAACTTTCCAAAATAGTACTGGATTACGAAGTATTATGGTTAAAGTCAGACACCAGCAAACAAGCAAATAAGCTGTTTTTTATTAATGAATACGATGTAAACCCTTTTTTGTACATTAGCATCTTGATATTTAGGATTTAGCTAAGATTCATCGTTTATGTATAAAATTGGATTGCTTTTTATTGGGTTTTTATCATTGACTACGCTCTCTTCAAGTGGACAAGAAATTGGAGGTATGCCGATTAATGTTGCCATGCATGCCCAAACCTTTATCCTTTTTCCCTCTACTATTACCGATTTCGATATTTCCGACAAGGAAAACTTTATTTGCAGACCACGAAGAGACAATGGCTTGATTATTATACCTAAAAATGAGGCAGTTCAGGCAATGATCGTAATTACGGAGGGTAACCGTACCCACAGGCTTTCCATTAATTACCTTAATAATTACGACCCCAATAAGCATAACCTATTCTACGATATATCCAATATAAAAATACTAAGGGAATACGCCAAAACCTATCAGCAGCAGGTGGTTATACCCCCTGCCTCAGGCACTACTACAAACCCAAAACAAGAAGTTGAGACTGAAAAGACAATACAAGTAACTACTGAGCAAGTGCGCAGTACTGCTATTAATGCAGAGTGGGTTCCCTTATTAGAAGCTGCGGATAAGGCTTACGGCGATAAAAGATATGAAGCTGCGGCAACGGGATACAAAGAAGTATTGAAAATGGATGCGGGAAATACCCATGCTAACAATAGACTGGGTGTAATTGAGAAAATTCTTGAGATCTTAAATGACGGCGAGTCAGAGAAAATTAATCAGCAGTTGCAAATAAAAAAGCAATATGAGGAGGTGGTTGAAAAGGCAAATGAAGCCTTCGAAGGCGGGAAACTTGGGGAGGCAAGAATATTATATACGCAGGCGCTGAATATATTGCCTTCTGAAAATTATCCTAACGCCAGAATAAACCTGATAGACAGAACGCTTGAAGAGCAAAGGCTACAGGCTGAGGCTGAACGAAAAAAGTTGGAGGCAGAACGCAGGCTTAACGAACAGTACAATGGAATAATTGCAAAGGGAGAAACTGTCTTAAAAGCAGAAAAATATGAAGAAGCAGAAAAATTATTTAAAGAAGCCCTTGTATTAAAACCCGCGGATACTTATGCTAAGGGTCGAATTGCAGATATTGTTAATTTGAGGGATGCCAAAGCCTCTGCTGCACGGGATAAGGCTATCTTGGATAAAGCAAAAGCCGAAGAGGCAAAATACAAAACGCTGGTAGCCAAAGCAGATAAATCATTTGAACAAAAAAATTACCCACAGGCGAGGCTTCAGTATGCTGATGTATTAGCCATTAAACCGGGCGATGGGTATGCCCAAAACAGGATAGATGATATAGATAACTTAGTAGCTGCCATGCAAAAGGCAGTTAAGGATAAAGAGGCTGAAGCATTGGCTAAAAAATTGGAGGATAGTTACAACAGTGCCATATCAAGGGCAGATGTGGCACGTAGTAATAAGCAATATGCCGAAGCCATAACTATTTATAAATATGCACTGGAAATAAAACCCGACGAAACTTATGCAAAAAACAAGATAGCTGAAATAGAAAATTTGCTGAATAGTATTGCTAAGCAGGCCGAAATGGATAAAATAAAGCTTGCCGAAGAGGAAGCAAAAAATAAAGCTTACCGCGAAGCAATCGCTACCGCAGATAAAGCAGCTTCAGAACAACAGTGGGATGATGCGCGAAAAAATTATAAGGATGCTCAGGACATCAAACCTAATGATAATTATGCGGCGCAAAAAATAAATTGGATAAAAGATGAGGAAGAAAGGTTGATCGCATTAAAAAAACAGGCGTTGAAGGCTGAAAAAGATCAGCAATTAAAAGAGCAAATGGAGCAGGCTGCTAAGCTTGCCGAAGCCGAAAAGTTGAAACAGGAGCAGGATTATCAAAATATCATTGCGTTGGGCGATGAAGCTTTGAAGGATGGTAAATATGATAAGGCAAGAGAACAATACCTCGCCGCACAAAACTTAATGCCTGGGCTTACCCTTGCGCAGCAAAAAATAGGGAGTTTAAGTGAATTGGAAGAGTGGATAAAGCAGGAGGCCATTAAAACACAAATGAAGGAAAAGGAAGAGGCCGATCGAAGAGCTTATCAGAGTTTGATAAATGAGGCAGATAATTTTTTTACCACGGAGGAGTACGATAAATCTAAAGCTGCCTATGAAGCAGCACTAAAATTGCAGCCGGGTGCACAGTACCCACAGTTCAGGCTTGGGGAAATAAAGCAAGCCAAGGTAAATTTGGAATTGAGGTTGAGCAGAAAAGGGCCACTTACCCGTGATTTGCTTAAGAAGCAGACGGTAAATGTTCCACTTACGCAGGCACAATTGTACAAAGCCTACCCAATGTTTCCATTTGGCAATCCACCATTTGGGCAAAGGCTTGCCGCTGATTATTTTATTGTTTCAGATACAGTAGCAAACTATGCATTTAGTCAGGAGGTGTTAGAAAGATCGGCTAACATTATTATAAGTGATAGTGCGGAAGGAGTTGCCATTCACCTTTCCGGCATTTATTTTAATGGTGGAAATGCTTATTTAAGACTTACCCTCGAGAATTTTACTGATAAAGAGTTTCTTGCTGGCGTTACCCAACTTACACTAAAAACAACTGACGGCATCCAAATCCCCTTTCACCCTGTTTATATTACTGGTTTTCCATATTTGCTTCCGGGTCGTTATATAGAAATGGTACTAGCTGTAAGAACCGCTTCGGTAGGAGATAATGACAAATTTGAATTTCAAATGAAAGACAGGCTTGAATCAAAAATCTTGAAGTTCACCATTCCCGGAAAATTGTACAATAGTGAATTTTCGCATAATTAATTTTATTGTAAGTAGCCTGCCTTGGATTTTTTAAAAAAAAAAGGAAAAAATGAATGTTGGGGTGAAAATGTGGTTGAAAAGAAGCATTATGTTCGTAATGCTCTTAACCAATATCCCTATATGTATTGTTGCACAACATCAGGTCACTTTTGGTGGAGAGGTAATACCTGTTACTAATAAATTTGTAGGAGAAAAGTTGATGAATATCATCAAACGGATGCGCTCTATTGCAAGCATGCCATCCATTCGAACTCAGGCCAATGCCTATTTTCCATATATCGAATACCAACTTGCAGTACATGGATTACCCTTAGATTTTAAATACCTTCCTATTGTAGAGAGCAATTTTCAGCTTTTGGTATCAAAAGCTGGTGCAAGGGGGTATTGGCAACTAATGCCCGCTACCGCCCGGGATTATGGCCTTAGGGTAGATGATATTATTGACGAAAGAGACGACATTGAAAAATCAACTATTGCAGCCTGCAGGCTAATCAGGGATTATTACAAATATATTTATCGCACCCATAATTTTTATTCATGGTCACTTACGGCTGCTGCTTACAACTTTGGTAATGGCAACATAACAAAAGCCATTCGTTCTCAGGGGGGGAACTATTTTACCATGAACCTGAATCCTGAAACGGCTCAGTACGTATATAAAATAATTGCGGTAAAGGAGTTATTTGAGAATCCGGAGTTGTATATGAAAAATTTTGGGTATAATATTTTTAATCCGGTAGAAGTGGCAGCAAAAGCCCCAGTTGCGTCCCCGATAATTGTTGCCCCTGATAAGAAAATAGAAATTGAAGAAGTTGAAGAAGCTGAAGTGGTAGATGAAGAATTTACCGAATTGGTCATTACAGTGCAGCAAGATGAAACTAATGTTCAGGTAAAGGAACCCAATATTATATTCATAAAGGCCAAACTTGTAGGAAATTTCAAAATCTTTAATGATGGTGCGCTTGTAGATATTCAGATTTCAGAAAATCTGATCGCTGATGGAAGTTACCGGCGCAAGGAAAGTATTATCAGGGGTAAGGGCTATATCATTGATAACCGGGTTTACGTTGACCTTGGCTTTGAACACGTGGTACAACTATTTGACCCCGCCCTGAAAAAGGGTATCCCCTTAGGAGATATGAAGGATAAAGGAAATGTGTTGCTACGGGTAGAAACCTATGATTAAGCGAGAAATTCCAAAATGAGAAATTCCAAATTCCAAAACGAGAAATTCCAAATATTAAAATTCCAAATTCCAAAACGAGAAATTCCAAATATTAAAATTCCAAATTCCAAAATGAGAAATTCCAAATATAAAAATTCCAAATTCCAAAATGTTCGTTTATCCTGAATCTCCTCGAAGTCGGTCATCCTGAGGCACGAAGGATCCCGATGGTCGAAGCCGATAGCTCCGATACTTTTTTGCGAGACACCATCTCCACTTCGTCTTTTATTCAACCGGGATTCCTCCTTCTTCGGAATGACGTCTACAGGTCGGTCATGCCGAAGAAATGATGAATGATGATTTATGAATGATGAATGAGGCTGTTGGTAAAACAAAATTTTAAAAAAAAAAATACCTGCTCGGTAAATGATTACCGGCAGGTATTAATAAATTATCCTGTTATACTTTATTTATTGCTGATCGTATTTTGTATCCCATGAGTTTCCATCATCGCCTTTTTGTCCTTCCATTTTAATCATGAAATTTTTGGCTGGGAAATATGGCTTCATGTGTATATCCAGGTGAATTTTATCTTTTTGTACCTGATCTTGTTCAAAACGTTTAATGGTAAAATCCTCAATAAGTTTATCCGGCCCGGTAATTCCATCCAGAAATTTTACAATTTGACTCATAAGGTCTTTTCTGGTATTCGCATTGAAGTTTTCGAAGGCACGCCTGTTCAGGAAGTCCATTAATACCTTAGTTACATAATCAAACACCCTTACAACAGAATAGGTTTGCAATCCAAGGTTATCACCATTGAAAAGTGTTTTTGCACTAAAAGCCATTACCTTTCCATATTCTTTTACCAGCGGCACCAATCCCATTTTTTCCAGGTTAGCGATCTCACTCTTTTTCAGGTCAAAACGCACCCCGTCAATTTCATTCATACTGCCAAACTTTTTACCGGCAGTAACCTGACTCATCAGTGTCTTGTAGATTTTTCCTGCCAATGCACCTGAAGGGGGAACATATAAATCATCTTCTTCATCAAGGTCGGCATGTTTGCCCCTACCTACCAGCCAGTTGCAGGTCATCATTACATTGCTCTTAAATTTATCACCACTGGTAAGATTAGCTAATTCAAACATTTCCATTACATCGTCTGCTGCATCAAGATGCTCAAAGTCAGTAACCATCATCACTTTATTTTCAAAAGCAATTTTTGCCCACTTTTCTACTACTTTATTGCTCCCCAAATAGCCTGGCAGCACCATAATGCTATAATTATTGCGCAGGTCGAGGCGATCGAAGTTGGATTTTAGTTCTTCGCTTACCGCATCAATAAAACGGGTGTTATCCAAATCTTTAAGTTGGTCTGCTTCACAATTGAGGAAGGATACATTTTTTAATTTGTCCGCTTCGCAATTCTTGAAAAACAATGCAACATTTCGGTAAGCCCGTTCCAAATCTTTAGAAGCATCTACTGCTTTTGAAAGGTTCTTTTTTACTAAAGATTTTGCCTGATCTGCTTTCTGTTCACATAGGCCAACCAAATCAGTTATTTCACTTCCGCTTTCCAGTACATTCGCCCACAATTCAAGTACTTTTGTAAGACTAGCACGATCATTTTTTTTCCCTGATTCGCTCAAGAAAATATTCCGCCTCGCTTTACGATCGGGATTAAGGTTTGCCGTCCCTTCTATAGAAGCTTCCAACAAATCGAACCCACCAAATTTCGCTAATTTTTCACTGCTTCCTTTCAATGATTGAAATGGATTGGCTATTTCTGGCCTTTCCCGTAACGCGGCACCGCCTCCAGAAGCCGATCCGGCTAATTGCTCACTCATATGGTATTTTGTTTTAAATGTTTCAAAAGTGCTTCCGTTTGTTTTTTTTTAGTTCCCCACCGGGTTAAAACTTGCAATTTCTGTTTCACCATCATCATCTGGTGCAGCTTTTCCTTCTTTAAAGCCAGGCCATTTTTCTGCCCGCACTATTCCCATGCTTTCAATTTCCCGGGCAGTAATTTTTAAAATGGTACGCATAGGAACTGCACCATCTGCTTCAAATACTTCTTTGTAATGCACACAATAGGCATCTTTAAAGTCCAATGATTTCATAGTAGCATTATTATCTTTCTTATAGAAAATAATTTTGCCGTTTTTTCTCATTCGTTTGGTAGCCCATTCTAAAAATTCAACCTTGGTGCTTGATTCAATAACAATGTTTATAAAACCAAGTTTTACGTTAGAGTTGGGCATATTGCTCCTTTCGTCAATTGGTTGAAGAACCTCATAGTCGGCAGATATTACATTGTAACTACTTTCCCCAATTTTCAATTTTGCCAGAAATGCCATTTATAAAACTATTTATTGTTTTGTAACTCTGCAATCATGCTGTAAATTGATTCAAGCAAGGCAGCCTTGGCTACCGGATCACCTATTGCTGATTTAAGTATTTTGTTGGTTTTCAACTGCTTAATAATTTTTGAGTATTCTTCAGCTTGTGCTGTATAATCAGTCAAAAATTCACTTTGGGCAGTTAGTCCTTTTATTCCAAAGTCACCCAAATTACCAAAGCGAAGGCTTTCCTTTCTTGAAACACCCTCAGCGTCTTCAAAATCAACCTCAACATTAGGATTGTAATGCTCGAATACCTGATCAATGGTTTGCAAACCATGAACTACCTGTGGCTTTACTGGAGGGTCATTGGTCAACTTTTCAGCCATTAATGTGCGATTTTGTGGGATTTCTCCGAAGGCTTCGCTGGCATCTGTTTGTACTTCATTGCCGCCTATTCCGTAACTGCTCATTTGGTTAAATTTTTATATGGTTGAAAATACATTCTTTAATTGAGAATCCAAATTCTTTATCCATTTTTTTATGCAAATGTTTCAACCGGGGTTAATATTTCCCATGCAAGGTTCTGGTCTGCATCAAGATAAGCTTTCACTGTTTGGCCTTTTACTAATTCCGAATTTACAATCATCCTGCTTAATGGCTTTCTTAATGATGTGCGGATCACACCTTTCAAGGGTCTTACACCATACCTTGGTGTAAATCCAAGGTTAGCAAGGAAGTTTGCCGCTTCGGGTGTTACTTTCATCTCGATGCCTTGTAGCTGTAGTTGTTTAATAAGTGGCTTGAGGTGAATATTAAAAATTTTCAAAACATTTTCTTTGCTTACCGGTGCAAAAGGAACGATTTCTGTAACCCGTGCTAAAAACTCAGGCCTAAAATATCTTGTCATAATTTCCATCAGGTCTTCGGATTTTGGAATAATGTTCTTGCCAAAGCTTTCAATTATATTTTCTGCTCCAATGTTTGAGGTAAAAAGGATCACTGCATTGGAGAAATCTCCCTCTTTCCCAAGCCGGTCATGCATTTTACCTTCATCCAATATTTGCAGGAAGATATCAAAAACCGAAGGATGCGCTTTTTCAATTTCATCAAAGAGTACAATGGCATAGGGTTGCTGTCGAATTTTATTTACCAGCATACCACCTTCCTCGTAACCTACATAACCCGGAGGAGCACCATATAGTAATGCAGCCGAATGCTCTTCCTTAAACTCACTCATGTCGAAGCGTATAATTGAGTTTTCGTCTTCAAACATAAATTCGGCTAGCGATTTGGCAAGTTCGGTTTTACCGGTACCAGTTGGCCCCAAAAAGAAGAATGAGGCAATAGGTTGGCCTGCTTTATTTAACCCCGACCTTGATTCAAGGATGGCATCAGCTACCGTTTTAAGGGCGTGATCCTGCCCGATTACCCTTTCCCGCAAATGGTTTTCCATATTTACCAATCGCTGCTGTTCACGGGTTTGAATTTTACCAAGTGGAATACCAGTAATATTGGCCACTACAGCGCTTAAATCTACTACGTCAATATATTTTTTTTCAATTGCTGCGATGCCGGCAAGGCTTTCAAACATGGTGGTTAAATGATCCTTCATTTCACTGGTGGCCTGAATTTTCAGAAATTCTTTGTCCTCATCGTGGCGGGCAAGCAATACCGGACTTAATCCGGATTTAACTTCCCGATAAAGCCATTTTAAATCATCCTCTGTGGGATTGTCATCCATCTCACTTAGTTTCAAGGTAAATGCTCCTACATCACCAAGGGCTGTATCACTTGCCATACGGCAAACAGCAAGTGTTCTGTCGAGTAAGTCGAGTGCCGAATCAGGTAGTTTGCGGTCTTTTATAAAACGCTTGGCAAGCCTGATGGCTTCTTTAAATACCTCTTCGTTGATGGTTAACTGATGGTGCTGCTCATAAAATTCGGCCTGATTCCGAAGCATTTTTTCTGCCACATCTATATCCGGCTCCTGCAATTTTA
>JBGSNV010000140.1:0-3706 GCA_041739485.1 Chitinophagaceae bacterium
CCCGGGAAGTGATCCGGGCAAGCAAAACCAATGGCATTAATAATGAAAGTGTGACCAAGCTGCTTGGCGGCATGTATCAGAATGTAAATGTGTACAGCAATTTCATTCCGGTTTTTGATAAGGAATTTGTAAGCCCACTCAGCAATCACGGAGACAATTATTACGATTACAGCACACCTGATACTGTACTTACCAACGGAAGGCGGTTTTTCCATTGGGTATTTACCCCCAAACGCAAGGGCGAGAATACTTTTGAAGGCGATGCCTGGGTGCATGACTCCACTTTTTCGATCCAAAGAATACAGCTCCGCCTTACCGGCAATACCACCATCAACCATATAGAAAACCTGAGTATTTATCAGGATTATACCATGGTCAACGACAGCAGCTGGTTTTTATCGAAAGACAAGTTTATTGCAGATGTGTACCCGATCGGGAAGAACCGTTTTGGGATGAAGGGACGCAAGACCACTACCTATCGCAATATTGGTTTTGATGAAGCAGCGATAGGGCGGGAACTGATGGCAAACCGGCTGAACGAAGAAGTGGTGGTGCTGGCACAGGCCGAAAATCAGACAGATTCGTTCTGGACCGATTCGCGGCATGAAGCGCTGACCAAAAATGAAGCCGGTATTTACAAAATGATTGACACGCTGCAGCAAATGCCGCTTTTTAAAAAATATACCAATACGCTTTACACGCTCACCACCGGATATAAAACGCTTGGCAAGTTCGAAATTGGCCCCTGGTTCAACTGGATCAGTGCCAATGCCTGGGAAGGGCTGCGTACCCGTTTCGATTTGGGAACGACGCCTGCCTTTCATCCCAACTGGTACCTGCATGGATACCTTGCCTATGGCTTTGGCGATCAAAAATTCAAAGGCAAGGCTGAAGCCTATTATTTTTTAAGCAAAAGCCCCCGGTCTTTTATTCATGCTACTTTTTTACGCGATCTGGACAACGGACAAAACTATTTTGACGAAGTAAGCCTCGACAATATTTTTACGCTTGCGGTGCGCAAACCCAATATTCCCATCAAATTTCTGAAAGTTTCCATGCAGGAAATTGAATTTTTTAAAAGTACCCGAAACGGATTCAGCGTCAATATCGGGGCGCAGCATAAAACCTTTTTACCGCTAAAAAACCTGCCCGAAAAGGGATTTTTTACTTCGGGTAAGGGGGCGGCTCTGAACAATTTTGAAGCGTCGGTCACGTTGCGTTTTGCCTATCTGGAAAAATTTCTGGAAGGCAATTATTTCCGCACAAGTCTTGGCAGCGATTACCCCACGGTAGAGTTTCAGTTGCACAAAGGTTTCAGCGGGGTTTTGAACAGCAATTATGACTATACCAAAATAAGCGGGCGCATCAATGATTTCATCCGGATTTCGCCTTATGGCACGCTTGATGTTTCGGCCTATGGCGGAAAAGTGTATGGTACTTTACCCTATATGCTGCTGAACGTACCTCCGGGCAATGAAATCTACTATTACAACAAATACGCTTTCAACCTGATGAACCGGTTTGAGTTTATCAATGACCAATACGCGGGGGTTTCGCTTGAGCACAATATTGGTAGCGGGATTTTTAAATACACCGCTATTACCCGGCGGCTGAAGTGGCGGCAGTTCTGGAATGTAAAAACCATTTGGGCCGATCTGAGCGATGCCAACCGCAGCCTGAACTTTGTACCGGACCATCCTTTTACCGACCTTGGCGGAAAAATGTATATGGAAGCCGGAACCGGGGTGGATAATATCCTGAAGGTATTGCGGCTCGATCTTGTGTGGCGGGTTAGTCCGCGGCCACTACCTGTGGAGCGGGTTTCGAGGTTTGGGGTCTTTGGCAGTTTCCGGCTTGCTTTTTAATCCGTGAGGAGATCCAGTTTTTTTAGTCTTGCCCGGATAACGCCTGTGGTGCGGTCGAAATGATCGCAGAGTTCGCGGATGCCGGTTCCCTGTTCAAACTTTTTTTTCAGCGAAGCATCCATGGCAGGGGTCCACCGGCGGTTGCCCTCTTTTAATTGCTGCCGTACCTGCTGTATAGAAGGAGCCATAGCCGGCTTTGCTGACTTTGCCCCAAACCGGTTTTTAAACCCACCCGCCGCAAAAGGGAGCAGATCCTCTATATCGTCCTCCTCCTCTTTGTGAAGCACCATGATGCATCCGGTGGCCACAAACCCATCGGGGACAAGCGCCTGAGGAATCAGCAGTTTGCTTTTGGTACGGGTAATGGCCACATACAGCAGGTTGATCTCCTCGGAAAGCGCATTTTTTTCGCGGTCATTTTCCTTGATGGAAGCGAGCGATTTTTTGATTTTAGCCTCGCTTACAAAATCCTCCACCAATTCCACTTCATCGTACTCAAGCCCTTTGCAACGATGCAGGGTGGTAAAAATCATATCGGCCGTATGCTTTTCAGTTTCCGGCACCTGTCTTTCCTTCAGGCGGTTCATAATACCGGGTATTTCGCGGCCATAGCGTTGTATTATTTCCACCATCATACCCAACTGTGTTTCCTCGGACTTTTCGATATACTCTTCCATTTCGGACATATCCTTCATTTCCCGAATGAACGGATCGCGGATCCGGTCGCGGTTGCCGGTGTGCAGGTTGAGCACATCGTAGAGCGAGGAACCATCTTCGGCATAGGTGTAGGAATGGATATTGCCTTCGAAAAAAATGCGGGCTGCGGGGTTTTCATGGGCGGTAAAATCGATAGCGCGCAACAGCAAGCCAAGATTGGTGCGGGCAATGATGGCTTTGGTTGATCCGGGTGCAACCTTGTTTTGACCATTAATGACTACGGGAACATGCGGGCCCAACCATTTTTTAAGCCCCAACACGGCAGCGGCAAGCTGCGCAACCGGCTGTTTGTAGCGAAAACTTGTAGATAGCGTGGCCTGCGGAAAGGGCACCAGATGCAGCGCATTGATGGCATAGCGCCACCCATAAATCTGCTGATGCATATCGCCTACGAGTATTTTGATGGCGGGTTGGTGTAAAAAAATATCGAGCATGGCGCCGGAAGCATCCTGCCCTTCATCAAAAAGGATGTAATCGTAAGGCAATACCGGTTGCGAAAGCTGAAATTTCTTGAGGTAAAAATCGTGGATAATGTCAATTTCTTTACGATCCATTTTAGCAAGCAGGGTTCTTGTTTGTGTTTCGAGGTACGGGTAAACGGATTCTACAAAATGGCGGGCTTTCTCATCGCGGATGGTATCGAGGTAGTTGAGTTCCTGTACTTTGGCCTTATTGCTGTTGCAGAAATAAGTAATAAATTTAAGGATATGGTTGGCTACCATATATTCTTCGTGCCGCTGACCGGAACCTTCAAGCCCAAGGATCTTTACAATTTCTGAGGTTTTATACCCCTGCGCCCTTACGGTATATCCATACCGGTGCACAATGGCTTTGTAGGCGAGAGAATGCGCGGTTTCTGCCTGCATATGCTTCAGCCCTTCGGCAGCGATTTTCCGTTGGGCTTCGGAGCGCATCAACTTATTAAAGGTGATGTACAGGATGCGGCTTTCGGATGGTCTTGATGCGGCATAAGCGAGGATGGTGGTGGTTTTACCCGAGCCTGCTACAGCATTTACTTTTAGATTTCCCTGTTGCCCGAAAATGGCTTCCTGTTCTTTGGTCCAGATCATGAGGTATTTAAGATTGCCTATTTGAGATTTAATATTTAGTAATACAAATTTCGG
>JBGSNV010000305.1:0-4706 GCA_041739485.1 Chitinophagaceae bacterium
ATGCCATAAATCAAAGGGCGTTTTGGGCCGATAATCCAGCACATTGCTGACAATCCAGTTTACCTTTTCGGCTTTTTACCCAATCTTTTTTTGCTTTTTCCAGCGCATGGGCTAAGATATCGAGTACCGTTATATTTCTGAAACCCTCGGCGAGTAAGTGATCCACAAGGCGGCTATCGCCCCCGCCCACATCGAGGATGCGGGCGGTTTTTGGCAAGCTCAATGCGAGGATAAAATCCAGCGAATCGGTAGGTATTTCCTGTGTCCAGCTTACCTCATGGGGTTCTTTACTCTTATAAATTGTTTCCCAGAGTCCTTTTATCGCTTTATCCATGGGGTAAAGGTTTAAAACCTTCCCCTTTTTGTGGGTGACAAAAGTTGCAGCTATCCTATAAATTTCAGTTTCCCGGTTATTTTAACTAAACAGGTATTCAATATCCTCCCGGTTAAGTTTCTTCACAAATCCGGAATCATCACTAATCAACTCTTTAGCCAACAGTCGTTTTTTCTCCTGTAGTTGAATGATTTTATCTTCCACCGTATCCTTACAGATCATGCGGTAGGCAAAAATATTCCGGGTTTGGCCAATACGGTGCGTTCTGTCAATAGCCTGTTGCTCGACGGCGGGATTCCACCAGGGGTCAACGATGTACACATAATCCGCTGCGGTCAGGTTAAGACCTACTCCACCTGCTTTCAGGGAAATCAGGAAGACCCTGCATTCCGGATTGCTTTGGAAATTATCAATGGCACGTTGCCGTTCCGAAATGCTTGTGCTGCCATCAAAGTATTCATATTTCACGCCAAGATAATCCAGCTTTTTACGGATAAGAGCAAGCATACCCAGGAATTGAGAGAAAACCAACGCTTTGTGATCACTGATATTCTCGGTGATTTCGCGGCCAAGCTCTTCGAGTTTGATGCTATGGTTGGGGAACTTCTCGGTTTCATTCAGGATAGCCGGACTATCACATATTTGCCGCAATTTCATCAGGCCTTGCAGAATGGTGAGCTGACTCCGGCCCATACCTTGTGTATCGATGGCACCGAGTACCTTATCACGGAATTCATTGCGGTAAGCATCGTAAATACGCCGCTGTTCGGTTTCCATTTCGCAGAAAAGTATAGTTTCTGTTTTTTCCGGGAGGTCCTTCGCAACCTGTTCTTTGGTGCGTCGAAGGATGAACGGATAGAGCAATTTACGCAGATGATCTTTTTGTTCTTCTTCCCCAAACTTATCAATCGGTGTTGCAAATTCATTTCTGAAAAACTCCGTACTACCCAACAATCCCGGGTTCAGAAAATTCATTTGGGCATAAATATCAAAGGTATTGTTTTGCAATGGGGTACCACTCATGCAAACCCGATGTTTGCTTTGTAGCAGACAGGCTGCCTTCGCCACCTTGCTGTTTGGATTTTTAATAGCCTGACTTTCATCCAGTACTACATAGTCGAAGTTCACCTGTTGCATAATCAGGATATCGCTTCGCAAAGTTCCGTAAGTTGTAATGATGATATGATGCGGCTCCAGTTCTTCAATCAGCCGGCTTCTTTGGGGGCCGTGGTGGATGAAGTATTGTAGATTGGGGGTAAACTTCTTGATTTCATTTTCCCAGTTATAAAGCAAGGTCGTAGGGCAAACAACCAGGGCTTTCAGACGTCCTTCCTTATTTTCGAAATATTCGAGCATAGAGAGCGCCTGAATGGTTTTACCCAAACCCATATCATCGGCAAGAATACCCCCGCAGCCAGTTTCCTGCAAAAAGTTCAACCAATGAAATCCGGTAATCTGATACGGCCGTAAAATATTGGTAAGATGCTTTGGTGGCGGTAATTTTTTGATCCGTTTAAAAGAACGTAGCTTATCAAAACGTTCCTCAAGTTCTACCTGTAATTCTTCACCGTCGCGTTGGTCGTAAAGTTCATCAATGACACCAAACTGATATCGGCTTAACCGCAGCATACTTCCGCTGCCTTCGCCTACCCTGAACAAAAGGCTGTATTTCTTCAGCCAGTCTTCGGGCAGGATACCCATGCTGCCATCTTTAAGCTGCACGGTGGTTTGCCGGTTGGCTAATGCTGTTTTGATGTCTGAAATCCGAACGGTCTGATCTCCGAAGCTCACATTCACCTTGGCATCAAACCAATCCACGCCACTGCTGATGCGAACCTGCGTTGAAGGCTTTTCTGTACTAAACCGGAAATTCTTGAGTTGGTCAAAACCAAGGAGAGGCACATTCATTTCCTTCATGGTTTCCACAAACAGAAAGAACCAGTTGTTTTTAAGCACATCGTTGCCTTTCAACACCAATTGCCTTGAGCGCTCGGGCCGTATAAAATTGGTATGTAGCGCGGCTATTTTATTCAGGAACTGCCGCTCTTTCTCCAGCATCCTTTGTACAAGAATAATTTGCCCGTTGTACACCATCGTAATGGATGGTTGTTCATCGGCAGGAGCGGGTATATCGTTATAACTGAAAATGGGATTGAAAACCAGGAAGTCTCCTTTCTCAATCAATTGCACCACCACTTCGGGACTTTGGTTGGTAACCTCCCGGATTAGTTTTTTATCAAAATTTACTTCGTAATCCCGGGCAAGGGGCATAATGACCTTTTCAGCATAATCGGCCCATTCACTCATCGGCATTACCTTGGGCTTGCGATACTGTTCGGCGAGACCGATATCCTCGGGTTTCTCCCATGTATATAGTTCATTATCCTGCATCCAAAGCAGCATGCTATTCCACTGATTGTTCTCAAGGGGAATTTTTCGGCCATTCAACCGCGTAAACCCATTTACTGAAATTTCATCATTTTTCAAATGCACATCAAAGCCAAGTTGCAGGGTCTCTTCCTGTGCGTTAGCCGGTTCCAGATTTGCGGTGATGAATTTTTTAGGGTGCCGCAGCAAATACAGGGTCTTACTTTCATGACGGTCTTTGAGAATACGGATCAGTTTCGGATGCAGGTATTCGTTGATGAGTAGTTTGGTCTCTTCCGGTAAATCGCTCCCATTGGTATGCACAATATTTTCCCAGATACCACTGAAGGGTGAATTGCGGTTGAGAAATTTATTGACTTCAGCATCGCTGATTTTACGGATTTGCTGTACCAATTGCCGATCCTCGTCATCCATCAGGTCAATATTGATGTATCGCCCAAGATCAAGGTGCTCCATAGGGGCACTAATGCCGCCATCCTCTTCGGGATCGCCCTGCATAGCTTCCACACTAAACCAGGGATAGTTGTCAACCGATTCTTTAAAAACGATTCCAAGGCGCTTCGTTGGTTCATTGATAATCTCCACGGTATCTTTGGTAACCATGGCGGCTACCGGTCTTGCTTCCGGTGCCGAAGTAGGCGAAGCAATTCGTTTGATGCTTGCGTCAAGTACCCGTAAAAATGGTCGGTTGTCTTTGTAGGTAAATTCAAACTTGCCTTTCAGATTATCCTGAAGACTATACCCATAAAGGCTGAGTAATTTGTCTTTGTCGCGGTCGTAATTTCGGATACTGTCAAAATAATTGGCTCCATAATTATTGACTAGGTGCGAAAAGACCATCGTTTTGTGCTTACAGAGCGTATGTTCTTCATCTACACAATTGCAACTCGTATCGAAAATGCGGTCTTCATTTTTGTGCAGCCGAACAATATATATTTCGCCGTCCACGGTTACCTCTGCATCCACGGTTTCGTTTACCGCACTTAAAATAACGGGCTTTGCAGTTCTTAAAAGCTCTTCGGCTTCTTCATAATTTTCGTTGCCAGCCAACATCCGGATCATTTTCAGATCGATGTTTTTCATTTTGGCCTGTGTATGCTTCTGATTGTGTATGATTTCGTTGTTGTCGAGGTATCCACGGTCGGCCATACTTTGCAATTGCAGCAGGGAGGCTGCTTTGTGGCGGCACACTTCGGTTAGGTTATAGGGACAGGTACAACTCAGGGTCATTCCTTTCGGATCGCTATAGTTGTCAATACGAACTTTATACCAGCTCTGATACAAATCGTCTTTTACCCGGAATACGATATGATTCAGGAGAGAATTATGATCGATGATATCGATGTTTCCGGTGGCATGTATTTTTTTGCCCCGGCGAAATACCTCGTCGCTTGCGTTATTGTAAATGTGTTTGATCAGATGTGAGAGAGACATGAATAGTTTTATTTATCAAAGCAAAGACAGAAGAACTTTGCAAAAAACAGACCGGAACAGGGCCAGGTTATTCTCTTTTGCATGGTCTCTTCAGAAAAGGCCAATCGGCAAAAATAAACGAAAAGTTTCCGCTTTGCGAAATATCATTGCATGATTGGCCCCGAATCTATTCAAATATTAACACAAAGGGCCGTTCCCAAACGGAAACAGCCCATTTTTGTGGTTTGTTTTAAAGGCTATTTAATAATTTGTACTTTCCGGGTGGTTCTTTCGCCTTTTTTATTCACGATCAACAGTTCATAAATGCCCGGAGCAAGGTGCCCGGTAGCCATTGTGATTTGAGACGAAGTCGTTTTTTGTTGTACGACTACCCGGCCGGTTACATCATACAGCATCAACTCATTTACGCCGGTAAGCTGGCTGATGGTAATTTGATTTCGGGCCGGATTGGGATATACCAATATTTTGGCATCAGCACCAAAACTTACTTTACGTACTGCACTGTATTCAAACTTTCCATCGTTATCTATTTGCTTAATGCGATAAAAAA
>JBGSNV010000190.1:0-12286 GCA_041739485.1 Chitinophagaceae bacterium
GTGACGGAATAATTATTTTAGAGACAGGCAACCAAAATTTAGCTACAAAAATAGCCAGCGATTGGGTATTTTTAGAAACAGGAAAAACAGATACTTTGCTTTTTACAATGCTTCTTGGGAAAATGATAAAATTAATTTTTGAAGGAATATTTTTAATTATTGTTTTAGGAATTGGTATGGCAATCTGGCGAAAGAGAAGAAAAACTGCTGCCAACATGCGGTTTGCTGCAATGCCGGCTTGACGGAAGAAACATCGGCTTCAACTATCTATCATCTTCTGCATCTGCTTCGGCTTGACCTTTTTATAATGAGAATTTGTACTAAATTTAATCATCAACATTCTAATCGGCTTCAGTTACCGGGCAGACCGTTTTTCAAATACCGGCACAGCAGCAAGCCCTGTTCGTTAGCGGTAATTTTATTGAACACTTCATGCGACAAATCTTTATTTTCATAACCATCATTTTTGTTTCCTGTGGTGACACAGACACGACTAATACTAGATCCACTCATTCTGAACTTACTATTGAGGACACAGTACAAGGCACAACTTCCCTGACACTTTTTTCTGACACATCAAAAATGTCCATATTTACAAAACAATCAGATATTGAATCTGCTTTTAATAAAAATTATAAGGTTGACACATTAGACTCTGCCGACCTTAAACGTGTCGAGAAAAAGCTACTTCACTCTATTGACTCATTCAATGTAGAAGGCATTAAGAGAATGGACAAGAGACAAAGAGAATTAGGTCCTTCTGTAAAAATTGACAGAAATTATTTTGTTATTGACACATCAAGATATAAGTTTCAAATTGTTGCTGCCATCAATGGCAAAAATGAAAGAGAAGTTTGGATAAACGCATTTTGCAAGGACAATGAAAAAAAATGGCGCAAAGAAATTATAGCGATAAAAGATGGCGGCATTTGTTATTTCAATTCCGTAATCAACCTGACTACAAAGCAAATATTATATTTTACGGTTAATGACGACGTATAAAAACTGCAAGTAGCTGCAAAACGTTGGCAGTAATTATAATGAGACACATCTTAAAAATCATATTTGGACTATTAATAACAAGTTCTGTTTTTGCAACAGGACAAGTTCCCGACTATTTGAAATACAAAGGTGACACGGTAGCAATTTTTTCAAACCCTTTGGAACAATATTTTGAAAGGACAGGAAAGAGAGAACTTATAGACTTTGTCGGTTGTGGTTCGACTGCTTGTTGGCGTGGGTACAAAGCAATCTGGGAACTCAAAAATGACAGTTTATTTTTAAGGCAGATTACCAGTTGTCATAAAGATTGTGGACTTGAAATTAAGAATGCTGACTTGAAAAAGATGTTTGGAACTGATAATGTATTTGCAAATTGGTTTTCTGGAAAATTATTAATCCCACAAGGGAAACAAATTCAATACATTCATATGGGTTATGCTTCTATCTATGAACGAGAACTTTATATTTCATTTAAGAATGGATTAAAGACAACCGAAAAGACAGTTTCTAATAAAAAGATAGCAGACAAAATTGCATTTGAAAACAGACAAAGACAGATTGCTAAACGTGTTCAAGACACTCTTTTTAATCAAGTTGAGCAAAGGGTTGATTGGGACACGACTAAGACAGCTTGGTACAACCTATGTGACGAAAAGTATATTCTGACCTATAACAGAAAAGGGAAATTGAAGAAGGTTTGGGTAGACTGGGAAGGAGAAACTTTTAGAGAAAAAATTGATGATTGGTGGTGGAATATAACAGATGACAGGAAGTGCAGAAGAACTATTAAAAAAGCCTTGAAGCAAATCAGAATTTCTTACCTAGACTTACCAAAATATAAAATAAAAATTCCTTTTGAAATCATTTATGACAGAGAAACTGGAAAGATAAAACTATGGAAAGAATTTTGGATGGAAGAAGAATAACTACAGACAACATTCGGCTTGCTACTATGCTGGCGGACGGAATAGCAATGGGCTGCGGTTCGCTATCAGCTTTGGTTCGGGCAGGAGGTTCCCTTTTCAGCTTTAGTTCATATCTTCAACTTTAAATTATCATACGGGCTGCGGCACCGGGCAGGACGAACAATGAATTCCCCAACTGCACAAAGCCTCGGACGTTGGCTACAAAGCATGGGATGGTTCAATAATCCAACACTGCTTCTCCCAACATGTATTTCAAAATATGTAATGACTTTGTATGTTAATACCCATTTAAGATGCAATAGGAGAGTGTGTTGACAAAAATGGGGATTGATTTAAACATAGATAACCGTTTAATAGTTAACATCTGAAAATATTGTGTGAGAACATTGAAACTCCATTAACGTATGAAAATTTAATAATCTATGATAAAGGACAGCATATTATTTAGAAATTCAAAAAGTAGCAAAAAAATATTTCTGCTTAGTATTGTGACTTCAATAATTTGGACCCTTGGCAGGACATTTAATGTATATAAATACGAATTGGTAGGAGCAATTTTTGAAATGTTATGGTTTCCAGTCATCGCTTCTATGCTGATTTTGACAATATTGTCATTAATCTTTCTGATTAAAGACAAGCTTACTTTCAAATCACTAAATCTATATTCATTTCTTATAATTACGATGACAATTCTCTTTACAATTTATAATAATTGATTCAGAACCTAAAGAAGCTCTGCAGCCAACAGTGCATTTGCAAAATGCAAGGCAGGACATTAATACTTCAGCAGCAGCATGCCAACTGTGGTTTGGGGCTGGAATCGTCCTAATAAAATTTTCGTTAATTTCATAATTATATTCCATAACAACATTGCCGCCGGGCATGGCCAGCTACGAATTCCCTGTACTTCGCAAATACAAAACGTTGTGCGTCATCTGCATACTCCGAAATAGGTTGACTCCCAAATAGTGGATAAGTCAACGAATAACAGGACGCTGCACCCTGCCTTTAAAGCTCCGCAAATTATATGGATCCAACGGTGTTAAACCGCCGACTGTCCTCCCTTCACTAGAAAAAAATTATTCCATACAAGGCCTGTGTCAAACCCCCTGCCAGTAATTACGCGAAACCGACCATCGTATCATAAAATACAATAGCAAACCCACCGGCCCAAGCATAAAAGTAAAAAGCAAACATGGGATCACTACAAGATGTTTGATGCCATGTTTGGCTGCATTGTGGGCGATAAAAATACCGGTCATCAGATCGAAAGCAAGGTAATGTATCCAACCCACAAGGGCAGCACCGGGTAGAGACATCAAACCCGAAATGCCTTCCAGCGTGCTAAACTGACGGAAATCGGCAGGCTGCAAAGTTTGGAATACAAGCACGGCATAGGTTAGAGAAAGCAATGCTACAGAAAAGCCGGTAAGCAACTTATGGGTCATAGGGCTGAAAGGTGCCATTATCAGGTAAATCCAACTAAGAAGCGCCAATCCGTTGGCTAAGGCAAAAATGGTTTCCTGCGACATATCCCTGTTTTTGCCGTAAAGGTAAGCCAACCCCTCTTATCCCGTTACAAACCGGTACCCCACGCCTTTAATTGTCAGGATTTCCAGAGCGGGATCTTTGCGGAGATACCCGCGTATTTTGGTGATATAAACGTCGAGATTGCGGCTGTTGAAAAAGTTATCGTTTCCCCAGATCTCATTCAGCAGGTCGCGGCGATCAATAATATGGTCGCGGTTTTCAAAAAGGTACTTCAACAACTCGCTTTCGCGGTAGCTGAGCTTTTTTTCTTCACCCGGACCGGTAAGTAATTGTCGGGGCAGATTGAAGCGGTATTTACCAATGGCAATATTATCCGGATCGGTTACTTTCAGGGGTGGTTTTCCGGTCAGTTCCAGCAGGTTGTTGATGCGAACAATGAGTTCTTCCATGCTAAAGGGTTTCCTGAGGTAATCATTGCCTCCTTTCGAAAAACCGGTCACCACATCTTCGGTTTGGGTCTTGGCTGTAAGAAAAAGAATCGGTACGGTTTTATGAAGCTCCCGTATTTCCCCGGCAAGCGTAAAACCATCCTTACCCGGAAGCATTACATCAAGCAAACAAATATCCGGCTGCAATTTTTTAAATGCATCCACCACATCGTTGCCATGGCTTTCCATGCGAACTTCAAAGCCCCGGCTTTCAAGGGTTTCTTTTACAATTTTCCCCAGAAATACCTCGTCTTCCACGTATAAGATCCGTACCATTTCACTACTTTTTTTAAACAGCCTTTGAGGTTCTAAGATAAGGCAGGAATTTTTACAATGAAATTACATCCGGATCCTACGGTACTTTCCAACGAAATAGAACCTCCGTGTTTTTGAATGATATCCGAAACATAGCTCAACCCAAGTCCGTAACCCTTGATATCATGCCGGTTGCCTGTAGGAACCCGGAAAAACTTTTCAAAGATCCTCGGTTGGTATTCTGTTGCAATACCGGGCCCGTTGTCTTTTACACCCATCAGGTGGTCGTTGCCGTTTCTGGAAAGTTTTACTTCAATCACTGGGTTTTCGCTATGGTATTTCAAGGCATTGTCGAGCAGGTTATAAAGCACGCTCATCAGGTGCAGCCGGTCGCCTTTTACCCAAAGCGGTTCTGCCGGTTCTTCATATTTAATGACAGCCCCTGTTTTTTCTGCCTGAATCCCTACCGTTTGAATCACCGATCTTGTGAGTTCATTCAGCTCCACCGGTTCGGTATTTAAATCGAGTTTGTCGGCTTCGAACATATTGATGCGCAGCACCTTGTCAATCAGTAGCGTAAGGCGGTTCAATTCCAGCGAAGAGATATCGAGGTATTCTTTGGTGCGAACCGGATCTTGTAGTGCATTGAAATTTTTAAGCGCCTCAATAGCAACACTCACCGTAGCTACCGGAGTTTTTAATTCGTGGGTCATATTGCTGATAAAATCATTTTTCAGCAAGGCCAGTTTTTGCTGTTGCCGAAGGCTGCGGAACATCAACCAAAAAGCTACGATAACAATACTCGTCATGACCAAAGAAATCAATACCTGCCCGTAAATGCGCTGAATCACAAAAGGGAATGCATTTCCAAAATCCAGCTCCATAGAGACCAACTGAAAATCTTCGCGGATGCGGATGTTTACGTTGTTGCTGTCCCTCAGGCGGATATTGGCTGCAAGCGGTTGTTCCTTGGATTTGGCAAGCGTAAACTTGTCAGGAAGCCCTGCTTTTTCCAGAGCCTCTCTAAAGATCGAGTGTGCCAGATTTTTTACTTTTAAATCGCTTTGAGAGATCGAGGCCCTTACGATGAGATTGCTCCCTAAGGGCTCATCCATTATGTTTTCAAAAGCCCTGAAGCCCCTTCTTTGGGGCCCATGCATGCCTTCTTCTCTTTGATGCATGCTGTCTTCCGGTTTGTTATCTGCAGCAGTTTTCTCTGAAGAAAAATGAAAAGATCCGCCTTTAGCAGTACTGTCTTCCTGCCAGCGGGATGCCTGCCGGCGGTCAATCACGAAAGTGGGCATCCGGTCAATGCCTGAAATATTTGAGTCTTTGAAAATCAGGCTCATTTGCCGTTTCAAAAAATTCTCGCGGAGTACCACGCTGACTTCGCGTTGTAAACGCCGGTGTGCATTTTCGTATTCCTTTTGTAGCCAGTACACCTGAAATAGAATCAGCAAACCAACGCTTAGATACATCAGCCAGCCCGGTAAATTTTTTTTTGAAATCATTGCGTTGTCTTCTCCAAATACCTTTTATGCAACAAAGGTATCCTGCTGAAAAATCAGTAAAGAGTTTCTATTAACCTTAATTAACGGTTCTTTCCGTTGGGTTAACTTTATCGGATTTTAAATAGCATAGCTTTGTACCTGATTTGAATTCGGGGATTAGGATCTATTTCTTAACGCGGTAAAGAATTAATCAGAAAATAGTTTAAAAAAAATAAATAATGAAAAGAGTTTTAGGAATGTTGGCGGTGGTTTTAGCTTCATCCACCCTGTTTGCACAGGTAAAAGAAGGTAAAATCATTTATGAGCAAAAGATCAACATGCACAAAAGACTGCCTCCACAGGCAGAGCAGTTTAAAGCGATGATCCCTGAATTTCAGACGAACACGCTCGAACTGTATTTCAACAGTACCCAATCGCTTTTTAAGCCCGCCAAAGTGCAGGAAGATCAGATGCCTACTGCCGATGGGGGAGGTGGAAACCGCTTTGCTCGCTTTGCTATGGGTGGGGGTGGAAGCGCCGAAACCTTTCGGGATTACGATAAGGAAACCATGGTGGAAAGCCGCGAACTCGGGCCGAAAAAATACCTGATCGAAGATTCGCTTTCGCCCATTAAGTGGAAGCTTGAAAATGAAACGATGACGATTGCCGGTTTTGAATGTAAAAAGGCAACAACGACCGTACAGGCCTTTGGAATGGCAATGGGTAATAGAAGTGGTGGTGGACAGAATGGTGGTGATAGAGGCGGTGAGCAAAGAGCCCCCCGTGGCGGCGATAGCACGATTCGTAAAATGATGGAAGAAAAGCAGGAAGTAGTAGCCTGGTACACCGATCAGATTGAATCTTCCGCAGGACCAGATAATTATTTCGGTCTGCCCGGTTTGATTCTTTATCTCGATGTAGACAACGGAACCATGGTATATACCCCGGTAAAACTCGAGCCACTTGGTAAAGAATTGGTTGCCGCACCTACCAAGGGCAATAAGATCACTAAGGAAGAATATCGTAAAATGATGCAACAACAGTTTCAGGGCATGGGTGGTCGTCCCGGTGGCGGTGGTGGCCGTGTTATTATCCGGCAATAAAAGACTTTCGCATATTTTCCAAAAAAGTACCAACAGGCAGATCCAAACGGGTCTGCCCGTTGCTTTCAGGAGAAAATGGGACAATTCAGCCCCCGGCTTTACCTTTGACCCTATGGCATATCAACCCGTTATAGGACTTGAAGTACATATACAACTGCAAACCCGGTCTAAACTTTTTTGCGCGGACCCGGCTTCTTATGGTGCTGCCCCCAATACGCAGGTATCCCCTATCAGCCTTGCGCATCCCGGCACCCTGCCCGTTTTAAATGAACAGGCGCTTGATTTTGCCATTGAGCTGGGGCTTTCGCTCGGCTGCTCCATTACCCGTCGTGGCTGGTTCGACCGCAAACATTATTTTTATCCCGATCTGCCCAAGGGTTATCAAACCACCCAACTCCATGCACCCATTTTGGTGGGCGGTTCATTGGCCGGTGTCGATATTCACCATGTGCATCTGGAGGAAGATGCCGGCAAAAGCATCCATGATGCGGACCCGGCCCTCACTTGTATTGACCTCAACCGTGCCGGGGTACCCTTACTGGAACTCGTTACGGATCCGGTGATATACGATTCGGAAACCGCAAGTGTGTTTTTGACTGAACTGCGTAAGCTGGTGCGGTGGCTCGGTATTTGCGATGGAAATATGGAAGAAGGCAGTCTGCGCTGCGACGCGAACATCAGTCTTCGGCCGGAAGGGGAAACCAAACTCGGCACCAAGGTAGAGATCAAAAACATCAACAGCATCCGATTTGTACGCAAAGCTATTGAGTCCGAAATAAAAAGGCAAACCGCCTTACTGGATGCCGGAGAAGCAATTGTACAACAAACCCGGGGTTACGATTCTGATGCCGATAAAACCATTGCGCAACGCGAAAAAGAAGAAGCCAACGATTACCGGTATTTCCCCTGCCCCGATCTGCCGCCATTTACCGTAACCCGGCAAAAACTGGATCTGCTGCAAAGCAAACTACCCCAATTACCGGGCGAAAAACTGCAACAGTTCCTTTCGGCAGGCCTACCGGCACAGGATGCTCAGGTGCTTACCGAGGAAAAGCCCTTGTCGGATTATTACAGCCACCTGCTTGAAATACAAACCCCGGCCAAAGCCGCTGCAAACTGGATGCTTGGTCCGGTAAAAAAATGGCTCAACGAGCAGCAGGCGGCATTGGAGCAATTTCCTGTAATACCTATGCAACTCCATAAACTGATCGCCCTGGTAGAAACAGGACAGGTGAATTTTAGTACCGCAGCCGGCCCCGTCTTTCAGGCCTTGCTCGAAAACCCTTCTGAAGAGCCGCTTGCATTGGCAACCCGTTTAAATCTGATTCAGGTTCAGGACACCGCAAAAACCGAAACCTGGATACGGGAAGTACTCGAAAGCATGCCCGATAAAGTGGCCGAATACAAAAAAGGCAAGAAAGGATTGATCGGGCTGTTTGTAGGCGAGGTAAAGAAACGCAGTAAAGGCAAGGCGGATCCTAAAATGACAACGGACCTGTTGCAAAAATATTTATCCTGAACCGGAGATGAATTAGGGCCTATGTAGAGACGCCATGCATGACATCTGTAGAGACGCAATGCATTGCGTCTCTACAGATGTCATAATCCTTTACTATTACTTTTTCCTACCTTCTTTTTGTTAAAGCTATTAAAAAACCGTTCCCTGATTTGTAATAATTGGAAGGATATGGTCACCTATTATTCGTATAACCGAACAGATTTCACACCTACAAAAATTTTAACACCATGAGAATGAGAATTTTATGTTTTCTTGCGGCACTTTCTGCGACGGGGATCCTCCTTGCGCAGCCTAAACAATCAGGAGATATGGACAATAGTAATACAGTACCGATCATTGATCGGGAAATTTTCTTTGGCAACCCCGAAATCACCGGAGGACAATTGAGTCCTGATGGCAAGTTCATTTCTTTTATGAAAGCCTACAATGGCACCCTGAATATCTGGGTGAAGAAAATGGACGAGCCTTTTGAAAAAGCTAGACCGCTGACCAACAATGAGCGGCCAATTGGCGGATATTTCTGGACCTATGATGGCAAGTACATTCTCTTTGTAAAAGACAAGGGAGGCAATGAAAATTTCAATATTTATGCAATAGATCCGCTTGCGCCTGCTGCGGACGGCGGGGTACCAGAGGCGCGGAACCTGACCAACAACGAAAAGGTGCGTGCTATGATTTATCAGGTAAGCAAAAAGCAACCGAATCTGCTGATGGTTGGTCTGAATGATCGCGATGCGGCCTGGCACGATTTGTACCAACTGGACATTGCTACCGGCAAGCTCACCCTGCTGCGTGAAAATAAGGATCGCATCAGTGGCTGGAACTTCGACTGGGACGAAAATCTGCGACTTGCCCTGCGCAGTCCGGAGGATGGCAGTACCGAAATATTGCGGGTGGATAAAGATAAACTGGAGAAGATTTACAGTGTTGGTGCGCTGGAAGGTGCAGGACCAATCAACTGGACGAAGGACAACAAAAAGGTTTACATGAGCACCAATAAAGGGGCTGATGTGGACCTCGCCAAACTGATTCTGATGGATCCTGCTACCGGAAAGGTAAATGACGTGGAATCTGATCCGATGAAAAGGGTTGATTTGGCCGGTGCCTCCTTTAGCGACGTTAACCGCGAATTGATTGTAACGGCTTATGTAGATGATAAGGAGCGCTTTTACTGGAAAGATAAAAACTGGGAAGCCGATTACAAATTTTTACAGTCCAAATTTCCGGGACGGGAAGTAGGCATGGGAAGCAGCACCCGAGATGAAAACAAAATGCTGGTGACCGTTAGCGGCGATAAATATGCTACAGAGGTCTATTTCTATGACCGTACCAATAAGCAACTCGTTTTTCAATACACCCCACGCCCCAAGCTGAAAGAAGTAGAGCAACACCTTGCGGAAATGAAGCCGATTCGTTACAAAAGCAGCGATGGGTTAGAGATTCCTGCTTATCTGACGCTTCCGGTGGGTCAGGAGGCCAAAAACCTGCCTTTGCTGGTATTTCCTCATGGCGGCCCTTGGGCAAGAGATAACTGGGGATATGATCCGTATGCACAGTTTTTTGCTAACCGTGGTTTTGCCGTGTTGCAAATCAACTTTCGTGGCAGTACCGGTTTTGGCAAGCAATTTTTGGATGCCGGCAACCTGCAGTGGGGTAAGCTGATGCAGGATGATATTACCTGTGGCGTAAAACACCTTGTGGGCAACGGAACTGCTGATGCTAAAAAAGTAGCCATTATGGGAGGCAGTTATGGCGGGTATGCCGTGCTTGCCGGGCTTGCCTTTACGCCGAACCTGTATGCTGCAGGGGTGGATATTGTGGGACCAAGCAATTTGTTTACTTTATTGAGTACCATACCTCCTTATTGGGAGGCTGGCCGTAAGTTTTTTGAGTTGCGTATGGGCAGCGAGGCTACCGCGGAAGGCAAGGCGTTGCTGACGGCAGCAAGTCCGCTTTTCAGCGCGGAAAAAATTAAGTCGCCGCTGATGATTGTGCAGGGAGCCAACGACCCACGGGTAAAAAAGGCAGAAAGCGATCAGATCGTTGTAGCCCTCCGGGAGTTGGGTACTGATGTAAAGTATATTCTTGCGGACGATGAAGGACATGGTTTTGCCAAGCCGGTAAACAACATGGGGATGATTGCCGCAAGCGAAAAGTTTCTGGCAAAGTATTGTGGTACGCGCTATCAGGAAGATATGCCCGGAGATGTAGCTGGCCGACTACAGCAAATGACGGTGGATATTGCCAAAGTAGCACTTCCAAAGCAGGAAAAGGTTGCGATGCTTGAAAAAATGCCGGCACCGTCCATGCCTGTTGTGGCTGGCAACTATAACTATGATATGGTAATAGAAGTGCAAGGGCAAACCATCCCGATGAGCATGACCCGTGCGGTGGAAGTAGGTGCAGATGGCTGGAAAGTAACGGACAAAAGCAGTACACCAATGGGCGATGCAATCGACGAAAATCACTTTGCCGCCGGTTCCCTTTCAGTAACCAAAAGGGCAGTAAAACAGGGTCCGGCCGATATCAGCATTGATTATGGAACGGAAGAGACCTCCATGACCGCGATGGGTAAAACCATGACCGCTAAAGTGGAAGGTATTGTAGTAGCCGATGGTGCCGGTGCCGATCTTGTAATAGCCCGCATGCCCCTTGCAGAAGGATTTGCCACTTCATTCTATCAGTTTGATTCGCAAATTGGCAAAAACAAGAAGATGAACCTGAAAGTAGAAGGCAAGGAAATACTCAACGGTCAAAACGTTTGGAAAGTATCGCTTACCAATGCAGACAATGAGGCGGAAATTCAGACCCTTTGGATTGATGGCAGCAAGGGCATGGCGGTGAAAACCACGAGTGTGATTCCGGCTATGGGCAATGCCAAAGTAACAATGACCCTGAAATAGGAAAGGGAAAATGAAATCCCCAATGAGCTGTCTTACGCCCCTGCCCTTCGGGCAAACAAGGAGCAAGATGGATCATTGGGGATTTCCTATGTTCCTATAACCTTATAAACCAGCAATTCTTAGCCAGTTCACTATGAAATAAACCTATAAAACAGATACCTGAGGTGCCTTCCAAAGAATAAATAACCGGTAAAGGTGGTCGAAATTGCCGCCCGGAGCCCCCGGCGCAGCCACAAGCGTTAGCAAGCAGGCAAGTGGAATGGCGTTTTCGGGCCATGGAAAAAGGTAAGCTTAAAAATAATAGCAACATCTACCCATAAAACAGCGGCCCGAAAACAAAGACTGAAACGCCGCCGGCCGCGGTGCCGCCCCCGGTAACTTGCTAATAACTAACAATCCCAAAAATTTTTTGAAAAGCATCGCGGCAAACGCCTTGGCTGTGCCTTGATTTTTTTGTTACTTTTTTTATCAAGAAAAAAAGTAAGTAATAAAGAGAAAAGCACCTTTAACTCCATTACCACGATGACCCCTTATCAGAGAGATTGGTGTACGTAAACCCCATAAATGGTTCGCCCTTCGAGCAGGCAAGGAACACGAATGATCATTGGTAATTAAAACCCCGGATAGCCGGGATTAAAACAGGACAAATAAAAAAAACAATAAAAATGAACATATAAAAGTGATACCTCAAGTGCCTCCACAGGTATAACCGGTACAGGTAGCCGTAATCGCCGCCAGGAGCCCCCGGCGCAGCCACAGCGTTAGCAAGCAGGCAAGTGGAATGGCGTTTTCGGGCCTTGGAAAAGAGTAAGCTTAAAAAAAAATCAGCATCTACCCTTAATACAGTGGCCCGAAAACAAAGCCTGAAACGCCGCCGGCCGCGGTGCCGCCCCCGGTAACTTATTGTTAACTATGAATCCCAAAAATCTTTTCAAAAGCATTGCGGCCAACGCCTTGGCTGTGCCTTGATTTTTTTGTTACTTTTTTTATCAAGAAAAAAAGTAAAAGATAAAGCTATGGCACCATTACCATGCGAAGCCTTTTCAGAGCAGATTGATGTACGAAATCCCCTTTAAAGCTTTTCCTCAAAATTTAAAAGTTTGAATGTG
>JBGSNV010000194.1:0-4604 GCA_041739485.1 Chitinophagaceae bacterium
GGGGGTAGCCGTTTTGATCAGATGGCTAAATTATACAGCGAAGATCCGGGCAGCAAAAATACCGGTGGACAATATACCATCAACCGGGCCGATAAATTCTGGGATCCGGTTTTCCTGAATACTGCTTTTAAATTACGCGAAGGTCAGATCAGTAATGTGGTTAAGTCTAAGTTTGGATTGCATATCATTCAAAATGTAAGCCGTTCGGGTGATGATGCGGTGGTAAGACATATTTTAATGATCCCCCCTATTACCGAAGATGAAATTACAGGGGCAAAGGAAAAGCTGGATAGCGTAAGGGCCAAATTGATGGCCGGAACCACCACTTTTGGCGAAGCCGTAGCAAAATATAGCGATGAAGAAGATAAGTTTACCGGTGGGTGGATTCTTGGTGGAGATCAATCAACAATGATCACAATCGATCAGCTCGATAAGAATATGATCCCGATGCTGAAGGACCTGAAACCGGGTCAGTATTCTTACCCAACAGCTTTTGAAACAGAGCAGGGTAAAAAGGGCGTTCGTATTCTTTATTTGCGCACCCGTACCGAACCACATCGCGAAAATTTACAAGACGATTATAACCGGATTGCTTCGCGGGCATTGGAAGATAAAAAGCAGCGGGTGCTTGAGAACTGGTTCGACGAAAAAATAAAAAACTACTTCATTTACGTAGACAAAGAATTCGGAACTTGTACAGCACTCAAGCCATGGATGGATGCGAGTGCGAGAAACCTTACTAAAAATTAGTAGCTACCATACCGGAACTTTCCACCCATGATGATAATCCGGTAGCAGCAATGCATTTCCATTTTTTTGCCCCAAAATAATCCGCTTTCCGGCTTCCGGTTGTTCAATGGAACCTGTACGGTAGGCTACATTGCCAAGGTGGCAATGAATGGCTGTGGTAGCCCCGGCTTCAATCGGGCAGTTCAACAGGCCGGCATCACCGGCTTTTACCGCCGCTATCAGGTTTTGGGTATGCATATCCACCCCATCATCGGTCTTTTTTTGCCAGGCAATTGCTTCCATACGCGGTTGGTTCCTTTCTTTTTCCGGACGAACTTCCCAGCCAAACCTATCGAGCAAAAGCGTTCCGTTGCTGCCAATAAAAGCGATGCCATGATTCATTCCGTAGTGTCCGTATTGGCGCCCCATGGTATGTTCCCAAATCAGTTGAAAGCCTTCGTATTGATAAACAGCCGTTTGGGTATCCGGTGTTTCCCTTGCATCTTCGGGATAGGCTAAATGACCTCCCATACTCACGACTGATTTGGGTAATCCCACCTGCATGCCAAGCAATACCATATCTATAAGGTGTACCCCCCAATCGGTCATCAGTCCCCCTGCGTAGTCCCAGTACCAGCGAAAATTATAATGAAAACGGTTTGGGTTAAAAGGTCTTTCCCGGGCAGGGCCTAACCACATTTGGTAATCCACCCCGGCGGGTACCACTGTATTGTCCGCTTTGGGCAAAAGGGAATGCCCATTGAACATCCAGGCCTTGGTTTGTGCAATCTTGCCCAACTGTCCGCTTTGCACAAAAGCGATGGCATCCTTAAAATGCTGCTGACTTCTTTGCCATTGGTTTACCTGAACAATGCTCTTGTATTTTTTGGCAGCAGCCATCATAATTTCGGCCTCTCTCACACTGTTACTTGCCGGCTTTTCCACCAGGATATATTTTCCGGCTGCACAGGCATCTACCATTTGCAGGCAATGCCAATGATCGGGGGTTGCAATAATAACAACCTGTACATTTTTATCTTCGAGTAATTTTCGATAGTCCTTATAAATAGCCGGTTGCCCATTTAATTTTGCCAACTCGCTTTTTCGTTGGGTAAGCACGGAGTCGTCAATATCGCACAGGGCTACACACTCCATTTCGCTCATTTTCAGCATGCTTGTCAGGTTATTCCATCCCATCCCCTTGCAGCCAATCAATCCCACGCCTATGCGATCGTTTGGAGATACCTGCCTGCGAATGGCTGCCAATACATCCATGGGTATAGCGGCCATTAAACCCATGCCTAAAAAACTTAATCCCGATTGCCGGAGAAATTTTCTACGTTCCATGTGGGAAAGTTAAGAGAATATTTTATTTGCACGAAGTCCGCTTGTAAATATTCCAAGTATGGGGGGAGGGTTTTCTTTTCGTTGGTTGTCAGTTCAGGCATAAAAGTTGGCAGGTAGCCTGTTTTATTTTTTTACAGAAAAAGGGTAACTTGCAGGTAACACAAAATAATCATGAGCACGCCCACCACCATATCGCCCCCACGCACCATATTGCAAGCTTATCGAAGCCTGCCGGAGGGCACCATGGCACAACTTATCAAAAACCACATTATCATGAGTCCTGCACCGCTTGATAAGCATCAACGCATTTCAATGGAAATAAGCTTTGAACTTGTGTATCATGTTAAAAGAAACAAATTGGGAACCGTTCGCTATGCGCCTTATGATGTGTATTTCGACCGGGAAAATGCATTTCAACCTGATATTTGTTTTATCAGCAATGAGCGCAAACACCTTATTGAAGAAGATGGCATGTACGGAGCCCCCGACTTAATTATAGAAATACTTTCTCCATCTACCGCCAAATACGATTGTCATGAAAAAAAGGATGTGTACGAACAGTATGGCGTACTGGAATATTGGATTGTGAACCCGGAAGACAATAGCGTAGCAGGATACAAGTTAGAAAATGGAAAATTCGTACCCCTGGAAATTGCAGTTGGAAAAATTGAATCTGCTTTATTAGGTTGGGAGGTTGAATTTTGATTTAGATGATTGATTGAAGGGTGCTCTAAAAATCTCGCAGACTAGTCTAAAACAATTACAAGACTACAATGCTCCCAAAAACCAAGCTATAGTTTTTTCGAAAAAATCTTAACTTGCAATGAATAGAAGTAATTCATGAGCACGCCTGCTATCATAACGCCTCCACGCACCATATTGCAAGCTTACAGAAGCCTGCCCGAAGGTACGATGGCCCAACTTATCCAAAACCAGATTATTAGGAGTCCGGCACCGCTTGACAGGCATCAACGTTACATTGATGAAATATATCCAGCACTTTCAATTTTTGTAAAGAAAAGAAAATTAGGCATCACCAGGGTGGCACCCTATGATGTGTATTTCGACCGGGCAAATGCCTTTCAACCTGATATTTGTTTTATCAGCAAGGAACGCATGCACCTGATAAAAGAAGATGGCATGTACGGAGCCCCCGGCTTAATTATAGAAATACTTTCTCCATCTACCGCCCATTACGACCTGAATGAAAAGAAGGCTATTTACGAACAATATGGTGTACAGGAATATTGGATTGTGAACCCGGAAGATAACAGCGTGGCAGGGTACCACTTAGAAAATGGAAAATTTCTACCTCTGAAAACTACTGATGGAAAGATTGAATCTGAATTGTTGGGCTGGGAGGTGGACTTTTGATTTGGAACATCTTTGCATTTTTGTAAAGTACGATTTACAAATTATTGGATTTTCAACATTTTGTAAAGTATGTTTTACAAAATAGACCTTGAAAAACCACTTTTCAACCTTTCAGCTATAAGTAGAAAGAAATATTAAAGAGGAATTTAGAATTTCATGTCAAATTGTCCTTTAAGTAGTGCTGATGGTTGGAGTGCCGCAATTGGTTGGAGTTACAATAGAAGCCCATGAATATTTGTGACCAATTTGCCATCACGGATTTAATGCGCTCTAATTGAGAAAAAGAAGATTTTACCTTTAAAGGATTATTTTTATAGAAAGGTATGACGTTAAGCTTTCTGACATTGATACAAAAAAGGTATTTTATGATAAGCTAACCTTTATCTACTTAGAGATGCCTAAATTTAATAAGAGCATAGATGAACTTGAGACAAGATTTGATAAATGGCTTTATGTACTTACAAATATGAATAAATTAGATAGGGTTCCTGATAAACTTAGGGAGCATATATTTGAGAAACTTTTTGAAACAGCGGAAATAGCAAAATTTACCCCGGCCCAAATTCAATCATATGAGGATAGTTTAAAATACTATCGTGATCTTAAAAATTCTTTGGATACTGCTAAAGAAGAGGGTAAAATTGAAGTAGCCCGTAAAGCCTTATCCAAGGGTTATTCAATTAATGAAATTATGGAATTAACAGAATTGACGCTGGAACAAATTGAGAAAATTCAAAATAGCGAAGGGTAAAAAAGGATACAAGCTACGTTTTGCAAATACTTAAAGAACATTAAAATTCCCCATCCTGCATCCTGCGTCATTGTATGTCAAACTGTGCCTTAATCCCCGCAAACAGCCTGTGCTGATCAAGCCGGATAGCACGGTTATCAAAATTCACTTTCCCGTGTTGGTATTCCCAGTTTGCATGAAGGGAGAAAGTTCGGCTGATGCGAAATTCAGTTTGTGCAGCAACGATGGAAGTAAAACTTATTACACCAATAGAACCTCCGCCAGTCTCCCGCCTGTTCTCACGAACATAATTGAAGTACCCAAGACCAATTTTAGGCAGAAATAAAAAGCGATTTTTTCTATCAAGCTTAAAGGCATACGAATAATAAATGGCTGAATGGTTGATAGCAATCCACTCTCTCCT
>JBGSNV010000198.1:0-19857 GCA_041739485.1 Chitinophagaceae bacterium
AAACACATCAGCCCCATTCATAGTGCCATGTTCATCGGTACTGATGTTTCCATGTTCATCAATCACTCGTTCTGCAAGGGTTTCGGGTGTACTCTGATGCCGGTATCCGCCTGCCTTCACCTTAATCAGATCTTCACGACTTCCATCAGAATTGAGTGAAAAATAACTTTTTCCGAATTGCTCCTTCTTTCCAATCAATGCAGCCACTCCACCATCGCCAAACAAAAAAGCAACTCTTCTGTCTTTCGGATGATAAACCCTTGAACGGGTTTCCCCATCGAGCAAAAGGGCATATTTAATACTTCCCTTTTCAATGAGGCTGTACACAACACTCATACCATAAATAAAGGCAGAACAACCCAAACTGATATCGAACGCCATGGTTGCTTTGGAAAGCCCAAGCCTGTTTTGCAACAGTATGCTTGTTGCAGGCATTCTGTAATCAGGTGTTTGTGAAACAAATACCAATAAACCGATTTCGCTTTTATCGATATTGAGGTCAGAGATCAATTTATCTGCCGCCGCAAAACAGAGGTCAGAAGCACACATACCTTCAGGGGCGAAACGACGTTGCTCAATCCCTGTTTTTTCTACAATATCCGCGGCCTCTTCTTTCGAAAAATTTTCTGTATAAGATCGGTTATCGATGGTATTTTTAGGCACACAGGCGCTCAGCCCCAATATACCTACTCCATCAAATGAAACCTGTGCCATTATTATCCTCCTGATTTAATTCTGAAAAAAAGAACTCCTGATCTAGGCGGCAGACTTTGCCTGTACAGCCTTTAAAAGGTCTGCAACCGTTTCAATATTCTCGAATTCCTTTCCTTCAAGTTGCACTTCGAAATTTTCATCCAGCTCACTGATCAGGGAAAGACGGGACAAGGAATCCCACTCTTCAAACTCTTTGAACTTGTCTGCAAGTGTAATTTCACGGTCTTCAATTTCAAGGGCTATTTTTAATGCTTCAATTAATTGCTCTTCCATATAATTTGTTTTAAGTATTTAAATTTAGTTATTACCAGTAAACGGAGGCATAGTAGCGGCTCCATCCGCTGCAATCCCTTCGCGAACCACCACTTTTTTAATGGTCTGCAAAAGGATTTTGATATCCAAAGTTAAACTAAGGTTTTCTACATAAAAAATATCATGTTCAAATCTTTGCTGCCAGGTAACGGTATTACGGCCATTTACCTGCGACCAGCCTGTAATACCGGGCTTTACAGTATGTCTTCTTTTTTGCCGTTCATTATACAAGGGCAGGTATTTTACCAATAAGGGTCGGGGCCCTACCAAACTCATCTGACCAATCAATACGTTGAGCAATTGAGGCAACTCATCCATCGAAGTAGACCGTACAAACTTTCCGGCTTTTGTCAAACGTATGTTATCAGGAAGCAGCTTTCCATCTGTACCACGCCGGTCATTCATGGTTTTAAATTTCACCACCTTAAAAATCCTGTTTTTATAGCCTACCCGCTCCTGAAAGAAAAAAGGCTTCCCATTATTTGCAAAAAAAAGAACGGCAATCAGAATAATCAAAAAAGGGAATACAATCAACAGAACAATACAAGCTGCCAAAAAATCAATGAGGCGCTTGAAAAAATTTCGATACATACTTTTCAGGAATTGCTTTATTAAACATGCACCGTTTCTAACGGGCTGTTTATTTGAGTTTCTTTAAGAATATCTGACATGGTTTGAAAAGAAAACCTTCCCAGAAGATGATCCAATTTTGACAATACCTTACCACGTCCCAACCAATTAGATCGCATTTTTAATTGGGTGAGCACCGACTTCGCTTTCATAGCTTCAAAGTAATAGTCAGGATACCGGGTATCATCCACCTCATAAGGATGCATGTATAAAACAGCTGGCCCTTTTTTAATCTGTTCTTTAAATCCTTTTTCTACCCACGAAATAGGAAATAACCGGAGATAGCTACCACCACTAAATGGGATACTTTTTCCTAAAACGTCCATAACGGGCAAAGGCATTTCAAATATTTGGTTTCCTTCAGGGGTTACCACGTTACTGATTTCTTTGGAAAACCCCGGCCAGCCATAGTGGAATCCGGAGATAGGCATAATACTGCTATCGTACGTAAATCCGCAACGAACCAATACGTCGAAAGCCCAACTCGTGGCAGGATAAATAGAAAAAGCAGGTGCCCGATGACCCGTAACCTGTTGACCCGACAAATCTTCCAATAACTTCTTTGCAGAGGACAGCTCTTCAAATGCCTTTTCCGGGGTCATTAAAAAAAACTGCCAATGATTATATCCATGCACGGCTAATTCATGCCCACCTGCTACAATTTCTTTGATGAGTTCCGGAAAATCCTCTGCAACTTTTCCCAAGGTGAAAAAAGTCCCCTTCACCCCGTGTTTTTGCAACAGGTTCAAAATAGAACGGGTACAACGAACCACACGATCGGTTTGAGGAACTACTTTTTTAAAGGTATCCCGCATAGCAATACTTATACCATCTTCTACGTCCACAGTAAAAGAACAAGGAAACTTTTCCATCATGATCCGTTGCTTTCTATAGGTTCTTTAATAATAGTCACTTTTCCATTTTTAATTAGGTATACCAAAGATGAAATCTCCATTAATGGTCTGTCAGCATAACTATCTGTAAAAAACTGATCCACTTTAAGAATACCAACTTCCTTTAATGCCTGCCTTTTGTTAGGACCGTACATATTCAAGGCAAGTCCCTTTACACGCCCATCTTTATACGATAACTTTGATCCTAAAACTCGTTCCTGAGGGAAGACAAACTTCAGATACTCCTCAAAAGAGGCTGATATTACAATCTTTAGTTGGGAATCCAGATCTTTATAAAAAGCATTATATATTTCATTCAAAGAAAGTGTTTGTGCGTATTCTTTTCCGGCTTGCTCTATCGATTCCCGGGTTTTTCCTTTCAGGAACAAACGAATACCAAGCGCTTTAAGATCGTCGTTGCTAAGCATCCCCATTTTATACACCACAGCAGCAGCTCTCAAAATCAATCTCTTTAGTGAAAAAAAGGGCGCTTTTGAAGCAACGAAACGATAGAACCCAAAAAGAGTGTCTTTATCAATCAATGTTTTATCAAAATCAAATACCTGCATGCTAATTGCTAAGCTTTTTAAAAAACCGCTTTATAGAACTTGTATTAAATAAAAAATAAATGATATATGAAGAAGATCGCCAGATAGTACTGTAAGTAAAGTTAATATGGCAGGTTGGTAATCCCTTCAGGTTAAAAAATTCTCCAAAACTCAATTTTCCTTTGAAAAAATTAATAAATTCGAATGGAAATAACCAGCGGATAAATGTTCCGATTTGCAAGGGAGATTTTTGAATCGCTTTGCCTAAACTTAAATGAACATAGTTTCTTAACATTTCTGACTGATTATAGCCAGATAAAAGTATGGAGCCCCATAATCTTGGATTCAGCTCTATCATTTTCCATTTTCCTGATGGCTGATCGAACAAAAATTCAATCATTGCCACCCCATCCCAGTTTAATTGCTGCAGCAAAGTACTACCAATATCAATGATATCCTTGTTGTACTCACAAACAGAAAAAACAGTCACACCTCCAATTTCAGGAAAAGTACGAATTCGTTTATGACTATAAGCGCTGACGACTTCCCCGGCTTTACAAAGAAAAAATGCGCCCTCTACTTTATGTCCATCGGGTATTTTTTCCTGGATAACATATTTGGAAAAATCGAGATCATCGAGCCGGTTCAATTGTTCCGGATGATCGATATAAATAATGCCCACTGACCCTTCGCCCTTTCTGGGCTTTACTATCAAAGGTCTGAAGTCGCTTTCTATACCTGGTAGATTTTCCTTTTCATACGATAAAGGCACCGGTAATCCTGCATCCTGGCAAAAAGCCTGAAAACGGTATTTATCCCCGGTACACTCAAAAGCTTCTGATTGGGGTAGCAGATACTTAAGCCGGGTATCCGGATGCCTGCTGATATAAGTATAAAAATGTCTTGTCGCTTTTTCAGAAACAGGCAGGTAAATCAAATCTGTTTCTGAGTGCGTTTCCAGAATATGGGTAAGATCCTGCTCGAATAACCCGAAGCTGCTACTTCGCAAAGGATGTACCTCTTGATTGTAAATCAATTTAAGTTTCCATCCAAAATCCTTTCCTGCTGCAAGAACAACCGGGAATGCATAGAGTCTTTGAATCAGATTTACAATATCAAAACCTTTTCTTGACTCTGCATCTGATACAATAACTTTCATTTTGTTTATAGGTATATTCAAAGTTGCAGCTTTACAATTGAATCAGATAGTCGACCATATCGGCGTATACTTTTTGGGTATCACCTTTTTCAGCAGTAAGCTTCAATGCATTTTTCTTATAAGTTTCCAACATACCGGGATCGTCTAAAAAACAGGCAATATTTTCAGCAAGTTTTTCAAAGTCCCCCTCTTTATTATTCAGTCCAACCTGATGATCTTCAATAATATTAACCATTTCGCTTTGCAGGGAGTTGAGAACCGGCAGGCCCGCACTTAAATAGCTAAACAACTTATAAGTTACGGTCTGGGTAAGGCTATTCATATGCTGGATCAAGCCCAGATCAGAGAGATAGTATTGCTCCGTCAATGTATCCCTCGTCATCCAACCCAGGTATTTTAAATTGGATAATTTTGAAGCATACTCTTTCACCATATCTTCCTGAGGACCGGTTCCTGCAATGAGAAACTCTGTACGTCCCGGATATTTAGCCTCCAGTATTTCAGCCGCTTTACAAATGGCAGGAATGTCGTAGGAACTTGCCAAACTACCAGCATATATAAGCCTCAATAATTTATCCTGCCGCGGTTGCTTTTCTTCGAGTTCCTTAAACCGATCCTGAATCCATTGAAAATCTACTGCCGGATAAAAAGGTCTGTTTGGCTTAGGCGTTCCCTGATAATACCCTAAGGCCCAATCAATATATCCCTGAGAAATAGCAGAAACCCCTTTGGCTCTTTTTAAAACCCTTTTCAGTTTATTATAGAATGGAGTAATTGCTATTTTAGCAAATGGCCTTGCTCCATCGGGAACATCTTTAATAAAACTATCCGGCCATGGATCAATGAAATCAACAAGAACCGGGATATTCTTTTTTGAAGCCCATTCTGTAACATAATCAGCAAGACTTAACGGTGGCAGGCTGACGATAATATAATCGGGAGGCGTAAGTGTATTGGCATACTTTTCCCAGATACGGGCATATTGCCAATGCGCTATAAAACGCTTCGGCCGCATATTTTGCTTATACCCGGGTGATTTCAAATAAACCACCTGATAACGATCATTTATCTGTTTAGTGGTATCCGATTCGAACCGGTGTGATTTGGATGGATGTCGGAAGGTACTCGTAAAATGGGTTACCGCATGCCCCTTTGCAACTGCAGCCTCGGCAATGCCAACAAAACGGGCCGTTGCCACATTGTCCATGGGTGTGGGGTCAAAAAGGGATATTATCCAAAAGTTCATAACTAGAATTTCTTAGTAGTAATCATCAGCACGCCTTTATGCCTTATTCCGGTTGATCCATGCAGCATAAATTTCTTCAAAAGTAGCCTGCAATGATTTGGTGATGTCCCAGTTAGGATAATGGGCCTTCATTTTACGAAGATCGCTGTAGTAGCAAATGTGATCCCCAATACGATTGGTTTCATCATACTTGTACTTCATAGGCTTTCCGCTGATTTTTGCAATCATGTCAAAAGCCTCGAGGATAGAACAGGTATTGTCTTTGCCACCTCCAAGATTGTAGACTTCGGCAATTCGAGGGGCATTGATGAATTCTTCGATAAAACGCGCTACATCAAAGGAATGAATATTATCCCGCACCTGCTTGCCTTTATAACCGAAGATGGTGTATTCCCGCTCTTCGAGGTTACATTTAACGAGATAACTTAAAAAGCCATGTAACTCAACGCCGGTATGGTTTGGACCCGTAAGACATCCCCCACGCAATACACAGGAAGGCATGTTAAAATACCGACCGTATTCCTGTACAGAGATGTCTGCCGAAACTTTAGAAGCACCGAAAAGGGAATGCTTACATTGATCGATCCGAAAAGATTCGGGTATACCATGTGCATAAGTTGCATCTGCATAATCCCAGCGGGTTTCCAGTTCCGCCATGTCAATTTCATTGGGTGCATCACCATATACCTTATTGGTAGACATATGTACAAAAGGCACATCAGTACTGTATCTTCTTGTTGCTTCCAGCAAATTGAAGGTACCTACAGCATTGGTATCAAAATCTTCAAAAGGAATAGCTGCCGCACGGTCGTGACTTGGCTGTGCAGCAGTGTGCACAATTGCATCCGGTTGAACTTTGGCAATCAAATCGATCACACCCTGCCGATCCCGGATATCAAGTTCGTGATGTATAAAAGCAGGAAGTTCTGTAGCTAATCTGTTTTGATTCCAGCGGGTATCCCCGTTGGGGCCAAAGAATACAGCCCTCTGATTGTTATCTACACCATGAATCTCCCAACCAATTTTTGCAAAGTGTACACATACTTCTGATCCGATTAGGCCTGAAGACCCGGTAACCAATAACTTTTTCATTTGTCCTATTTATGTTTTAATTATTTGTTTTTTTAACATCCCTTCAAAGAAAGAAAGATAATCCCGATATCGATCTTCCTTATTGAAGAAATTTAATGCCCGTTTACGACATAATCCTTTTAATTCATCCTGATTTTTTTTCTCAATTTCTAACACAGCCTTCCACAAACCTTCTACATTACCTTTTTCAATAACAACACCGGTATCCTCATCCACAGCCTCAGGACTTCCACCTGTATTGTAGGTAATTACCGGAGTACCACAAGCCAGGGCTTCAAGGTTGGTTGTCGGAAAATTATCCTGCCAGGTAGGATTGATAAAAACAGTAGCGGCACTATACCATGCGGCTAACTCCGCCGTACTTTCTGTACGTTGAATACCTGTAATGGTATCGGGCAATGTTTTTAATTGTTGCTCATTCAATCCAATCAGTACCACCTGATAATCTTCATTTATTATTTTACTCAATTCAATAAAATCATCAAGGCCTTTACGTGGATCCCAAATACTTGCTACGCCGAGAATAATTTTTTTATTTTCTTTTAATTCTTTTTTACGAACTACCTCCAAATAATCAGATGGCTGAAACACATCCAGATTGATCCCACTTGGAATACAATGAACCGGCAAGTTCTTCAAATAAGAGCGTCTTACCAAGTCTTTCAGCCAATTCGAATGCACCACAAGTTCCATCTGATCTAAGCCAGTAAAAAGCCTTTTTTTATCTTCATAATTATTTTTGGACTGATCAAGCCCATAGCTTGTGGGATAATAACGGGTCTTGGGACAATGATGACATCCTTCAATCCACTTTTCACATTGTATATTATCAAAATAGGTACAATGACCCGTAAAAGCCCAACAATCAAAAAGTGTCCAAAGAACAGGAATATTACTTGCTTTTAAAAAATCAAATAAAACTTCAATATTGAGGTAGTAGCCATGAAGATTGTGCAGCCCGATTACATCAGGCTGAATATTTTCAACTTGCTTAATAAATCTTTTTGTAGCCTGTTTGGATCCAAATCCATGCCTATCAAGCAGCATGGTTTTAACTCCATGAAGATTTACATCCCAATCATTTCCGATGCGAATCAAATGAGAGCTACTAGGCCTTTTTCCTCTGCCATAAGCGATATAGCTTTCATGTCCATGATCCATCATCACCCGTCCTATGTCCTCGGCAATGCGACCGGTACTTCCACTATTCACTGAAGCATTTATCTGAAGTATTTTCAAAATATTCTTAATTCAATTGGAATCGGATCAAGTGACTCCGGATTTTAAAACAGATAAAAAACGCTTACTAATCGCTTCGACAGAGAATTTCTGAATATCGATTTTTGCCTGTGCTCCGAATTGATTACGGAGATCTTCATTATCCAATAATATTCCCAATTTGTTTTCAAAATCGGAGTAATCAAACAAGTTAACCAAATAACCATTCTCTCCATCTCTTACCATATCCGATGGCCCGGCTACGCAATCAAACGCAACCACCGGCAATCCCGAAGATTGTGCCTCCCCTATCACATTTGGAAAACCTTCGCTACTAGAGGTAAAGGCAAAAATTTTACTCCGCAAATAATAGGATTCAACATCTGCCTGATTACCAGTAAGCTCTACGATTTCTGCAGCTCCCAGTTCATTAACCAAATGCTGCAAACGGATACTATTGGTTTGTTGCTGGGCATCGCTTCCTACTATAATAAGTTTCCATCCCGGACGATTCAGACGAACAAAAAGCCTTATCAGCTCATCATGATGTTTCGATGCAATCAAACGCCCTACTGTAAGCACAACATTCTCCCGGTAAATACCTGGTCTTGGGGCAATACTTCGTACAGGATTTCCGATGATTTCAATTTGCTTTGCAGAAAACATATTTCGATAAATCTGCATTGCCTTCTCTGTTTGCGTAATTACACCTGTTGCATTTGGATACAGTTTTTTCCGAAGAAAGTCATGTATCCTGCCTAGACTTTTATCAGGTTGGCAACGATCAGAAACGAAAATCGGATAGGATGTTCCAAGCAAAGAAAGCAATGCAAAGTTATTCCAATATTCCCCAAAACTCAGAATGGCTTCAGGATTAATATTCCTCATCTGCTTACGCACAAACTTCATGGTTTTAAGGGTGTACCATAAGCGCCTTTCATTTTTAAAAATAAAGCGCGGCTTGTAAACTTTCAAGTTTTCAGGGACCTGGTAAAAAACATCTCTTTTCAACCCGTAAAGTACCAAATGGACCTCCAACTCCGGTTGTCTGCAAAAATAATCTGCCAACTGCGACATCACCCTTTCCATACCACCAGGTTGCAGTGAGGGTATTAATAAAACCAATCTCATGAATTTTTCATCCATTTAGCATACCACATCTGAAACATAAGTAATTTCCATATCAATGGTTGGTAGTGTAATTTGTTATTTCGAAAGGCAGCAACCTGTTTTTCAACCCAGGGAACATGAAAAAGTCCCGACCAACTTAGGGATTCCTTACTTAAATATTCCTCTACCAAATAAGAGAGGTCGCTGCGCAGCCAATCGTATATGGGAATGGTAAAACCGGTTTTAGGGCGATCCATCATTTTTTCTGGCACATACGAATGCACAATATCCTTCAATATTTTTTTCTGTGTGTGACCATCCCATTTGTAGGAGAGCGGCAATCTTGCTGCAAATTCAAGCAGCCGGTGATCGAGCAACGGTTCCCTTCCTTCCAGAGAAACAGACATGGTGGCACGGTCTACCTTGGTTAAAATATCATTTTGCAAATAATTATTATAATCAATCGCCATACAAACTTCGGTAGGATTGGCAAAACCTGAGACAGAGATTTTGTAAGGAGAGTGATAACCTGAAACGCCTTTTTTCAAAAGGGAAGTTACAAAGGATTCGGGGAGCTCGTTCATTCTTTGAAACAGAATGGCTGCCCTTTCCAAACCCTTGTAACCGAGTGCTTCCACCACACTGTTGAGTTGATGAGTTTTCGCTTCATTGACCGACAGAAAACCACCAAGTGGCTTAAATAATTTACCAAGCGAAGCGGTAACGTTGTCAAGGGCACCCGGAATTTTATTCACCCTCTTTAAATATCCGGCATGCAAGGGATAACTGTTGTATCCTGCAAGCACTTCATCCCCTGCATCTGCAGATAAGGCTACAGTTACCCTTTCCCGGGCAAGCTTACTTACAAGCATTGTGGGAATGGCAGAGCTATCCGCAAATGGCTCGTCGAAAAAGAAAGGAATCTGTGGAATGATGTCCTGACATTCCTTGGTACTGCAATAATATTCGGTATGATCGGTCCCCAAATATTTCGCCGTTTCTTTGGCAAAAGGGGCTTCGTTGTTCCCCATTTCAAAACCAATTGTAAAGGTCTTCAACTGGCTTGACTGTTGCTTTTGTAAAATGGCAGTAACCGCTGTACTATCATAGCCTCCACTAAGAAAAACTCCAACCGGCACATCAGCAACCATCCGGTATGCCGTAGCCGATTTCAACAATTCATGCATTTCATCCCTGGCCGTCTCGTAATCAATATTTAGTTTCGGCATCCGATAGAAATCCGATGCTGACCAATAACGTGAAATTTTCAGGTCAGTGGTTAATAGATCAAGCGTCAGATGATGCCCCGGTTCCAATTTCTTTGCTTTTGAAAATATGGTATACGGTGCTGCTATGTAACCATGATGAAAATATCCCGCTAATACTTCAGGGTTTATGCTTTTATCAAAAGCAGGGTGTGCCATCAAAGCTTTAAGCTCAGAACCAAATAGAAAAAGTCCTTGATCCATGCTATAGAACAGCGGCTTTACACCTGCCCGATCTCGGGTTATATATATTTTTTTTGCAGCTGCGTCATAAATCACAAAAACAAACATGCCAATGAATTTATGAACCGCCTCCAAACCCCAGGCCTCAAAGGCATGTAAGATAACTTCGGTATCTGATCCCGAAACAAAGGCATGACCTGTTTGAATAAGTTCCTGTTTTATTTCGGCATAATTATAGATTTCACCATTATACACAATGGTATAATGTTTGTAAAGCATGGGTTGGTGACCCCCGCTACTGAGATCAATGATGGACAATCGTGCCTGACCAAATCCAACAGAAGCTTCCTCTGATTCAAAAAGTTCTATCCCGCTGTCATCAGGACCTCTATGGTTCAGGGAACTTACCATTTTCTGCAGGACATCCTTTCCCGAAATCTTTTTAAAATCAATAAAACCAGCTATTCCGCACATAGTTATTTACGCTTGTTTATAATGTCAACCAATTGATCTGATGATATAAATACTACATCAGGCCAGTTTTTCAGAATCGACCGTAGCAGGTTTTGTAACCGGACCAAATTCCTGCTTTTATTCTCAGGATTCAGCCATCCAATATAGTTCAAGCGATGGCTGCAGATGATTGCCGGCTGTTTCCAGAAAAAAGCAGTTTTTATTCTTTGCAGACAATCTGACTCCCAGTCAAATCCTTGATTAAGCGTAGGCTCAAAATAGGCGTTCCTTACCAGATAACGCTGTCCCAACGTATTTCTTTGCCCGTTGGAATGGTATTTCTTCCGGTACGTTTTTGCCACTGATGGCATAGGTACAAACTGATTGAATAAGCCTTGTAAACCAAGTACTCCTTTTTGGCGCAAAACAGGCTCGAGTTCATCGGACCAGATATAACAGGGAGCAATAAATGTTTTGGAGCGGAATCCCCAAAGTGCTTCAAAATGATCGAGTCCATCAGACAGCATCTCTTTTTGCCAGGGTATCCAATCATTGGAATCCAGGTCGAGGGCATCCATATATTCGTTGCCATATCCAATGGTAGCCGCAATTTTAGGGCTGAACATGCCTTGTTGGAAAGCTGCCATTTCTGCGGGCTTCGCTTGTTTCAGGGCTTCCATCCATCGATGCACATTCACATGTTCTCTTCCATGAAACTGCATTTGACAAACTTTCTCCTGAAGCCCCTCCTGATAATACGCAATCACCCGGTCATGTTCGGGATACTTCTTCAGCGTTTCTGTAAACAGCTCGTAATGATATTCCTGAAAACCACCCTTTTCAATGGCTTCAAAATCGGGATTCCCTACAATATTATTAAGTGTGAATAGAGCCGGATTGCCCGTATGATCTTTATTATTCTGCAGTACTCCAAAAAGATCAGCAACGTCTGCATTGCTTTCTAATCCGTCATTTCGGTTATACGGACAATTATCAACAGGGTACCCTTGACGCAGCAGCTGATGATAGGCCTTTGTGCCGGACATACGGATGGTTCCCCAATCATCACTTTCTATAACTACATATTTTTTCGTAAGCCGCACTCCCGAGGCCTGAATGATATTTCTGGTAATAAATTGTTTCAAAAAATATTTTATTGGTTTTTACCTGCCATGAGCAGACCTAGTTTATCAGAACTCATAAACAGGGTTTCCGGCCATTTTAGCTGAATGTTTTTCAATAATTGTTTTAGCAGTTCAAGCCCGTAAGAACGATTTTCCTCCCGAAGTCCTCCGATATAATTAACCCGATGCGTGCTAATCACAGCTGGCTTTTGCCATCGGAATGCCACTTCAATATCTTTAAGGCAACTACCCACAGGATCTTGTCCCGATTGAGAGGGCTCAAAGAAAGCATTCCTTGTCAGGTAATGCTGTCCGTATTTATTCTTTTGACCCGGGTAGTGAAATCTTGTTTTAGTTATACCATTTCCAAATACTTCCCGCTGAATTTTAGAAGAGGATACAAACTGAATACCTCCACTTGCAGCGGTAGCTTCCAATTCGTTATTGATTGGCCCATTGGGAGGGACGAAAACGGTTGCAGCTCGTTTATACTGCTCGCTGAATAATTTTAATCCGGATTTAATAATCCCATGCTGAATCTTAAGATCTTCCGGTTTTTCAAGGTCAAATGCAGCCTGAAACATAAGCCCGAAAGCATGCTTATTATTAAATCCCCAATAACCATGGTCAAAAGCCATCCTTGTTTCAGAATCTTTATTTTGCAAAGCCCGCATCCAGGCCGCTACATTCAAATGTTCCCTGCCATGGAATTCCGGAAACATAAGCCCTCGCTGCATACCTTGTTGCCAGAGTGGCGCCATATTTGTGTGTCCGTAACGGGAATAGCTATCCGACAAACTTTCATAAAAATATTGCTGAAACCCGGAATGCCTGATCTTTTCAAAATCAGGGTTAGCACATAATGCTAAAGCTGTAAAAACCGCAGGGTTTCCTAAAGGGTCTTTAAAAGAATTCAGCACCTCAAATAACGCCTCCAGGTCTGAAGAATCCTCAAGCGTATCGTTGATATTATATCGCAAAGCATCCCCCGAATCCATATCCAGTCCTGCAGCTCTGAGCTGTTCATACACCTTCAATGATGGCATCCGGAATGCTCCCCAGTCGTCACTTTCAAATACAACAATCCTTTTTTTACTGCGCCAGCCAGGCAGATTGGATAGTTCTTTAATCCCCTTTGCTATTAAATTGGTCATTATTATGATACATCAGCTCTTTTATGAAATTGAAATACAGGAGAGATAAACCCTACACCTTTTTTATTTTCTGCGGAGCCTTACTTTTAAAAAAATCAATCCACTGCGGACCTACTTTATCAATCACAAACCGTTTGGCGTTTTCTAAAGCAGCTCTTGACATGCCCGCTAATTTCACAGGGTCATTGGCTAGCCTTACAATATCTTTTGCCATGGCATCTAAATCAAAAGGAGGCACCAATACCCCGTTTTCACCATCCTCAATTACCCAGGATACCAGAGGATAACTCTGAAAAACAACAGGAACCGCTGCCCTGCTTTGTGCCTCAATAATCACATTAGGAAACCCTTCAAAAGAAGAGGTCATTACCAACATGGATGCACTTTCGTAAAATGGAAAAGGCTTCTGCTTACCAAATAGCTTGACACGGGGAATATTTTCTATGGATATCTGTTTCTCCATAGATTCATATTCTTCCCCTCCACCAACAATCTGAAATTCCCAATCAGGCAACTGATCCACCACTTTTTTCCAAAGCGGCAGCAGGTATTCCACCTTCTTTTGATTGCGGAAAAGACTGCCTACATACAACAATATTTTCTCTTTAGAAGGAACCTCCGGCAAAACATCAGGAGTTGAATTTGGTATGAACCAAACCTTATCATTTTTATACCCGTTTACAAAATAATTGAGTTCATCCAAATTAGGAGGTCCGAAAAGAACAAAATAATCAAACACATCTAATACTCTTTTCAAATGAGCTCCATGCTTTCTTTTATGAATGCTTAAAAGAATCTGACGACCAATGGTATTTTTAAAAAAGGGTGCTATTGTAGCCGGAAGTAAATTTTTACCGTAATCGTCCAAATTAAGCTTTACAGTAAAGAAAGTATTTCTCAAACAGGCGAGTAACAAAAAATCATGTTGGCTTCGTATCTGATCCAAAGCATCCGTGATGTTTGGTTCATAGGGCATTTGACTAATGACAATCTGCGGTTGATAGTTGAGAACACAAGCCTTTAGTTGATCCAGATTCTTTGTATTCTGTTCACCGCCAGGCTCCAAAGCATGAAATAAGGTAGCAACTTCCTGCTGTATATGGCCTTTTTCTCCAAAAGAAAATACCGCCGGTAAATGTCCCTGACTACTAAAGTAAGAAGACATTTTAAAGGTAGACATCTGCACCCCACCTGAGTATGGATCGAAAGGAAAAGAAATGATCAGCAAGATGCGATAAGGCATATTAATAAATAAAAATTGATCCGAAAAAAAAATGAAATTTACTTGATAAATTCTTTTATAGAATAAGCATTATCAAAGAATAAGTAAGTAAATAATGGAAGCAAAATCCTGATATCCTCCAATTCAGAGATTTCACTTATTTTAAACAGAGTAACAAACAAGGTAGATAATACCAGTAGTACCAAAAAGCTCTTTTCCAAAAAGTAGTCTGTAACGGTTTTTAGCTGAAAATCCTTCCTGTTCAAAACAAGAATAATGGAAGCAATTGCAAATATTCCAAATAATATCATCATTCTGTTTCTTGCAGCCGGAATAAAAGAGAAAAGGTTTCCAAGAGAAAGCATAAGGGTGCCCGCCCCTAGAAGACCGGCAAGATAATCTTGCTTTTTTAATTTAGAGGTATAATAACGGGTACGGTATAAGATATAGCAAAAAAGAATTGTAATTGATATCTGTGTGAAATCGTTATAGTTTGATTTCAGGAAATTGGCTGACTTTAATCGTTCATCTTTTTTGTCCTGATATTCCTGCATACTTTCTTCATCAGTTTTTGCGTAAAGACTGACTTTTCTTTGTGCGAAATCAGTTTCAGGCCCAATTAAACCAATAGAGTTTTGAATGAGACCTGACCCCTGCAGGAAAAACGATAGTATCAAAATACTTAAATATACCCTTGGTCGGTTACCCAGAACCAAATAACCCAAAAATGGCAAAATGTAAAGCAGATATACAAAATGGACAAAAGGTGTGCAAAGGACCAACCATATATATTTATTTTTACGAGTGATAAAATAACTGGTTGCTCCATAAAAATATATCCACGCACCTGTCCACGTACGAACTGTATTAATACCTTCCAGGCCTTTCCAAAAGATAAAGAAGGTAAACAAAACAAAAATGAGCCAACCTTTTAAAGGCTTTACCATATCATAAATACGCCCGATTCCTTTAATATAAAAAAAGCCAAATATCAGTCCCACCAGCAAAAACAACAACCTTGGATCTGTAGTAAATCGACTTACAATAAATGAAAGTGCGTGAATATAAATATCCCCTTTTGCACCCTCTGCACCTTGTAATAAAAGGATATTAGAGGTCTCATTCAAAAATGCACCAAAGCTTAGCTTATCATAATGAATGGCTACATTGGCGCCATGTCTTTCGCCATCCTGCCCTAATAAAAACAGCATGAATCCTCCAAAAATACCGGAGAACAAAATCAATATGCCCCTTGCGATTTTTTGATTAAAATTCAAAATAGCTGCAAAAGCCATAATCATAGGACTAAAAATGCCTAACAATAAATAATATCTTAGTTTGAATGATTTCATTGTTGTTTATGGTAATAAATTTATACCGACTAACTGAATATGCGACTACCTGAGACTACCACCATATAATTTATTATTCAATACTACAGGCTTATTTCGTTGCCTCCATACTCTGTAACGAAGCCTCCATTTATCTTTAAATCTGTTCTTTTGCCTTTGAGCAATACTACTCAAAATGACATTTAATTCTGCTTCCGTCAATAGGTATTGACTTTCTTCCAATGTACCGGAAAGCTCAAATGAGGACGTTTCCATAAAAGCACCTCTTTCAGCTAGTGGAAATAATTCACTTAATTGTGTTAAACAAAGATCATAAGATTTAAAATACTCTTTAGCAACTGTAAAAAAATACCCCTTCAATTGAGGATTTTCTGAGCTATCCCCCTTAGGTAGATGCATCAGAGCATTGTAGAGGTATGTTTCAATTCCGGGATATATTTCAACCAAATGTTGTAAAATACGGATTTGATTGAGGCTCAAAGAGGCATTAACTTCTCTTGCCGGAAGGATTGGAGGAATTTTACATTTCAGGAAGTCCTCATATAAAACTTTTAAAAGAAAATCGCTATTCTTCTGATAAACCCGGAAATGGAAATTGATACCAAACAGATGATAATGATTTAAGAATGGCTTGAATAAACGAAGTGTTTCATAATCTTCCTTAAACCAGGTACTGTAATCACAATGATCCCCATATTTTGCGCGATGCTTATACAGAGATAAGGCATGTTCATACGGATTTCTAATAATCACTAAAAAGTTGATTTTCTGAAGATCAAAATGACTACAAACTTTTTTCAATAATTCTAATATCTTAATATTTGAAAATAGTCGGATTAAAATTTCATTAGAAAGAATTATACGCTTTAAATTCTTATTCCGGGCATCTTTCAATAAAGTGCTCAGATACTCTTTTAATTTAATTTCATTTTCTTCAGCCAAACAAACAGCAAACTGATGCCCGTTCCCCGGAGTAATTTTTGATTCAAGCATTTCCTGATCCCATTTAGAAGAAGCAAGATAATAGCCATTATTTTCTAAAAAATCACGATTAAGAATTAAGGAACTTTGAAGAAACGAACTCCCGGTTTTATTGGTACCTATATGTACAAATAATTCCACTTCAGAATAATTCTCCATAGACTTCGAATTCATTTTTATATTCCTTTTGCAGTTTTGCAACTAATTCCGAGTCGACAGTTTTCTCAACTTTTTTCTGCAAGACCTTTTTATAGACTTTTCCAAGGGCAGATTCTCCCAATCCATTGCCCCTGAATACTTTTACGAGTGCCCTGTTTATCGAAGGGAATCGCACACCCATAGTTTTATTTTCTTGTGTAAGAGTAACCTTTTCAACAGAATCAATACCAAGGAATTTAAATACTTCGTTTATATTACCCAAAGGATCGCTTACTAAAGACTTAAAACTAATTACCTTAACATGTTCCTCACCCAACTGCTGCTGCCATTGACAAATATACTTAATGTAACGACCATGCTCTAAAGCATGTCTCAAACCTTCTTTGGCAGTCTCTAATTCTGAATTTTTTATTAATTCATAAAAAGTGGAAACTGAAGTGCCGGGTTTTAAATAAAGTCCGTTACTTCCGAAATAATGATACGTACTAAAGAATCGGTCAACAGGATTACGAATAATAAATAAGACCTTTTTTTGAGGAAGCTGTGATATATAATCTAAAGCAGTTTTCTGATAAAAATTACAAACAGAACCCTCCAGATAATATTTAGCAGCCTTAGATTCTTTTAAATAGGAAGACCAGGAAAAATCAGGATGACTAATAGATTTTTGAAAATTATAATGTTCATAATCAACATCTGTTAAAACGAAAGTTTCTTTTGGTTCAGTGCCAATAATTTGCGGATGCTGACAAAGTAAATTGAACAAGGTAGAACTGCCACATTTTTGAAATCCTACAATAAATAAATTGGGGTTATCCATCTAATTTAAGATTGCCTCTTTGAAATGGTTTACAAAATGAAGCCCATCTGTCTGGGCCTTTAAAAATCTCCTTTGAGCTTCTCTGGCTATTATATTGTATGCTTCAGTTTCCTGTGTATAATTTTGCAGGAGGTCCTGAATGTCTGAAAAATCCCATTTACAGGGTAGATAGGTTTCATAGGGAACAAGTATCTCCGGAAAAGTCTTCAGGTGATCGAGACTTGGTTTAATAAGCAAAGCACCGTTCAAAATAATTTCAAAATCGCGGTAGCAAATTTCGCCCCACCCGAAAGGACTTATTCCAAAGCGGGCATTGTTTAATTCGCGCTGATATTCGGAAAATGGAACTTTCCCACCTGTACGGATTCCTTCAAATGGAAGCTTTTGAATGATATCTATTAGCAGATTGCGTTGGTAATCATAGCCTGAAAGTATATTGGATGCTCCCCGGTAGGCTATTAAAATATCCCTGCCTGTTTGTGGTTCCCGAAATTGTAGTTTATGATAAACCCCTGGCAATAAAAAACTTTTACTTACAGGTAGCCATTTTTCCAAAGGCATGTGCCTGTAGTCACACAGCCCGATATTCCAACCTACTCTTAATTTGTGCAATTCTGATTCATTCAACGGTGTAAAAGACCGCTTTTTGGTTTCAAGCAGACCTTTTCCAGCAGGTAACCATGGCATAAAGTTATACTCTTGAACCTGCGTATACCTGGTGAGATCACGATAAAGTTGCTTCTTTAAATGAATATCTACATAAGGAGTTATATGAAACAAATTACTTCCCCCTCCATCATTGGTATCAAATAAGACGATTTTCATTCCTGCACGCCGTGCATTTTCGAGAAAATAAATAAAAAAATCATCCCCTTTGTTGGGCTGGATTCCATCTATCTTAATCTTCCCACTTTCTACCCATTGTAAATAGCGGAAATCGACGATTAATAAATCTCCTTCCAAAATCTTAGAATCAAGATGATTATAAAAATACCGAAAGGCTATACCATTTTTTTTAAAAAGAGTAGCCCATTTGAATAAAGGGAAAAAATCATTGAATCCTCTGATTCGAGGACGCTGTCCTGTAAGTATATGTATTTGGGGCATCCTAATAAATTCAAATGGATTGAATCAAAATCAAAAAAGTCTACTATTTATTTTTAGGATTAAATACCTTAACAATTCCTTCCCACATCAATTTGAATTGAAAATGCATAAGATCATATTTAATGGTCATTATTAAATATTTAAACCAAAATAATATTCTTGCATTAAATCCATCTAAATAACCTGCAATAAAACGGTAATTATAATGATGCAACATACGATTGGCTAAATGATCTTTATGGCCTGAGTAAAAACCACCATCATGCACCCGATATACAGCACCAATAAAGGGAAGTTTTACAATATTACCTTTAGAGAGCGCCAAAGTCGATAAAATAATATCGCCTGCTACCTCCTTATTCAATAAGTCCTGATGAAAGCTAAATTCAGATAAATTTCTATACATTAAGGTACAAAATCTAAAACCCGGGATGCCGGATTTATAAATAACCTCCATAGAATATTCTTTAAAAGCAAGATCCTTTTTCTGTTCTGCTTCTGATTCCTTTTCTCGTATCCATATTCTGTTTGCATAACAACTCACACCTGTAATTTGGAGATGTTGTTCTAAATAATCCACCTGTAATTGCAATTTTTGAGTGTTGTTCCAGAAATCATCTCCCTCACAAAAAGCAATATATTTTCCACGTGCCTGACTTAAATTATAAAGCAAATTAAACCTGCCAGAGGGACGACCATTTATTTTATAATTGTTTTCTCTTTTGTGAAAAAATAACCTGATTTTACCGGGATATTTTACTGCATAATGCATGCAAATTGCCCTTGTTTGATCGTTTGAATCATCCTCCCCAAGCAATATTTCATACGGGAAACCGGTTTGCTGATTTAGCAGTCCTTCCAGACATTCGGCAATAAAGCCATCGTGATTATAAGTTTGTACCAAGACCGAAAGAAGGGGATTTTCAGGAGCCCTGTTTGGCAATTCCAATACCTCTTCCTTACGTATACTTTCTACTATTGGAATCTTATGACTATCCATGAATTTTTCGGTCTTCAGTCTGATGAAAATTAATCATTCAATAAATGGTTTGTTGAAGGCTATATGCCGGCTGAAAACCAAAATCAGTTTGAAATAAGTTGCTATTTAATGTAAA
>JBGSNV010000229.1:0-4494 GCA_041739485.1 Chitinophagaceae bacterium
AGTTTTTTGTCAAAATAATGAGAGCCGGTAAACTTTAAATTGCCCTTATGGTTAACTTGCTATAAAGTGATAATTATGAGGCATTTTCCATTCTTTATCCTACTTGCTTTTGTTACATGCTGGGGTTGTTCAAAAAACACAGATGTTTCTGAAGAACCTGTCTTAACAGGTAATCCACAAATTGAAATGAAAACCCTTTTAACCAACCAAGGGAGTATTTGGGGATTCGACTGGCTTCCCGATGGCAATCTCATTTACACCAAAAAAACAGGTACGCTTCATATTTACGATAGCACATCCGGCAATGTGCAGGGTATCTCCGGCTTGCCGGGTGATATTTCTTCCGTCGGGCAAGGGGGGCTGCTTGATGTAGCCGTTGCGCCTGATTTTGCCACTACGCGGCAAGTTTATATTACCTACAGCATTTCAGGTGGTTTTTTGCGGTTGGCGCGTTTTCAGCTAAACGGAAATAGCGCAACCAATTGGGAATCCTTATTAACTACCGAATCAGCCTCGCTCTGGAACGGACATTTCGGAAGCAGAATTGCCTTTGGCAAAGATGGTAAGGTATATTGGTCGGTAGGAGAGGGAGGAGCCGGAAGCTTGGGAGGAGCCTCGAGTCCGCATCAGAATGCACAAAATCTGAATACCCTTTGGGGAAAAGTGCACCGGCTTAACCGGGATGGATCGGTACCATCCGATAACCCCATTTTACCCGGTAGCGCTTCCCGTTCTACTCTGTTTACTTTTGGTCACCGCAACCCGCAAAGCATGGCATTTAATCCGGTAAATAATACACTTTATGTAGCAGAGCACGGACCAAGTGGCGGCTGCGAATTAAATCGGATAGCATCTGGAAATAATTATGGATGGCCACTCTACAGCACCGGTATCAACTATAATGGTTCTGGCATCAGCAATGGGCATACTGCTCCCGGAATTACAGAGCCTTTAGTAACCTGGTCGCCGGCTTTAGCACCTTCGGGGCTTACCTTTATCAATCACCCATCTTTCCGCGACTGGAATGGCTACCTATTGATAGGTTCGCTTGCAAGAAGACAATTGGTGATGATAAAGATGGAGAATGGTCAGCCATCTACCCAAACCATCCTATATTCAAACGGCAGGGTTCGCAATGTAAAGCAGGGGCCTTCTGGTAAGATCTATTTTAGTGTGGAAGACGCTGGTGTTTTAATGCAATTGACAGCCAATCCGTAAAATTTTCAGGTAGAAACTACCTGCCATCAAATAAAAACGATATTTGTAAAAAATTATAGCATGAGCGAACCACAACAGAATCAACTCAATATTGAAATTTCCGAAGAAATGGCCGAAGGGCAATATGCCAATCTTGCCATCATTACCCATAGCCACGCCGAATTTGTAATAGACTTTGTAAATGTGATGCCCGGTACTCCTAAAAGCAAGGTAAAAAGCCGGTTGATCATGACGCCGCAGCATAGCAAACGTTTTATGAAGGCGCTTAAAGAAAACATTGAGCGCTTCGAAGAAAGCCATGGTGAAATACAGGATCTAGAACAGGTAGAAATTCCAATGAATTTCGGAGGGCCTACCGCACAAGCCTGATTTTGAAAATTTACTGATAAAATTGGCGGGTTCGGTTGATTTTCAGATCTCTCAAAATCCCTGATTTTGGGAAAATGGAGATGTTAAAAGACGGAAAAAGCCCTACCGGTGTAATGTTGATACTCATTTGCCAGCAGTGCATTTCGCGGGTAACGAACATATTTACATTGGTGAGTTTATTAGTATTAATATCGTAAAATATATTGCCACCCATTTTCCATTTAGGAGAAAAGTTGAAATCACCTCTCACATTAATGCTTTGAAACGTAGTAAGGTCAAAACCGCTTAAATCAGGTTTCGGGATCTGAGAAAAATTCAGGGAGTAAGCAATATCGGCACTCCATGGAATATTAAAGTCTGCAAACTCGGCAGGATTATTCCGGATATATTCCATTTGTCTTTGTTCTTCTTCAGGGGTTGTATAATTCCCCTGATTTTCCTGATCCGGATTCTCTCCGGATTTATCCTCATCTTTCTTTTTGCTCTGAAAACGCGTGCCGATAGATAAACTGCCTGAAGTAATTCTGCCCAGTTTAAACTTTCCTCCCTGCCATGTATATTCGTCTATTCTTCGACCCCTTGCATTTACTTTATAGGGGTCAATCGTTGTTGTACCGGTAATATTTACCTTCTCAAAAAGGTTGGTACTGACCAATACACTTATTGGCGATAATTTAAAACTATCTACAATCAGATTGTATCCCGAGGTAATCGAGAAGTTATCAATCAACATGATCTTTTTTGTGGCGTTTTCTCCGGTGGTATCTTTCCGGTTCCGCACTTTCATTTCCAGGTTATTTTGAAGCCCGAAATTGAGCCCTCCAAATCTTCCTTCTGAAAAACCGGGAATAATATTGCCCTGATATTTTCCGAACCTCAGGGTATTGCCAAGTGTATCTACCTGTACTTCGTAAAAGTCTTTTCCTGCGAGATCCGGTTTATAGTTAAAGCCAATATTCGGCCTTATTACGTGCCTGATTGCTTCAACTCTTTTGTCTTTTTTGAAATTGAGTTTTCCAAAAATGGCCGTTTGAAAACTCAGTCCAAAGGATATTTCGCGACCGGTATAGAATCCTTTATTTACAAGCGTATCCACTTTTTTACGATCCGGATTCCATTGACGAATCACTTCCTGACCAAACCATCTCTCCTGATACGAAATGGAAGGCGCTACCTGAAAGGGTCCGAGCGGGGGCAGCGAGAGGTTGATAGGAATATTGTGCTGTGCTCCCCATTGCATGGTATCTATAATGTCGCGAAAGCTGTATTTGATATTGGGAGAGTCGCTGTTGTAAAACGAAAATTGATTCTGCAACTGTCCGTTATAGCCGATACCTAATTTCTCATACCATTTCGGAGCGGCAACACTTTCCTTTTTTTGTAAAGGGTAAATGGTGTTCATGGTAAAATTCAGGTTAGGCAAACTAACAGTATACAGACCTGTTTGATTGTTTTGAGAGTGATTTCCGGTGGCACTGAAATTATATTTTCCATCATCCCATGTTTTGGAATAGGCAATACTCGAGGCCACCTGATTGGTGAAGTTTTGTATAGAGTTGTTGGGAACCAACCGGTTAAACCGGGTACTGCCAAAATTTACATTGGAATTGAACGTAACACCGGGTCTTGCTTTGGAATCCATGCTATGAAACCAGGAAACGTTGAAAGTTCGGGTATTTAAGAAATCAGGATCCCCTTTAAAATTAACCTTTGTATTTTGAAAATCGAACCGGGCACCCCCACTGTATTTATATCTTTTTCTATAAGTAGGGGATACATTGAAGGTGTAGCCTCCATAACTGTAGATATTGGTACGCAGAATAATGTCAAAATATTCATTCAATACTTTATAATATCCAAGTCCTTCAAGCCCAAGTCCGAAACTTTGGGTAGAGGCAAAAGAAGGGGGCAGTAATCCCGAATGTTTGCCCTGCGTAAGCGGATAAATACCAAACGGAATGCCAATAGGCATCGGTACGGCCTCAAATTCGGGGTAAGCGAGCCCGCTATATGCCCATTTGTTGTTCACAAGTTTCATTTTTTGCGCCCTGAAAGCAAAGTGGGGGGTATCCAGATTACAGGTAGTGAATCGTCCTCCTGCTGCAAAAAATTCATCCTTACTGTATTTTTTAATTCTGTCGGCAAAAACAAAAAGTTCGCCCTGCTTTGTATACGTACTTTTTGATAGGCCTCGTTGGGTTTTAAAATTATAGAACAATGAGTCGCTCTCAGTTTCCATCTCGCCGTCTTTTAATTTGGGGCGCTCTAATACCTTACCGGTGCTGTCTCTTACAAAAAAGGCCTTGGCCATGCTTTTTTCATTATCCAGCTCTATAATTCCGGCTTCAAGGTCAAGGGTTTGGTAAGCCACCTTACCCTTTCCATACAGCATAAACTTACGGGTATCAATTTCAAGTACCCCACTATCTATAGCCTCATATTTTACAGGGGCATCTAAACCTTCGGCGGAAAGAGGTAAATTCAGGGTATCAATAATAACATAGGTACTGTCAACGTTCTTTTTATTGCGTGTTGTATCAGGCTTTATAGTGCCTGTTTTGGCTTGGGGGGATGGAATCGAGTCATTTGTACCCGATTCATTGACGAAAGGTTTCGTTAAAATTTTGAGAGTAGAGTCAGTTTTTTGAACCTGAGCGGTCAAAACAGATGTTATAAACAATAGTGGAAAAAACCAACAAAGGATGGGGATAAAATTTGCGTTATTTTCACGGCGTTTGATATACATAAGATATTCTGAAGCGAAAGTAATGGTTATGAAAAAACAGAACGAAATTTTTACAGCAATGGGGTACCGTAAAGGCATAAACTTCTCAGGTTTTGGCATATTATTAATACTTGCAGGCCTGTTTTTTAGTTTTTCGGGCTTTGGTCAAAATGATATTAAGA
>JBGSNV010000259.1:0-7099 GCA_041739485.1 Chitinophagaceae bacterium
GCTATCCGGGGCATGAACATGCCATCCCGGTTTATCCATTGTACAACGATGTCATTCATACCATCAGCCAAAGTAAAATGGCAGTTACTCCTACTTTGCTGGTAGCCTACGGTGGTCCCTGGGCAGAAAACTATTTCTATACCACCGAGAGCCCGGTTAAAGATGCCAAAATCAATCGGTTTACGCCTTACGAAGAACTTTCCTCCAAGGCCCGTCGCCGTGCAGGAGGCTTGGGTGGTTGGTTTACTTATGAGGATCATGTATTTCCAAAACATGCAGAATCGATAAAGAAGCTTGTAGAAGGTGGCGGATTGAGTGGCGTAGGAAGTCATGGTCAGTTGCAGGGGCTTGGATATCATTGGGAACTTTGGGCGATGGCAAGCGGAGGAATCAAAAACCTCGATGCCTTAAAAACGGCTACCATACTTGGGGCAACCGCCCTCGGGTTGGATAAGGATTTGGGAAGTATTGAGGCAGGTAAACTTGCCGACCTCGTCATCATGGATGCCAATCCGCTGGAGAATATCCGAAATACCAACACAATCCGTTTTGTGGTAAAAAATGGCCGGTTATACGATGGCAATACGCTCGATGAGATTTATCCCTTTGTAAAAAAGATGGATGTAAGCGGATGGACCAAAGAGAATCCTGCAAAAAAATAACGTTTTGTAGGATAGGTTTTAAAGGATCTTTAAGATGCTCTTTTGAAGCAGAAGGTATCTTTACGAGCTAAAAAATAACTACATGCAATTACGAATTATTTTAGGAATGATAGCCCTGACAGCTACGATCAATGGGATGGCACAGTCAGATGCTAAAATTGCTTCCTTAAAAGAAGATGCCGAAAAAGCCAAAGCGTTTTTTATAGAAACTGATGCCGGCATTGCGAGCTTTTTTAAAAAATCGGCAGGCTATGCCATTTTCCCCAATGTAGGCAAAGGCGGATTGGGTGTAGGAGGGGCTGCAGGCAATGGTATTGTTTACAAAAAGGGAGAGGAGATTGGCCTGGCTAAAATGAAACAACTCACTATAGGGTTTCAGGCAGGAGGGCAGGCCTATCGTGAAGTTATTTTTTTTGAAACCGAAGAGGACCTTGAACGGTTTCTGGAAAATGAAATCGAGTTTACCGCACAGGTTTCTGCTATTGCCTTAGATAAGGGCATTTCAGCCGATGCCATGTATCAGGACGGGGTAGCCGTATTTACATTATCCAAAAAAGGATTGATGTATGAGGCATCGCTTGGTGGACAACGATTCGATTTTACTCCATTTTAAAAATAGATCATTATTTATAAAGTAGCCGGTCACCTGCTGGGGCCGGTTATTTTTTTGAGTTGATTTAGCGTATTTTTTTTAATGAAAAGCCGGATCTTTTTGGATAGGTTTCTATGGGTTAAGACTTTACAGGTTCAGCCTAAACTCCTTTAAGATTGACAAGTTGAGGATTCAGAGGTAGTTTTGTATCAAAACAAATCTTTCTAAAAAATGTATCCCTTTGTACTTATCCTGCAATGCGGAAAGCAAAAAGGGAAGGGACGTTTTTTTTATTTCCGGGGAACACATGAAAGAGTTACAACAAATAATTAAGGCATATGACGAAGATCTGAAAAATGGAAGGGATGCCGCTTTGGCAGCCGTTGTGCATGTGGATGGATCTTCGTACCGCCGGCCGGGTGCCCGGATGCTCGTTAATGACGAAGGGCAACTAACCGGTGCCATCAGCGGTGGCTGTCTCGAAGGCGATGCCCTCAGAAAAGCGTTGCTTGTACTTAATCAAAAACAAAGCAAGCTCGTTACCTATGATACCAACGATGAAGAAGACGCCACAATCGGTATTCAGTTGGGATGTGCCGGTGTGATACAGGTATTATTTGAACCCATTCATCCGAGTAATACGGATAACCCGATTCAGCTATTACGCAAAGCAGTTGCATTACGGCAGCAGTCTGTTTTGGTAACTTTATTTTCACTCGAGGATAAAAAGAACCCACAACCCGGGACCTGTTTGCTGATGGAGGCAAATGGTAATATCAGCGGAGAGATTCCTTATGAGCATATCAGGGAAACGATGCTGAACGATGTGCAGGAGGCTATGCTTCAAAAAAAGTCGGCGTTTAAGCAATACCGGGGAGAGGCTTTTGAAATAACCGCCTTTATTGAATACCTGCCGCCCCCGGTTTCTTTGGTAATCATTGGAGCCGGCAACGATGCGATTCCGCTGATGCAGATGGGAGAAGTGTTGGGATGGGATGTACGGGTAGTAGATGGCCGCAATACGCATGCAAGACCGGAGCGGTTTGCAAGCGCCTGTCAGGTTTTGGTTAGCAAGCCGGAGAAAGTATTGGAACATATTCCGGTCGATGAACAAACCGTGTTTGTTTTAATGACCCACAATTACAATTATGACCTTGCCATGCTTCGGGCCTTACTCTATAAAAAGGTTCGGTACATCGGCATGCTTGGACCTAAAAAGAAGCTTGACCGCATGCTTGACGAATTGGAAGCCCATGGTTTAACACTTACGGATGCACAAAGGGAAACCATTTTTGGTCCGGTAGGGTTAGAAATAGGAGCTGAAACCGCTGAAGAGATCGCCCTGTCGGTTTTAGCAGAAATTATGGCTGTTTTACAGGGCAAAAAGGGAACTTCGCTTCGAAATAAGGAAGATGTTATTCATACCCGAACAGATACGGTTATTGATCAGCAATTTTTAAAGGCATGAGTTTTGAACCTTACCATATCAAAAAGCCGGTGATCGTGGTATTGGCAGGCGGTGCTTCAAGCCGGCTTGGCAGAGCAAAGCAAACCTTGCCCTACGAAGAAAGCACCCTGTTGCAGCATACCCTACAGGTGGCAAAGCAGGCTTCCTTAGGACCGGTGGGTGTGGTGTTGGGGGCAAGGGCAGAAACCATACTTGGTTTTATTGAAGAGGAAGAGGTATTGGTGATCCGGAATGAACAATGGGAAACCGGAATGGCTTCCACCCTGCAAGTGGGTTTAAGATATATGCAGGAGCAATTTCCGGAAACCGACGGAGCTTTTTTCCTGGTATGTGATCAGCCTTTTATTGATAGTGATTTGTTAAAGGAACTATTCGCAAAACAACAGGAATCGGGGATGGCAATGGTGGCATCGGCTTATGCCGGAAAAATGGGTACTCCGGCTCTTTTTTCGAAAAAGGTATTTGAAGCTTTATTTGCGTTGAAAGGTGATACCGGCGCCAGAAAATTACTTATGCAATATCCGGAAGATGTAGCATCCGTTGCTTTTGAAGCAGGAAGTATTGATATTGATACTGAGGAAGATTATAAGACTTTATTCATGCAAAAGCAGCCTTCGGAATAACGGACTGCCGCAACAAAATATTTCAAAATGAATCAGCAGGATACCATTAATAAAAATAATCAAATTGAAAAGCTGCCTCCCCTGGTGGATACCTTTGGTAGGGTGCATAATTATTTGCGTATTTCGCTGACAGATAATTGTAATCTCCGCTGCTTTTACTGCATGCCAGAAGAGGATTATGAATTTACGCCGGTTAATCGTTTGATGCAGGCCGATGAAATCGGGGCGATCGCTCATAGATTTGTAAGCGCCGGCGTTAATAAGATCAGGTTGACCGGAGGAGAACCGCTTGTGCGAAAGGATGCGGCAGCCATTATTCAGCAATTAGCCAAATTGCCCGTAAAGCTTACCCTTACCACCAATGGTACAAGATTGCATGAGTTTGCAAATGTGCTTGAAGATGCAGGCATCACTTCCTTAAATATCAGTCTCGACACTTTGAATGGGGATAAGTTTATGTTGATGACAAGGAGAAATCAATTTGACAAAACCCTTGAAAATATCCACATGATCATGGATCGGGGATTTCATGTAAAATTGAACATGGTGGTGATGAGCGGCCTGAACGATCATGAAGTCAATGATTTTATCCGTTGGACCAAAGACTATCCGATTCATGTGCGGTTCATTGAATTTATGCCATTTAGCGGCAACAAATGGAGCAGCAATAAAGTGGTTACCTGGCAGCAAATTCTTGAGATGGCGGGTGCCGAATTTGATATGATTCCCCTCGACAGGGAAAAGCATGATACGGCTAAAAAATACATCGTTCCCGGGCATCAGGGCACTTTTGCGGTAATCAGTACGATGACAGCCCCTTTTTGCGGCGATTGCAACCGGATGCGGCTGACAGCGGATGGCAAAATGAAAAATTGTTTGTTTTCGCAGGAGGAAGTAAACCTGTTGGAAGCATATCGGAAGGGAGAAGATATCATGCCTTTGATTTACAGTTCTGTTCATGATAAGAAAAAAGCATTAGGCGGACAGTTTACCACCGATTTTGAAAGTATTGATACATCTACCCTGAAGAACCGCAGCATGATTTCGATTGGGGGTTAACGGAAGGAAACGGGCATGAGAACGATATGCTTTTTATTAATTTTGACGTCGGCTTGCACAGTTAATGCTACCGCACAAGCTCCCGATTCTACCCGGCGTGCTTTTGGTGATACAGCCATTTGGTTAAATGAGATTGTGGTGACCGGAGCAAGAGTAATGAAGTTATCCTTAGGTGAATCAGCCTATAATTAAAAAGCGGATTCATCTTTTTGTATTTATAAAGATTTTATGGAAAAAAGATTAATGATTTCGGTACAGGAGGCAAAGCAATTGATATTGGATCATACAGTTGTGCATGATGCAATCTCCTTGCCTCTGCATGAAGCGGCAGGTCATATCCTTGCTTCTGATTTGTTTGCTCCGCATAATATTCCTGATTTTCCGCAATCAAGTATGGATGGGTATGCCTTTGGATGGATACCCGGTGAAGGTCCTTATACCTTATTAGGTGAAATGGCAGCCGGCAGCAATGAGCAAATAGTGCTGAAGAAAGGAGAGGCGGTCCGCATATTTACAGGTGCGGCGGTTCCGGAAGGAGCTGATACGGTTTTAATGCAGGAAAAGGCGAGGGTAGAAGGGACTCGTATTTTTTGTGAAGCACCCAACTTATCTGCCGGCGACAATGTGCGGCCCGTTGGAAGTGAAATAGGGAAAGGAGCGCTTGCTTTGCCAAAGGGAAGTGAAATTACCCCGGCAGCAATTGGCTTTGTAGCAGGTATGGGTTTAGCTGAAATGGAAGTAATTCCGTCACCGCGGATTACCATGGTTGTTACCGGAAATGAATTACTTACCCCGGGTGAGCAGCCCGCTTATGGTAAAGTATTCGAAGCAAATTCCTATGCCTTATCTGCAGCATTGAAGGCAATGCATATGCCGCCTCAGGAAATATTTCAATGTGGGGATGATGTGGACAGACTCACCTACTACCTTGGACAGGCGCTTGAAAAAAGCGATGTGGTCCTTATGACCGGTGGCGTAAGCGTAGGCGATTATGATTTTACCTTGCAAGCCGCCGATCAGTGTGGGATTCAGCCGGTCTTTCACAAAATCAAACAAAAACCCGGAAAGCCCATGTATTTTGGGGTAAAAGGGAAAAAACTTTTTTTCGGTTTACCGGGCAATCCGGCTTCCGTACTTACCTGTTTTTATCAGTATGTATTACCGGCACTTGAAAAATTATCGCAACAAAAACGAACCTTAAAAACGGTTGAGGCAACCCTTGAAGGTCAATACAAAAAAGCCGCAGGACTTACCCACTTCCTCAAAGGATTGTATCAGAGTAATAAAGTACAGTTGCTCAGTGGTCAGGAATCCTATAAGCTGAATAGTTTTGCATTATCGAACTGCCTGATTGAAATTCCATCGGACACTACCATGGTTGGGACGGGAGATGTTGTGAAAATTCATTTGATTTAAAACGATCTTGAATGATGGATCCGGTTACTATTTTTTATATACTGCTTTTTATCGTTGCCTTTTTATATGCTTCGGTAGGGCATGGTGGTGCAAGTGGTTATCTTGCTTTGATGGCTATTTTTGGCATGGCACCCGAAGTAATGAAACCAACGGCGCTATTGCTGAATTTATTTGTATCCCTCACCGCCTTTATTCAATATTACCGGGGAGGACATTTCAAGTGGTCTATTTTCTGGCCGCTTGCTTTAGCTTCCATTCCCTTTGCTTTTTTGGGAGGCATGGTGCAGATCGATGCAAATATTTATAAAAAGATTCTGGGCTTTCTCTTATTACTGCCTGTACTCCGGTTTCTTTTTAAACCCAATGTGAAAGAGGAAGACTTTGTAAAATCGAGCTTTTTCCTCAGTTTGGGAGTGGGTGCAGTGATTGGCTTGCTATCCGGCTTAATTGGTATTGGTGGCGGTATCATTCTGTCTCCGATATTATTATTATTGAAATGGACCAATCAAAAACAAACTGCGGCCATCAGCGCTATGTTTATTTTTGTTAATTCGCTTTCAGGGTTGCTTGGTCAGTTAACCACCGGGGTTGAGTTTAGCAGCAATATGATTTATTTTGTTGCGATTGCCTTTGTTGGTGGATTGGGTGGCGCTTACATGGGATCTATTAAGTTTAATCAAAATATATTAAAATATTCCCTTGCAATAGTCTTGTTGCTGGCTTCTTTTAAATTGGTGTTTACAACAGCCTGAGAGCAGGTCGGTAAACAGGAGACGGGAAAAAACGGAGGAAAGTATGAAGGTTGAATTTTTTGGACAGTTGGCGGAAATGGCGGGGACTTCTTCTGTGGATGTGGTAGCTGTTTCTTCAGTAAGTGATTTGAAAAAATGGTTGGAAGCAAAGTTCCCTTCTGTGGCTTCCGTGCATTATATGGTGGCTGTCAACAAAAAAATGGTAGACGGTGATCTGAATTTGTCAGGAGAGGAACATATTGCCCTGATGCCACCCTTTTCTGGAGGATAGCAAATGAAGCACAACTCATCATATATCCGCTATCAGCGGCAGACGATTTTACCCGGTTGGGGCGATCGTGCTCAGTACAAATTATTATCCGCTTCGGTGCTTGTTATTGGTGCGGGTGGATTGGGTTGTCCGGTACTGCAGTATTTAGCAGCGGCCGGGGTGGGGTGTATCGGCGTGGCAGATGGCGATGTGGTGAGTCTTTCCAATCTGCACCGGCAGGTAATTTTTGGGATGGAAGATATTGGAGCTCCTAAAG
>JBGSNV010000283.1:0-6336 GCA_041739485.1 Chitinophagaceae bacterium
CTTAAAAGTCCGAAATCACCTAAAAAACAAAGCCTCTGCCCCGAAGGAGGCAGAGGCTTTATGGCTAGCGTAATAGATCAATTCTGTAATTTTTCTTTTTTTCTTTTAATTTGGTTGCAAACACTATCGAAAGCTTCATCAAAAGAAACTTCGAATGACTTACTGGAGGTTTTTACAAAAATCTCATTTTTCGGAATCCGCACTTTAATCTCGGCAACTTTATCCTTGATCTGATGCACCACGTTGTCCAATTTCAGAAAAACGTCCACTTTAATGATCCGGTCATGGTAGGTACTCAGCTTATCTACCTTTTTACGAATATGATCGGTAAGTTTTCTGTCGGCATCAAACCGCACTGTCTGAATGTTCAGTGTCATAGTCAACACATTTTAAATGAATAAATAAAGAACTAAAAAGTAGATTTTTATTTTACATAGGCTAGATTTTCTATTGGAAAGGTAAGGTATTTTCATGTTTCTTACCCCAGTCATAGTCATAAACGAAAAAAAATGCTATAAATTTTTCCCGCCTTTGGGATGAGCCTGTTCGTGAACCCTTTTAAGTTTTTCGATGCTGTTGTGAGTATAGACCTGCGTGGCCGCCAGGCTGCTGTGCCCAAGTAATTCTTTAACTGCATTTAGGTCGGCACCGGCGTTGGTAAGATGGGTAGCAAAGCTGTGCCTGAGAATATGCGGGCTCTTTTTGTCCTGTGTAGTAACGAGTCCAAGGTATTTTTTTACCGTATTGTATACCCAATGTACTGGTACCGGCTTACCATCAGGTTGTACCAACAGGTAGGTTCGGTCGGCTGCTTCCATATCCATTTTATCCCCGATATACACTTTTATCAGATCGAGCAGATCTTGCCGGAGCGGCAGGATACGTTCCTTATTCCCTTTGCCAAGTACCCGGATGGTTTTCTGATGCAAATCAGTTTGTATTTCAGTCAAAGCTACCAACTCACTGCGCCGGAGTCCCGTTTCATATAAAATACGGAGGGTTAACATGGCGGTTTTGCCTTCCCAGTCATCCGGAAAAACGTCCGGTTGCCAAAGCAACGAAAGCTGATTTTCCTCCACATAAACCGGAAGCCGCTTACCCGATTTCGGGCTATTGATAGCCGACAAAGGAGAAGCAGAAACCACCCCCTGTTTCATCAGATATTTGTATAATGATTTTAGCGCCGATAATTTGCGATTGATACTTCGGGGAGAGATCTCCTCTTCCCGTAATTGCGCCATCCAGGTGCGGATAAACGGAGGCTTTACGGCATCACAGTTTTGAACTTCAAATGCATGAAGGAGGTAAGCAGCAAATGTTTCAAGGTCATTCTGATAAGCTATAATGGTATGCTGCGAAAAGCGCTTCTCGAATTGCAGATACCCCAGAAATTTTTTAATTGCTTCAGTAAATTGCATAAAAAAACAGTAGCCATAAAGGTAAGCCTCTACATGCTACTGTTTGTATAATTTATAATCCCCATAACGGGGACAAATTAAATCTCGATTTTTCCGCTAGCGATTTGCTGTTTGTAAACAGCCTTCAAAACTTCGAAGCGACGCTTAACCGAAGGCTTCGTAAAACTTTGACGATCGCGAAGTTGCATCAGTACTTTAGCCTTTTCGAACTTTTTCTTGTACTTCTTAAGCGCTTTGTCAATGTTTTCGCAGTCTTTTGAGTCGATGATTAACATAATATATATACCCCCTTTGAAAAATTTTGAGGTGCAAAGATAGCCATTTACTTGAAATATCAAAATTATTCAACAAAATAAAATCAAATAATTCGTTGATATCCGGTCATTTAACAGAGAAAAAAGCAGAGATTATCCTTTTTTTGCATTTCTTACAATAAAGAGATCACATGTTTACAGGAATTATAGAAACACTCGGCACCGTAAATGAAGTTTTGATATCGGGAAGCAACCGCTCATTCTGGATAAAAAGTAGCTTGTCCTCATCGCTGAAAATTGACCAAAGCGTTGCACATAATGGGGTATGCCTCACAGTGGATGCGCTGGAAGAAGGCCGGCATCGGGTAACTGCCATAAATGAAACCCTCCAAAAAACGCATCTTTCCTTTTGGGAAGCGGGGTCTAAAGTAAATATAGAACGCTGCCTGATGATGGGTGGTCGTCTCGACGGGCATATGGTACAAGGGCATGTAGATACGGTGGGAAGTTGCCTGGATGTACAGGATCAAAACGGTAGCTGGCTGTTTACACTGAGCTTCCCGGAACCCTTTGCCAACCTGATGATCGAAAAAGGCAGTATTTGTTTGAACGGCATCAGTCTGACCGCATTTGCCGTTGGCAAAAACAGTTTTCAGGTCGCGATCATTCCCTATACCTGGGAAAACACCAATATGCACGCCCTCAAACCGGGTGATATGATCAATCTGGAGTTTGATATGGTTGGCAAATACATTCAGCGATCTTTGGCCTTGCAGATAAATGGATAAGCAGCTACCACATATCGCTGTAGCCATTTTGAATTATAATGGCCAAAAACTACTGGAGCAATATCTTCCTTCCGTGAGGGCATTGCGGTATCCTGATTTTTCAATTTGGGTCATTGACAATGCCTCCTCTGACGATTCTGTTGCTTTTTTACAACGCGAATACCCCGGTATAAAGCTGGTGCAAAATGCCGGTAACTATGGCTTTGCTAAAGGCTATAATGAAGGCTTAAAAACTATTGAAGCCGACTATTTTTTGTTACTCAACAGCGATGTGGAAGTAAATCCCGGATTCATTGATCCTGTGCTGACAGCCATGGAAAAAGACCCCAAGATTGCCTTTGCGCAGCCCAAAATGCGCTGGCTGAGGGAACCGGAGTATTTTGAGTATGCAGGAGCAGCCGGCGGACTTCTGGATCCGTTTGGCTATCCCCTTTGCCGGGGAAGAGTTTTCGATCAGCTTGAAAAGGACTATGGGCAATACAATGATAATCCCTTTGTTTTTTGGGCCTCCGGTGCCTGTTTATTTGTCCGGGCCGATGCTTATAAAAAATTGGGTGGGTTTTATGAATATTTCTTCATGCATAGCGAAGAAATTGATTTGTGCTGGCGGGCACAAAACGCAGGCTACAAAATACTTGCCTGTGGAGAAAGCAGCGCTATGCATCTTGGTGGTGCAAGTCTTCAAAAAGAGAATCCAAAGAAAACGTATTATAATTTTCGCAACAACCTCGTAATGCTGACCCGGAACATGCCGGTTGGCAGGCTCTGCTGGCTGCTTCCCGCCCGCCTGGCACTCGATTGCATAGCTTCGCTCGCATTTGTTGCAAAAAAGGAACCGAAGGCTGCCCGGGCTGTGATAGATGGATGGGGTGGATTCATGAAGTGGTGGTTCAGCTCCTCCCGGGATAAATTTCCACAGAAAAGAGGTTTTGGCAGATTGGATGGGATTTCGAGCCGGCTTGCCCTTTGGCTTCGCTATTGCGGCAGGCAAAATGGTTACGATTGAGCCCAACAGCACACGCAACGCAGTACTCTATAAACTGCTCCACAAAAAAAAGACTGAACCAGGATGGAACAGTCTTTTATGTTTTATGGGGGCGGCGGATTATAATTTCTTTTTCACCTGAAGATTGCTGTTGATGCGTAAAGTCTTGCCCGGCATCACCCTAAAGGTGGCCCCCGGCATAACAACCACAGGCACATTCAGGATACATGCTCCGCCCTGTACAGGATCTATAATTACTTCATCACCAATCAATACCTGAGTAGGTGGTACAATATTGTTATCCCAGTTGGAAGAAACATTGTAGTTACCATTGCCTGTGAATATAAATACCCTTGGTGTATCATCATTTAAGATAATGCCTGTTGCAGAAGTAACACTACCCAATGCATAGTCCCCTCCTTCTGCCAGGTTGATGATGATGGTTTTATCAGGCTCAAACTGTGAGTTGCCAATTGGATACACATTCAAATCAAGCTTGCTGGTACCCTTTTTCAAGGTCAGCTTACCTCCTACTCCATCAAAATTGGTGGAAAGATTCTGTGGATTGCTGTAGTCAATATTGTAATCCTGTCTGAAAACAGCAGACCCGCCGATGGTATAATTGATCAACACATCGTTGGGGGCATTCACAGGGAATTCAAAAGAGAACCGGATAAAGTTGCCGGAGTTTTCTTCTACCGAAACCGAGGGACCGCTTAAAACGATTCCTTTTACAGGTTTGTTACCGATATTGCCAGAACCAGGTACGGACACGTTTAAGTTCAAACCATTAGCACCTGTAGCTGCCACTGTGGTTCCTACCTGAAACTTCCAGGAGTCAGTGGTGGTTTTGCCATTACCATTCAGGTCGGAAATATTCCTTACCGATACCCGGATACTGTCTCCTACAAATGCAGCGATATCAGTTAAAGGAACCACTACGATTTTATTTTGGGAGCAACCTACCGTTACATTGATCAGTTCGTTGGTTGATAGTCTACGTAACTCAATATCATCCGGTGTAACCCCACCACAATCCAGCGGCTCGCTATAAGTCACAATCAGTTGATCGCCGGCTACAAATTCATCGTCGGTTGGCTCCGGCTTCCCAAGTAAGAAAGGAAGCTGCCGGTCAATGATTCCTGTTTTCCTTTCGGAATAAACAATCCCTTCCGGACAGTTGATTCTTGCCCGTAAACTGTACGCGCCATCCAACAAATTCAAATCCGCAATATTCCAGGTTACCTCCGTACCAAAACCGGATGTGCTTAACTGAGCGGCAGTTCTTGTTAAAGCAGTCGTCCAGGAGGTGGTGCCCTGCCGCTGATATTCAAGCGCTACGCTTGTAATATTGGCTACATTGTAATCTTTAAAAACGACGGAAATGCTTTGGTTGCCTGCCTGATTGAGAATCCAGCCGTCTTCAGGAGCGGATAAAGTAACCGAACTACAAGTAGTATTAAAAAAGGCAGATACCCTTACCGTTTTTTCGAAGCTGCCAAAGCAACTATCCGTTACCCGGATACGCAATCCTTCGTAAGAAAATACATTGGAAACACCCCGTCTTACAAAGACCGGAATATTTACATTTTCACCATAATCGGCCCTTATGTAAACCGGCGCATTTAAGGTGTTATTTCTGTTGCCCAGAAAAACGGAAGCACCGTTAGGATTGCTTGACTGATCAAAGGAAACCGTGTAGGTACGATTTTCGTTGCTCTGACTCAGATTGGTCAGTGTTAAGGAAAACTCTGCTTCGCCATTGGCAGGAATATTTGTCTTAACAGGTTCAAGACAGGCAATTTGTGCCTCATCGCGGGGTTGTGCACCCGGTTCGTTGGGGCAACTTGCCGTTCCGGCTATCAATTGAAAAACAGGTGTATTATAAACCGGATCTTTTTTCACATCCACAGAATAGAAATCTCCGTTATCATCATCATCGAGTGTATAACTAATCGTGGTACTTTGCAAGGTGGTATTGGTTCGGCTCTCACCGGTTTCCATTTTAAACCCAACATTTACGCCTCCTGAAACACCTGCTCCGCCAATTTCAAATCCAAGTTCCACTGCTACTTCGGTATTGATGGCCATGTCAAACTGAACGGTATTTATTTTGGAGGAAGAGGTAGTGGTAGATCTTGTAATCGGTCCGGCTGCTCCATCGAATGAAATATTCTGATCGAAAATAGCCCGGGCCTTATTGGCATCATTATTGGCAAGTGTTTGTTCCCATACTTTAATCTGATTGATATACTCAGCAGTTTGGGCAGGCGTATTGGTGGGGTTGTTGCTCAGGTTTCTTAAACCCGGTATCAGGCTATTGCGGATATGATTTTCAGAAAAAATATACGTGGTGGCAAATCCATTATTGGCAACAATGAGTTTTTTCTCTACTGTAAAAGTACAAGGCGGGGTAAACACTACCTCATTCGCTACCGAATAAAGCAGGTTGAGCGCTGCCCCCATAAATACATCGCCATCACTACCCACCACCAAAGCATTATTAGAGGTAGAAAAATTTTGAGTGGTTGAAGCGGTCAGAATCGTTTCAGAAGCATTGTTTTGTTTTTCAACAAGGTCTACTGAACCTTTTATTTGTCCATAAATACTCGATTCCGTCGTAATAAACAATCCTGCGGCAAATTTTGCTCCCAATTTCACCTGTATCCAGGGCTGAATATTGCTAGCCTGTGCAGCATAAAAACGACTGGCAAACTGACTGCTGTTGGTGGTTTCCCAGGTACTCGAACTATTGTCGCCCGGCGGATCGTGCAATACCATCAGGGGTATCTGCGGACTCACGGTAGTAAAAGTTCCCACATTGGCTTTTACCCCGGTTACCACAACATTGCGGTTGGCCACCACAATCCTTCCATTTACATCTTTGAAAG
>JBGSNV010000318.1:0-6462 GCA_041739485.1 Chitinophagaceae bacterium
CGGGGGGGTGATTATCTACATTTCCATTGATCGAAAATCCATTGAACAACAAATTATTACCATTCGTGTAGAAGATACCGGTATTGGCATACACCCTGATAACTTACCGGGTATTTTTGAGCCATATGTTCAGGAGAAAAGTGATATAGCCCGAAAATACGGTGGTTCCGGATTAGGGCTTGCTATCAGCAGAAGTCTTGCGGAAATGCAGGGAGGCAAATTGTTTGCCGAAAGCATACAGGGCGTAGGATCAACTTTCATTCTTGAAGTGCCTTATGAAAGGGTAAATCCGGTACAACAGGAAGATGAACAAAAAAGAGAGCATATCAACAAAAAGCAATTGCAGGGGACCCGGGTTCTTGTGGCTGAAGATGTAACCATTAATCAATTTTTGGTAAAACATATCTTAACTTCATGGGAGTGTATTGTGAAGGTGGTTTCGAATGGAGAAGAGGTGGTGGCTGCTTTGCAGGAGGAGGATTTCGATGTATTGCTTATGGATATTCAGATGCCGGTACTAGATGGAATAAAGGCAACGGGTATCATTCGAAAAATGGAAGCTCCTCAGAAGCGCGAAATTCCTATCATTGCACTTACAGCAAATGCTCTGAGAAACGATGATAAAAAATACAGGGCTGCAGGAATGAACGGATACTTAACCAAACCATATTCAGAATTCGGCCTGTTTAAAAGTATTGAAACAGCACTTGGAGAAAATAATTACGGGCATGCTGCCCCAAATACAAGTAAGAACCCCAGTGATACATTTAAAAAAATACAAAAAATCGATAAAACCACTGATATGATTTATAATCTGAATATGCTTAAAGAAATGGGGGGCGGGGATAAATCCTTCCTAACCATGATGGTCCAACTTTTTGTGGATACCGTTCCGGAAATTATTACCCAAATGAAAACAGCTACTCTGGCCGGTAATTGGGTAGAAGTAGGCGGACTGGCACATAAAATAAAACCCACCATCGACTCTATGGGAATCGATTCACTCAAGTCCATTATCCGGGAGGTGGAGATGCAGGGAAAATCGGCAAGTGATACAGAAAGTATTCCAGGCAAAGTTGAAACCATTACAACAACCCTTCAGGCTTGCATTGACCAGATGAAAAAGGATTTTTCGCTATAATTTTTTTTCATTCAACGCAATTTTCCTTCCAGAAAATCTGTTTGAGTTTTACTGCCAAGACGCAGAAACAAAGGAATCTTACTTATTTTCTGGAATTTCCACTCGGTTTTACAAAACCAGCCAAGATTCTGAAAAGAATAGGAAGGGTCAAAAGGATTTACTGGAAAAGAAGTTTCAGATTTCGAAGATACATTGAGTTTCAAAAAAGAATCCATTGGGAACAGGTTTGATCTTTTATAAACGGAGTCTAATGAAAAGGCTTTATTAATTTTTTGTAACGGGTAGGCTTTGGGTTTGAAATCAAATGTAAATTGTCCCGATCCCTGTGATATGACAATAAAGTGAAAAATGAAAAACAGGACTCCAAACCTGTAAAAAGCAGATGGTTTCTCTTTTATCATAGAATAAAGATAAGAAAACGATTGTATCCATTCCGGTTTGTTGATTACCAGAGACGTTAAAAGAATATGGCATTATCACAATCATTACAGCAAAAGCAGCTACTTAAACTACTTCCTCAGCAAATACAGCTAATGAAGTTGCTTCAGGTACCCACTGCCTTGCTCGACGAAAGGATAAAGGAAGAAATAGAAGAAAATCCGGCACTTGAACTTTCTTCGGAAAGTGATGGAGAAGAAACAGATACGCAGGAACTGCCTGATAACGCATCAGAATCGGATAGCGAGGATTATATGGAATCCTCCGGACTTGATAATTGGGAAATAAATGACTATGCAGATAACGATGATGTAGCAGAATACCGCCTGAAAGACGATAATTATCCCGAGCTTGACGATAAAATGGCGCTCCCGTATAAGGTGGAAAACAGCTTTCACGACATGCTGATCGATCAGTTAAGCATGCTCGATCTAAATGAAAACAACCGAAAAGTTGCAGAACAAATAGTAGGAAGTATTGACGAAGATGGCTATTTGCGCAGGGAAGTAGCTTCCATAGTAGATGACCTTGCTTTTCGTCAGGGTGTATTTGCCAAAGAAGAAGAGGTGAGAAAACTCATCAGCATCATTCAGCATTTTGATCCGCCGGGAGTGTGTGCCCGCGATCTGCAGGAATGCCTTTACATTCAACTGAAAAGACAGCTCAAAGAAGGCAAACCGGTTGAAAAGGCCCTTCTGATCATCACGGATTATTTCGAAGAATTCAGCAAGAAACATTACGATAAAATTGAGAAGAGTGTCGGTATTGATGATGAAGAACTGAAGGAAATTATTCAGCAGATCTTAAAACTCAATCCAAGACCCGGAGGTCAGATCACCGGAGAAAACGTGGGTGAAGCCTATGTAATTCCTGATTTCTATGTCATTAACAATGGCGGCGAACTGGAATTAACTCTTAATACAAGAAATGCCCCGGATTTAAGGGTAAGCGACGGGTATAAAGAAATGCTCCGGGATTACGATAAAGGCAGTAAAAAAGATAAGCGACAGAAAGAAGCCGTTCTTTTTATCAAACAAAAAATTGATGCCGCCAAATGGTTTATTGATATCATCAAGCAAAGACAACAGACTCTTTACAATACCATGATTGCCATTCTTGTTCATCAGCAGGAATTTTTTACTACCGGAGACGAAACGACCCTCCGGCCTATGATCTTGAAAGACATTGCTGAAAAAACCAACCTTGATATCAGTACTGTAAGCAGGGTGGCAAACAGCAAATATGTACAAACTGAGTTTGGTACCTTTCTGCTTAAATATTTTTTCAGCGAAAGCATGAGTACCGATAGCGGTGAAGAAGTAAGTACCCGGGAAGTAAAGCGCATTCTGAGCGACATGATAGAGGCGGAAGACAAGCAAAAGCCTCTGAGTGATGATGCACTTACTGAAATGCTGAACGAAAAGGGATACAATATTGCCCGCAGAACCGTGGCTAAATATCGCGAAGGGCTTAATATTCCCGTAGCCCGGCTTAGGAAAGAATTATAACGATCAAACTTTCTGCATCGTTTCCTTCATGCGCAGTAGTTCATTTCGGTACCCTTCAATATAGGTATCCTTATCAGCTTCCGACCATTGGTATTTCTCTGAAAGAAAAACGCCTACAGGGTCAATCAGGCTCAGGGTTTGTATCCAGTCGGCCAGTTGGGTACCCCATCGCCTGCACAAGATATCTTTTACTGTGTAAGCCATTTCCTCGTTTACCACATAATGCAGTTCAGCCCAGGTATAAGGCATCCCCGATAAAATTCTTTCTCTTAAGGCGGGCTGTTCCTGAATGAGCAAGGCTATTTTATGGCTCAAATCCCCATATTTACTAATCAGATGTTTAACAACCTCATGGTCCCACCCTGATTCCTTTTGTAGTTCAATAGCGGTGTTGCGGGTAAAATGCTGACTGCCAACAAGCGGTATATTTTGGGTGATACAGGCTTTGTTGGTACCCAGTTGTTCTTCGGCAGCATCAATGGTATCTTTTGCCATAAGCCGGTAAGTGGTCCACTTTCCCCCCAATATGCTTATCAAGCCGCTTAGCGCATCATACTCTACTTCATGGTCTCTTACCAGATCTTTGGTATTGCCATCTCCTTTCATCACAAGGGGTCTTAATCCGCCAAAACCTGCACCTACATCGGCAGGGGTCGCTTTTACATCAAGATATTCATTGATATATTCCAGCAGATAATTTACCTCCTCACTGGTTGGTCCGAAATCTTCTTCTGTAAGCTCGGTCTCGTCATCGGTGGTACCTACCAGTAAATGCTTTTGGTAAGGGATAGCAAAAAGCACCCGACCATCGCGGGTTTGAGGAATCAGCAAGGCACTGTTGCTGCTCATCATGGATTTGGGGAGTAAAATATGTACTCCTTTACTTACCCGCATCCTTGGTTTTAAAACCGGATTAGCCATCAACCGGATACGATCTGCAAAGGGCCCGGTAGCATTGACAATGACCCGGGCCCGGGCCTTATAATGCTTTCCGGATAATTCATCTATGATACTGAATTCTTTTATTTTACCTTGATCATCATGGGTAAAAGTCTTCAAAGAGGTATGATTGAGGCAAATTGCACCTTTCTGAATAGCAGTTTGTATCAAAGCCAGATTAAAGCGAAGATCATCAAGCTGCCCATCATAATACAAGACAGCGTTGAACAAATGATTTTGCCGTAAAGTAGGAATCCGCTCTACCGCCTTTTTTTTTCCCAATAATTCGCTTCCGCCCAGATTGGTACGCCCGCTGATCCAGTCGTACATCTTTAAACCAATATAATAGTAGGCCCCTTCAATCCAGGTACGACATGGAGTAATCAATTGTAAGGGTTTGGTAATATGCGGGGCAATCTTAAGCAAGGTGCTTCTTTCTTGCAATGCCTTTTTTACCATGCGGTATTGCTCCAGACTGAGTTTTTTTACAGCCTGCTCCAGATAGCGAACCCCGCCATGAATCAACTTGGTGCTTTTGCTTGAGGTAGCTCCCCCAAAATCATCCCGTTCTACAAGCAGTACTTTGTATCCCCTGCTTGCTGCATCCAGTGCACAACCAGCTCCGGTGGCCCCACCACCTATGATACAAATATCAAATAATTGATCTTGTAATCCGGAAAAGGAATCGGCACGGTAAAAAGACATTTTATGGGGGTTTTAGCTATAGTTTACACAAAAAAATATAATGTTTACCAACAAATATACTAAAATCTGCAAAAACCTTCCTTTGGTAACGGTACCCGTTGTCGCAAAAACCAAGGCTGATTATTACGCTCACTGAACTTCTAACCACTGAATTAAAGTTTTCTCCAATTGCTTTTCTCTTCCTCAGAATTCATCCCTGTTTTTAAAAATGGTTGTCTAAAATAGATTAAATTGCATACGCAGTTAATTAGACAAAAAATGGAACAGGTTGCTCCTGAAAACGATTAAATGGATTTCTATGAAAAATATAATGGTTCCCACAGATTTTAGCAGCAATGCAAAGAAGGCCTTTCACTATGCAATTAATATTGCCCACAGCACAGGTGCAAAAATTTACCTGATACATGCCTTTGCTCTTTTGGAAAGTACATTCATTGATCGTAAGTCTTTGCGGGAGGCATGGAATGAGGAGCAGGAGCAAAAGAAAAGAGCGATGTTGCTGCAGCTTGCCGAAGAAGGAAGAGAACTGAAACCCAATGTACTTATTGAAGAATTGCTTTTTACAGGGGCTACAGAAGCTGTTTTGATCAGGTATGCAAAAGAAAATAATATCGATTTAATTGTAATGGGAACGCAGGGAGCAAGCGGACTTGCAGCGGTATTGGTCGGTAGTGTGGCAGCAGCAATCATTTCCGGCAGTAATGCTCCGGTACTTGCAATCCCCAAGGGCTATCAAGGTGAAGAGCCCCATTCAATTGTTTTAGCTGTAGATGAGTTGAATCAGGATACGGATACGCTTAGCATCGCGGCCAATCTGGCAAAGGATTTTAATATCGCATTAAAAACCGTGATGTTTCTAAACGAAAACGAATCTGAAAGTATAAGAATAGCCAAAAAAGAAGGGCTTGAGAGGTATACTGAAAATCTTCGGCTGGCATTCCCGGCTACCCAAATAGAGAGCGAAATCATTTTAGGGGAGGATTTTGAAAACGATATACAGGATTATTGCAATCGCAAAGGCATTGGCATTCTTTGCATGGTAACCTACAAAAGAGGATTTTGGGAAAGAATTTTCAGGCCGAGTGCTACCCGAAGAATGGCCTTTCATACCACTTTACCCCTACTTGCGATAGCGGGACAGGATTAAATGAAAAGACCCCGTCAGGAGTCTTTTCATGTTGCCTAACCTACCGCTATAACCGAAATCTCAACGTTTACATTTCTGGGTAGCCCTTTTACCGCAACGGTTTCCCGGGCAGGATAATCCCCTGAAAAATAGGAACCATAGATTTCATTCACTTCTTTGAAAAGTGACATATCCGAAAGGAAAATAGTGGTCTTTACCACATGTGAAAAGTCAAGCCCGGAAGCCCTTAATACTGCTCCGATATTTTTCATCACCTGATGGGCTTCATCCGTCAGGGTTGCCATGTTCAACTCATCAGTTCCGGGTACCAAAGCAATCTGACCGCTTGCAAAAAGCATCGCTCCATTCCGGATCGCCTGATTGTAAGGTCCTATTGGTGCCGGGGCATTGTCTGTTTGAATAATTCTTTTTTCCATAATAGATTCAATTGCTTACAAAAATAAAGCATTGTCATTAGGATGCTTTGTTCGATTTTTGCACTTTCACAAGACTCCTCAAAAGTTTTTCAATTGCTGAAGATTGTATATACGCCTCCGCCACAAGGTGGTATTTTTTTAGAAACCCTTTGTAGCGGGAAAGAAATT
>JBGSNV010000337.1:0-4427 GCA_041739485.1 Chitinophagaceae bacterium
TCCATGATGTTCAGGCCCTTAGAACCTAGAGCAGGTCCAATAGGGGGCGCTGGATTGGCTTGTCCTCCTTTACACTGGAGCTTCACATAGCCGGTGATTTCTTTTGCCATTCTAAAAAAATTTTTGGTGTTAACGTTGTGGCTGTCACAGATTTGTCAATGAACAAACTGCCGCTACAACTCCCAATTCCAATGGAATATCCTCTTATTTTGCCCCGGCCAAATACGACTTCTTTCGAAGCGACCTGACACATTTGTTGGACAATTATAAAAATGATATCTTAAAAGAACTTTTTGGGGCTGCAAAAGTAGGAGGAATACCTGATATATCCATAATTTTTTTCCTAAAAAACAGACCGCCCGCTATCTTTGGCCTTTTACAGCCATAGAAAGGGGAACTAATATATGCGTGTAGCGATTAACGGGCTTGGAAGGATAGGACGATTGCTGTTGAGAAGACTGGTACAAATGCCGGAAACAGAAGTGGTAGCGATTAATGATTTAATGAGTCCTGAAAATCTGACTTATCTGTTTCGTTACGACTCTGTATATGGTACTTTCCCCGAAACCGCTACCTATACAAACGGGCATCTGCATACCGCCACAGCAAAAATACCTGTGTTTCAACAACCCGATCCGTTGCAGCTTCCCTGGAAAGACCTTGAAGTTGATGTGGTCATTGAATGCACTGGTAGCTTTTCGACCCGCACCCTTGCGGGCTTACACTTGCAGGCGGGTGCCAAAAAAGTACTACTGAGCACCACCGGTTCCGACGATATCCCTTTATTTATATATGGCTTCAACCAAAAAGAGATCCCCCCTACCCTCGATATTCTTTCGCCCGGCGGTTGTATGACCAATTGCTCCGTCCCAATTCTCGATATCCTGAAACCGCTTGGAATGGAAAGTGCACAAATCCATTTTTTACACAGCTATACAAGCCGGCAGCAACTGGTAGATGCACCGCATAAACAATACCGGCGAGGCCGCGCCGCTGCAGAAAGCATTATACCGGTAGAAATAGATCTTGCCGAATCGCTGGAGCGATTGCTCCCCGAACTGAATGGAAAGGTAGCAGCTATCAGTACCAGGATCCCGGTTTCAAACGGTGCACTCGGTGACTTCACCATTCAATTCAACCGGAAAGTATCAGGAGAAAGCCTGCAGGAAGCTTTTCAGCAGGGAGCAAACGGACAATATAAAGATGTGATAAGCTATACCGATGAACCGCTGGTATCGCTGGATATAAAAGGAAATACCCACAGCAGCACGATTGAGGGTCCGTTGATTTCTGTGGTAGGGCAACAGGCAAAAATATTCGCCTGGTTCGACAATGAGTATGGATATACAAGCCGGATCCTTGACTGGCTGGCTTACTGGAAATAATAAGGAAACCGGCTATTAAACTGCGAAACTTGTACCGCAACCACAGGTTTTGCTGGCGTTGGGATTGTTGAAAGTAAACCCGCGGCTGTTTAAACCGCCCTCGAAATGGATTTCCATATTGTACAGATACATTTCATGAGAAGGGTCCATGATAAAGGTAAAGCCATCGGTTTCAAAAGACAAATCGCCGGGTTGTTGCCCGTCAAAATTCAGTACATAGGTCATACCGCTGCAACCGCCGCCCTTTACTCCTACCCGTAAAACTTTTCCCCGGGAAGATTCATCTTCCTGAATCAGTCGCTTGATTTCGCGGATGGCTCCTTCTGTAAACTGTACCGGTAAAGTGGCTATATTTTCCATAGTGATTTCCTGCATTTAATTTGCAAATTTACCAAACAAATCCCGGAATTAAGACGCCATCCTCTTTTTCTTAGCATTTTATTACCGGAATCGAAAAGGATGTTCCCGGTTGATTTTCATTGCCCTTTTTGTCGGTGGAGCCCGTACCTTAGCCGCATGGATATGTCGCTTACCGAAATCATTATGGGTATCATAATTGCCCTGCTCATCGGCCTTTTCGCCGCTTACCTTTTTTATGCCCAACGAAAATTTCAGGAGTTTGAAGATCAACTGGAAAAAAGAGGTGGTGATAAAAAAAATCCGCTTTCGTTGGCCGCCTATGAAAGGCTCACCTTGTTTACCGAGCGGAACAAGCTCAGCAATCTCGCCGGCCGGTTCAACCTTTCCGGACAATCATCGATTGCCCTTCAGCAAAGTTTACTAGCTACCATTCGCGAAGAGTTTGAACACAATATTACCCAACAGTTGTATGTAAAAAAGGAAATATGGGATGCCCTCACCAAAATGAAAGACCAAAACTGTTACATCATCAATCAGATTGCCGCCAATATGCCCCCCGATACCGCAGCAATTGATCTAAGCCGCCAATTGGTGCAATTTGAGGCCAACAACCCCAACTCCACCCTCAATCAAAAAATACTCGAGGCGCTGCAATACGAAGTACAACAAATATTATAACCGATGGGGAACATCGAAAAGCTGATCTTATGAACCATAAAAAAATATATACAGACTCGGGTATTGAAATAGACCCGCTCTACGGTCCGCAGACACTTAGCGAGTGGAACCCGCAAACCCAACTCGGGCAGCCGGGGGAATTTCCCTACACCCGCGGGGTGCAACCCGATATGTACCGGGGCAAAATGTGGACGATGCGGCAATATGCCGGATTCAGCACTGCCGAAGAAAGCAACAAACGATATCATTACCTGCTAGGGCAAGGCGTTATGGGGTTGAGCGTGGCCTTTGACCTGCCCACACAAATAGGATATGATAGCGATCATGCACTATCCGAGGGCGAAGTGGGTAAAGTGGGCGTGGCCATTGACAGCATAGAGGACATGGAGATTCTTTTTAAAGATATCTCGCTCGAAAAAGTAAGCACTTCCATGACCATAAATGCCACCGGATTCATCCTGCTCAGCTTTTACGTGGCACTTGCCAAAAAGCAGGGTGCCGATCTCAAAAAAATTGCAGGAACCATTCAAAACGATATTCTAAAAGAGTATGCGGCAAGAGGCACTTATATCTACCCGCCCAAACCAAGCATGCGCATCATTACCGATATATTTGAATGGTGCAGCCGCGAATTGCCTAAATGGAATACCATCTCCATCAGCGGATACCATATTCGCGAAGCAGGCAGTACCGCCGTGCAGGAAATTGCCTTTACCCTGAGTAACGGGAAGGCCTATGTGCAGGCTGCCCTTGCCAAGGGACTTGACATCAATGTATTTGGCAAAAGACTTTCGTTTTTCTTCAACGCCCACAACAATCTTTTTGAAGAAGTGGCGAAGTTCCGGGCAGCAAGACGGATGTGGGCCAAAATGATGCAGGAACTCGGTGCCACGGATCCCAAAGCGCTGATGTTGCGTTTTCATACACAAACCGGTGGCAGCACGCTTACTGCACAACAGCCCCTCAACAATATAGCCCGGGTAACCCTTCAGAGCCTTGCAGCAGTATTGGGCGGCACCCAAAGTCTGCATACCAACGGATACGATGAAGCACTGAGCCTGCCTACCGAAGAAGCAGCAAGGATTGCGCTGCGAACCCAACAGATTATTAGTTTTGAAAGCGGTGCGGTAGATACCGTTGACCCGCTTGCAGGTAGTTACTTTGTAGAAAATCTGACCAACGAAGTGGAAGCCAAAGCCTGGGAACTGATTGGTAAAATAGATGCGATGGGCGGCAGCGTTGCAGCAATTGAAGAAGGATTTATACAGGATGAAATTGCACGAAGTGCTTATGAATATCAACGACAGATTGAAAACGAAGCCAAGATCATCGTTGGCGTCAATAAGTTCACCGTTGCACACGAAAGTCCCGTGCCTCCGTTTAAGATCGACGATAGTATCCGCGATATTCAATCGGCGAAGTTAGTCACGCTTCGTGCCAATCGTTCGGCAGATGTAGTAACCCAATGCCTGCAGGCCATAGAAAATGCAGCCACCGATGGGAGCAACCTGATGCCGCTTGTAATAGAAGCCGTGGAGGCTAAATGCACCCTTGGCGAGATATCGGATGTACTGCGGAAAGTGTATGGAGAGTATAAGTAAGGGTTATAACTTATGGCTCATTTCCCTTTTTAAGGAGTGTATATAATTTATAGGTATTCAGGCATGCGAGGATAATTTGACAAAAATATTTGGAACTAAAAACAGGAAAATCAATAACTGCCCGAAATAGCAAAATTAAGTTAGTCAGGTGGGATTTTATCTACTAACTTTAGTATCCATTTAAACCATTGGTCTCTTTGACAAATTAGAACATGAAGATTGGAACAACAGAGTTAAAGCAAGGTAAGGCTATAGAAATGTACCAAGTTACATTTTTACCAAAGGCTAACATTGACATGTTGAGGTCAATTTTACTAAGCCGCAATCCTGAAAAAACCTGAAAATATAACCCAACACTCCAAGACAGCAATCCTTGCATATTTACCAATTTTTGGTAACTTTG
>JBGSNV010000338.1:0-13509 GCA_041739485.1 Chitinophagaceae bacterium
CAATGAATTGGTGGAAGGCAATATCGGGTATATACAAGGGGGTATAACCGATAATGATGATTATTTTGCAGCATCCCTTCCAGTTTATGGCACATTGAGAATCATCATTAAAGGCACCAATATGGGTTCCACCAATGGATATTTATATCACTATGGGTATGATGGCCGCAAATTAAGCGGGCAGATATTTGCCGGATATGTAAAAGGAACAAGCAACCCACCCGGAACTACCGTGACAGATACAGTATATGTTTCTTGCCGTGCAATAGATTCCTTTTATCATCGCATTGCCTCCACAAGTGCATGGCAATATGAGTGGCAATACGATATAATCAGCAGCACAACACCCGAAGCCGATGAAAACGGAGGTATTACGCAGGCAAGCCCTTTGCCAATTGGTACTACAGTTACTGAAAACATTGGGTATCTATCGGCAGGAGTGGATGATGCCAATGACTATTTTGTAACAGCTGTCCCATCTAAAGGTACGCTAGGCTATATTATCAAAGCCCGGAATACCAGTTTTGGCAATGCCTATTTGTATGGATATATTTATGAAAAGCGCAATACCAATGCACAGGTAGCAGCAAAGTATCTTGGTGGTAGCAGTTCGTTACCAGCAAATACTTACTTTGAAGACACCCTTCGATTTGATTGCGCAACATTCGATACCCTTTACCTCAGGCTTATAAGCACCGGCTGTTGGTCATACGAGGTTACCCCCTATTTTATAGATAGGCAACCGGTGGCTGATTTCACTTCCATAAAAAGATCCGGGTTATTTGAGTTTTCAAATCTCAGCAAAAATGGGGGAAAATACCGCTGGGATCTTGGAGATAATACACTTAGCGCCCTGGAGGGACCTGAGCTGAAAAGTTATGGAGCAGGGACTTATGATATACAATTAATTGTGGAAAATGCCTTTTGTGTATTCCGGGATACTGCTTCAACCAGTCTAGTTGTTCAAGGCCTGGATAGGTACGCCCCAAATAGCAGCGGACCGGGAAATATTGAATTTACAGCCTATGGTGGAGGATTTTTGCCAGGAACGCGGGTAAGCATTATTGGTCAGGGTGAAACTTTCACAGATACTATATCAAATGTAAGTGACCGGGGTAATCAGCTTTCAGCCTTTATTGACCTTCACGATGCGCCACCAGGAATCTACAATGTTGAAATTGCTACAGGTGATACGACATATGAAATTCCCGAAGGCTATACGATCCAACCCGGAATAGATAAGTTAAAAATTGAAATAATAGGTAGTGATATTTTAAGAGCCAACAGAGCCACGGTATATAAAGTTCGTGTAAATAATGAGGGGAATACCATGGCAGGTTTGGTGGAAGTTTATGCCTTATTTCCAAATTACATGGAAGTAGAATTTATGGATTCGGTTTATAGCATATACGACGCAGGGGACCCCGATGAAACCATTGATACCCTTAAAATATTCCGACCGGTAACAAAATCTATGGGATATGCTATTAATGGTAATTTGTATGGACTATACATAGCCGGAATACCGCCAGGAGGTTATCGGGATTTGTCGTTCCGGGTAAAATCAGGTGTAGGAACAGATCCAATCCAAGCGTGGGTCTCTGGTCCGGCATCAGGTTCGGGATATAAAGGTTGGTTTGACCCCTGCAATGGCGCTAAGGTGAAACTAGTATTTGATTTACTTGCAGATGGTATTTCCGCTATTCCTATTGCAGATTGCGCCGTAAGTGCAGTACGCGCAGCAGGTTCATTTCTTTACTCAGGAGTAAGTTATTTACTCGGCAATGGACCACCACCGGCAGCCGGGATAGCAAAAACAGTGGGCGGCGTTACAAAAAACTGTGCCGGAGAAGCTTTGTTAGCGGCAGGAGTAGCACCCGGTGTGGTAGTTGAAGTTGTAGACATACTGTCTGATTTGGCAATACTTGGATCAAATTTGGATTTGAATTATGCCTTATTAAAAGATGCCTGTGCAGAAGAGCCAAAGGAGGAAAAAGAAAAGAAAGTAGACGTAAGAACATCTTGGGATCCCAATACAAAATCAGGTCCTGCAGGATACGGAACTCAAAGGTTTATAAATGGAGTTGATAAAATTGCGAACTATACCATATTCTTCGAAAATCTGGATTCTGCCACCTTACCTGCACAGGTAGTTACTATTGTTGACACGCTTGATAAATCAGTTTTCGACTTGAGTACGTTCAGAGCAATAGGTTACACTATCGCTGAAAAAGAATATCTGTTACCAATGGATGCCATAGATTTCGTAAACGATGTTTCATGGGATGATGATTTGAGTGTTAGGTTTAGTGTGGAAATTGATACAGCAACCGGAGTAGTAACTGTTCAATTTAAAACGATTGATAAGCTTACCGGGGTGGAACCTGAGAATCCATTGCTTGGATTTTTACCACCCAACCTCTCAAGCCCAGAAGGGGAAGGTAGTTTCAGTTTCGCAGTGAATATGAAAGATGACTTACCGGATGGAACTGTTTTGGCAAATAAAGCGTCCATCATTTTTGATGAAAATGAAGCTATAATAACACCGGTTTGGAGTAATACTATTGACAGAAACCGGCCTAACTCACAGGTACTTGAATTGACACATGTTTCAGATACTTCGGCTTTCATTCATCTTCAGGGAGTGGATCCCTCTAGCGGAGTAAGGCTTTACGAGATATATTTATCTGAAAATGGCGGGCCATATAGTTTGCTCGGCTTCACAAGAAATGATTCCATTTTATTTACGGGATTCAGAAATACCATTTACAGATTCTATTCAAGAGCTACAGACAAAGTCGGTAATATTGAAATTAAAACACCTCAGGAGGAAGCTTCCATTACTTTCTCCACACCGGTACCTGTTACAATTACTTCGTTCACAGGTGCATCGGTCCCTTCGGGTAATGAATTGAATTGGATTACCGCAACTGAAATCAACAACAGAGGCTTTTACGTAGAACGAAGCTCCGATGGAAGGGAATTTACTACCCTTGAATTTGTGCCAACGAAAGCGGCCAATGGAAACAGCAATGCTTCTATAACCTACCGCTTTTTAGATAAGTCGCCAACGGCAAAAAGCTATTACCGGCTCAGGCAGGTTGATTTTGACGGATCCCAAAAATATTCTTCAACCATCCTGCTCGAAAGAAAAGCTTCTTTCAATATAGTAATAGCACCCAATCCGGCGGTCAATCACTTCAGGGTTACTTCTGACAAGAGGATAGAAGGACTTCGCCTGATAGATATGCAGGGACGTACTGTAAAAGCATTCATCCCCAACAATGGAGGTGTTTATCAATTAGGACAAACCCCTCCGGGAATGTATATTTTACAACTAAATATTGAAGGGCAAATGCATTCTCAACGGATAAGTGTGATACAATAAGTGTAATTGATCTTAATAACAAAAAAAACCTGTCCGTGTGTTTCGGACAGGTTTTTTTATTGAAAAGAGTGAAATCTCAGATAAATAGTATGATTTGCAGATATCTAATTGAAGTTGAACCATACCTTTAAAAAAACGAACTAAACATGTAAAAAAAAATAAAAAATATTATTTGGATGATCGCAATCCTGTATTTTGCGCATCTAACCTTTTATTTTAAAAAAATGACCCACTGTTTACAACTTAACTCCATTCTTCGGTATATAATGACCCTGCTCATTATATTGAATATCAGTTTTTTTACCCCTACAGCCAGCGCAGCTTTTGTACCGGAATCCAAACAAATGATAGCAGGCAAGGTTACAAACCCTAAAAACCTGGCAGATGATTACACAGCGATTGCGAAAATGAGCAATAAAGAAATTGAAAGTTTAACCGGTAAAAAGCTGACTTTATGGGAAAAAGCCGGTTTGTTTATTCTCAGGAATTCATGGAAGAAAACAGCCAAAAAAAGGATAGCCCCCCCCTTGACTTTTGATAGTACCTGCTTTACCATGTACCTGAAAAATGGAGAAGTACTTGAAGTGAATCTAATTCAGATTAGCACGAATGAAATAAAATACAAGCGATGCAACAAACCGGAAGACCCGGAAATTATCGTTGACAAAGCAGATGTTTTCAGTATAAAAGACAGCAATGGCGATGCTATCTACTCTTCTAAAGACGATAAGTGGACCCGCCGTGGCTCCTCTGCAAATGACAGGACAGATGGACTAGCGCTTGCTGCCGGCATTACCGGAATTGGCGCTGTTACCCTGGGTTTATTATTTTTCCCGTTGGGATTGGCGGCAGGCTTAGCAGCAGGCATTATGGGCATTGTATCTATGCGCCGCTTTAGAAACAATCCTAAGCTCCGGGGTGAAGGATGGGCCATTACCGGTATTGTAGCAGGTGGCTTATGGTTGCTTTTAACCGCCCTGGTATTAATTGCCATTGCCAGTATTTGGTAGTCATTGAATTAAATGTATTTTCGGGTTCAACCCTTGAGCAATATTTCTAAAGAAAGAATAATGTTTTACTTGTTTGTTTTTTTGCCTTTGTTCAGGACAAAATCCAAGTCCTAATAAATTATTAAATTTCCCGAATGAAAAACTTACTTCATTCAAAAGAACTCCTGAAAATGAGATGGAAAATAGATCCACTCAGGATATCAACCTGATTTTGACCAATCAATGGTAGCAAGACATATTCGATTGATACATGCTTTGCTGCTATTTAGGGCCTGCTAAATAAGGCAAGCTGAGCATAAATTTTGTTTTCCGGCGTGGCCTTTGTAGTTGGCAAACGAAAACCCTTTAGTTAAAGAGACGAAATTTATATAAAATAGAGAGGACAGATGCAATTAAAATTACAACAGTCCTCTCTATTTTATAAGGCAATCCTAAAACAGAATAAACATTTTATACTGATATTTCAAGAAAGAAAAAGGGATACTGTATGATTCTGATATATCAGGGATTCTTTTCAACATATGCGTTAGCAATAGAAACAAGTGCCTTTTCAACTTCTGATTCCTTCATAATACCCCGGTACTGTGAGGTTAGTTCCAATGTATAGCTACTTCCATGAATTTGAAGGATGCTCGAAATAAGCTCTGTTCCCGGTACATTACTATGGTTAATAGTGGCAAACTTTCCTATAGGTAAGGTTTTCATTTTTTGATGTTGTGCAACAAATTGAGAAGCTTCCAGAGAGGCTTCATAGGTTTCCTTGTCTTCAAATGGCCTGAGATGAAAAGTTATTAATACACCATAACCATCTTTGGCTGCCCTTTGCGTACACTGAAAAGACAATCCACCGGCAATTTGTGGAGGGTCATATTTTGCATCTGAGAGCTTAAAATGAGTTTGTATCTTTTCAGGACTTATCCAATCGCAAATATTTTCGGTTTGACTCGAAAGCAGCTTTTTAAATGGTTTGTCACTTGTTTGATTCCCTCCATATTCGGTGGTATTTTCAGATCCACACGCCAAAATAACTACCCAGACAAAAAATGCCAAAAGATTTCTGATAACAAACATTTTCTTTTTCATATATGTTTTTTTTAGTGCACAGACTAAGGCCTGCTTTTTTTACAGGTCAATAAGTTCCTATAGCCATCGGAATCGGAACCTCAATATTAATGCATGTTTGGATACATGCCAATTTCCGGGGATTTATGCAGTTCATTTATATTTTGGGAAATGGTCTGCATGATTATCCATTTTTATGTATTTTTTTTTAGCATTGTAAAGATAATTTTTCAACCCATAGAAAACACCATTATTTGCATTCATAAAATGAATGTATGTAAACCTCCCTATTTCTTAGACAGATATTTTTATTGTACCCTAAGCTTTAAAGTATAATTTACTTCTTTATTTTCATCGATTAACCTTAGCAAATACAAGCCTGATGTAAGGTTTCCCCGTTGTAAATAAATATCCTTTTGTGTTGAGCCAATTTTTTCGACCTGTACCAACCTTCCATTAAGATCCAATATCTGATAATGAGTAAACCTGTTTTCTGGTATTTGAAGTAAAGATTTTGAAACCATTGGGTTGGGCCACAGCCTTATATTGGCGTTATTTTCAAAGAAAACTTTTCTAATTGCACTATAACTAAACTCTCCGTCGCTATCGGTTTGTTTTAAACGATAATAAAAAATAGCACCACGGGGGTCTGCATCTGTAAAATGATAGTGCACCGCAACATTACTATTTCCATTGCCTGCCGCCGGCACGAAACCTACAGATTCAAAGCGGATACCATTCGTGCTTCGTTCAATGGTAAAACCTGTATTATTTTGCTCACTACCAGTAATCCAATGCAATAAGATATTTTTTGATTTGGTCGTAGCTTCAAAATATTGCCAGGTAACTGGTGTAGTAATTTCACCTAAATTTATTGCTGCTATTACAGTACGTGGTACTTCTCCGTATTTGTAAAAATCGCCCCCAATGAGTAATCTGTTTTCAGACAATGCACAAGCGTACATGGTAGAACTCGCATTTTCATTGTTGCTTAAAGTTGATCCTCTAGCCCGAAAACCACCACTTGCCCATGCTGTATCAAATATACCATCTGCTGAAATACGGGCTACACCTGGCAGTGAAGATAACATATTGCCTCCCGGCTGAGATGCTATCGGAACATTCCCAACTGCCAAAATTCTTCCATCGGGTAGTACTTCCATATCAACGGCATTGACAAGTGATACCCTTCCAAAATCAGGATCGCGATTACCATCTTTGTCTACACGTGTTAATCCAGATGAAGGAACACCACCATAAGTACTAAAACTACCGGCAATTAAAATTTGAGTACTATCCTTATTGAATTTTATTCTTGCCACCGAAGCATTTGATGGAATTGTTTGTTGCCCGTTATTAAAGCTATTATCTAAACTCCCGTCTGTGTTAAATCGCAATACATTCCCCAGAGAATTAGAATTATCTACAAAAAGACCACTACCACCCATAACTATTTTTCCGTTTGATTGCACCAGTAATGTCTGAATGGTTCCCGAGTTGATATTGGCAGGAACAAATGATTCATCAAGCTTGCCATCTGGATTCAATCTGAATAACCTTTTATAGGCAGTCGAAAATGCCCCATTGGTAAAATATGAGGTAAAGGAGCCTCCTATATAAATGGAGCCATCGGGCGCTATGGCTACTGCATTTACCCCGGCGTTTGTAACCGGAGACCAGCCATCCGGAATAAAATTTTCATCGAGACTACCATCTGCATTTAACCTGGCAATCCGGGTTCTTGACAGGCCATTTACACTGGAAAACCTGCCAACTATCACAATTTTACCGTCAGTTTGCAAGGCCATATCCAGAATCTCATGATCGGCACCCGGTAACCCGGTTTGAAAAGTTTCGTCAAAAGTACCATTTGGATTAAGGCGAACTATACATCGGGTAATTTTATCAAAGTATCTGCTAAATTGTCCTGCAACCAATATTTTTCCATCTTGCTGCTTTATCATACGCAGCACTCTTGCTCCTGATGAAAAGGGAGATATGCTTCCAATAACACCTGCATAAAAACTATGACCTGCATTAAAAGTTCCATCCAGGTTTCCATTGGGATCCAGTTTGAAAATATTGCCCGTATTTACCGAACTTACAATAGAAAATGATCCACCTGCTATGACACCTTGAGGAAACGCACTTACTGAGGCCTGAATATTCCCTCCCACTTTCACACCAATATTGTTTTGATTAAAAGTCGTTTCAGGAGTTCCATCTGATTTTTTAAGCAAGACCATCCTGTCAAAAGACTGCCCCCCATAGTCCGTAAATTGTCCTCCTGCAAAATAATGGTCGGCACCATAGTTTATTAATGTTTCTGTAATTGAATTTGCTGTGGTACCAGCAGTAAAAGAAGGATCAAGGGTGCCGTCCCCATTTATGCGTCGTATAGATCCTGAACCTCCTGCTACAATACTGAAACTACCAGCCAGCATTATTTTATCATTTTCCTCTACAATAACAGTGGTAACTGTATTATTGGGTTCTTGAACAGATGGAAAGGATGCTATAAGTGTTCCATTTTTCTCCAGCTTTGCCAGCCTTCTTTTGGAAGTTGAATTATAATTGGTAAAGGCACCCCCAATAATTATTTCACCAGAACTTAATGTATCAATAGCAAATACTCCCCCATTGGCACCAGCACCAGTATGGTTAAAGTTAACATCAGGCTGTCCGTTTATCTGAATCAAAACCAACCTTCCAAAAGCTGTACCGTTGTATTCTGTAAAATCACCTCCTACAAGCACTTTACCATCGGGCATCGGCATAAAGGCACGAACAATATTATTGGCACCTGTACCTGATATAAAAGCAGGATCCGGGTCTCCATTGGGTAAAAGTCGAATCAAACCACCTGCTGGTTGGCCGCGGTAAAGGTCAAACTGCCCTCCTACCAGTATTTTTCCATCCGCAAATTCATAAAGGCAATAAATGACACCATTTGCAAAAGTAGTAGGACCTGTTTGTCGTTGAAATCCAATCCCCGTGCTGAATAACGGATCAATTTCACCATTATTTGTAAGCCTTGTAATGCACTGCGTTGGATATTCATTGTAAGTAATCTGATCACCGCCAACCAGATACTTCCCGGTTTGCAAACGGATAATCGTACGTATATTACTTTCCGAACCAGATGTTCTCAAAAAACCCTGGCTAATTGCTCCGGTATCAGTAGGATTAAATGTGAGGTCAGGACTTCCGGGTTGTCCTTTCGTAATTAAATTAAAAACAATACCCAATATTACCAGCAAAACAATTTTTATTCTACTTACAAACAAAAGTGTAAAATTTTTTTTCATAATAATGTAAAATTATTCCACATACCACTAAGGTATTTCAGGGTTTTGCCTTTATTTGTATATCAGGGTTTTCCTTTAGTTACTAAAATTCTATTGTTTAAAACACCTATTTCCCGCATGAATTACACTTTTATTAAATACCAATTGATATTATGCCTGATATGCTCTTGTATGAATCCTTTGCTTGCCAATCCTGAAGATTCTGCCCTCTTACAAAAAGGAGACACTATGGCTGATTTATCTCTGGCTATTTCTACTTTTAAAGATGTGCAAAGGCGAGCCTTGCAGCAAAACAATGCTGCCATATTATCCAAATCATTATCCTCTCATGCCAGAAGGCTTGTGGCAGCAGGCATGATTGACAGTGCACGTAACCTTTCTGAATATGCTATTGAACTTTGCCAAAAAGGAAAAGCAGAAAATATTGAAGTATTTTATAATATTAAAGGTGCCACTTTGCATTATGGCAATCAGCTGGATTCGGCCATTGTTTACTATCTAAAAGCTATAAAAATTTATGAAACCAAAAATGATAGCCTTAAGGCTTCAACCATTCGGTTTAATGTAGGTAATCTTTTTCTTAGCCATCGCAATTACGAAAAAGCACAGGAACAATTTAAGGATATGCTCAACACAACTTTACGATATGGTGATTCAACCTACCTGGGTAGTTTATATACGCTGTTATCTACAACTGAGCAACAAATAGGTAGCGTATCCAAGGCCATTGAATTTGCTCAAAAAGGTCTTGCAATCAGCACTCAGAGAAACGATGTATTAGGTGTTATGCTTGCAAACCGGCAGTTGGGCCAAATTGCCAATAGTGAAGGGCAATATGATGCCGGTGTGAAATACCTGACCGTTGCACAAGAGCTAGCTGAAAAAATAAAAATGCCTTATTACCTCGCACTTACTTATCTGGGTTTGGCAGAAGCGTACGAAGGACTGGGCAATTTTCCGGAAGCTGTAAACAATGGTATTGTTGCTCTAAAATATGCAGAGGCACAAGGTTTTGGCAGCTACCTTGGTACTCTTTACAGAACCCTCTCAAGTTCCTATGCAAAACAGGGTAAATACAAACTTGGCTATGATTATCAATTGCGTTATACCCGGTTTCAGGATTCTGTAGCAGGGGCTTTAAATAAAGAAATTGTAAATAATTTGCTCATTAAATATGAAACGGCTAAGAAAGACCAACGCCTCACTGAACAAAACTTATCCATTCAAAAACAGCGCAACAAAATTCAGCTATTCAGCGGCTTGATTACCTTACTCAGCATCGCAGGCCTGCTTATGTTTTACCTCCAACGCAGCCGCAACAAGCAAAAGATGGAAGCAAACCATCTCAAACATGAAAAGGAGGTAATGCAAGCACTTCTTCAAGGAGAAGAAAAAGAACGGCAGCGCCTTTCAGCGGAACTTCATGACAACATAAGCAATGGGTTATATCAATGTAAATTGATGCTTTCAAAACCCGGCACGGAACCTGCTGTAGTTTTGGACGCTGCCAGCCTTCAAATTGAACAATTGATAAAGGACAGCAGAAATCTTGCCCATCAACTAGCACCAGAATCTATAAGGCAGTTAGGATTGATTAAAACCCTTGAAAAGCACATACAATTTCTTAACGAATTACCAAGAAATATCAAATTTTTTGCCCGCTTCCCTTTTGAAACAACCCCTTTGCATTTAAATACTGAAACTCAATTACTGCTATTCCGGGTAGTGCAGGAATTAACCGGAAATATTTTAAAACATTCGGAAGCTACCGAAGCATTTATTCAGTTTCAGGAAGCAGACAGGGAATATTCCATAACCATAGAAGACAACGGCAAAGGATTTGATTATAATAAGGCTGTTCAAGATAGTACCAGCTTAAAATCCTTAGAAAATCGTTTGGAATTAATAGGTGCAACCATTAATTGGCAAACGACACCTGAAAAAGGCACCGCAGTACAAATTCATCTCTCTACTTTACCAAAGTGATCACATGATATCTGCACCTGAACATATTTTCATTATTGACGATCACCCACTTATTGCAAATGGTATAATAGATGTATGTAAAACCCTGCTATGGACGAGTCCACCACAAATAATTACAAGCATTTCTTCCTTACTTCAAATAAAACCTTTACCAGAAGGATTGTACATAGTAGATTTACGGTTGGGAGAAGAAGATGGGCGATTGGCCATCCAATACATTCAAAAAAATCAACCTGAATCAAAAATCATGGCCTTTTCATCCTATGACGACCCTGATATTATTCAGTCTGCCCTACATTCAGGGGCGCACCAATATATGATAAAGAATGCAAGTTTTACAGAAATGAAACAGGCTTTGTATGCTTTATGGAATGGAGAAGATTTTGTTCATCCATCTGTTTGGAAGTCTATTACGCAAAACCGTTCTCCATTGCATGTTGCACACCCTTTGGATAAGCCACGGCTCACCCCAAAAGAAAAGGAGATACTAACCCTTTTATTAGCGGAAAAAACGACCCGAGAAATTGCTGCAAGTTTGTACATCTCCGAAAAAACTGTAGAAACCCACAGGACTAATCTGTTCGCAAAATTTGGAGTAAAAAAAATTGTTGGACTTATCAAACTAGCAGTGGAACTTGGATTCAGGTAATCCAAAGGCCTACCGACCTCATATTTATTATTAGACATATCCGCTTTTTAATCTACCCTTTTTTCCATTACTGGTATTCAGAAAAATAATTGAATTGATAAGAATTGAATTACATGATAATGTATATTTTTTGTGAAAAAATGAATACGGGTTATGCATGAAAATCGAATCAAACTTCTAATTAAAAAAGGTGCTTAATACTGAAAATTTTTCAACATTAAGCACCTTTTCATTTTCCAATTACTGATGGATCACCTTAATGGTTTCCACTTGATTATTTACACCCACTTTCAGGATATAAATTCCATTGGCAAGACCGTTCAAACGATCTATATTAATTACCTGTGGGCCGCTCAGATTTACTATCCTGCTGTACACTACTTTGCCGGTGATGGTTTGTAGTTGAACATACTGAACCTTATCTGTTGTGCTAGCAGTGCTGATATTCACTACCAGATTATTGGCAAACGGGTTGGGATAAGCCTGTACCACAATGGCCGGCGCTTGTTTTGAAAGCGGAACACTGATGGTCACCGAGTAGCTGATACTACCATCGGCATCTACTTTCCGAAGTCTGTAATACAACCGATTGGTGGGTAACAAGGCAGCCTTGCTGTCAGTGAATCCGTAATTCGTTTCTGTATTTATGCCACCCACAGCATTTACCCTTTCTACCGGTTCAAAACGGTTGCCGTCTGAAGATCGTTCTATAATGAAATGACTAGCATTGACTTCACTTGCAGTGGCCCATTTCAGAAGGACATCTTCCTGTTGTTGCCAGCCATTGAAACGAAGCCAGCTTACAGGCAATAATCCTCCAGTGAGTTGCACACTCAATTCGCAGGTTTGTTTATCAGGTTCACTATTATTTACATTATCAACGCCAATGCTGTAGAAGCAATAGGTATTTCCTGCTTCTCCTGTAAAAGAAACCGAACTGCTTGTTACAAGGCTATCAAACCGGTAATAAGGCCCGCCATTTTCACTCACATACATATCATAATATTGAACCCCGCTGCCACCCTCATCGTCATCCACCTGAACATTCATAGTAATCAAACTATTGAATTCCACGGTAACGTTTGCCTGTACAGAAGAGGTTGGAGCAACAGCATCTACAATATTCAGAGCTTCATTGGTAACAATTGGTGCATTCACATCAAATACAATCTCTGCAAGTGCTTTCAGGCTGTCGCCGGTTTGTGCATTCAGCGCAGGCATGATGGTATAATTTACAAACCCTTCACCAATACCTGTTGAATCATTTACAGGCAGGAAGCCGGCAAAAGCATCATCCGGTGGCAGGCCTGTGGCAGGATCAATCGTTTGTAATACCCAGATTAATTCGCGGTTTACGATATCTATACCTGCGGTAATATTCAGATCGATACCAAGAGAATCCGGCAAATCAATCCGACTTGTATATTGCGACAAACCAGCAGGAACAGAGAACGTGTAAGGTCCGAATCCAAAATCACTTACCCGGAAAGAACCAATATTATATTTATCGGACACCTTTTTGGATATCGCCACCCGCTGTGCAGGCACGGTTGCAAACACAGGATCATTTTCAAATAAAATGGTATAAGGCAATACCTCAGTTCTAGCAACCATTTTCGCAGGACCATAACCCGGTGGACCCTGAATTTCATTCGGATCACAGGAGGCGACCACCGGTCGGCAGATTACTTTCTTCAGTAATTTACCGGGGAGGGTGGTTTCGCCCTGCGCACAGGTAGAAGCTCCATATCCACATACAAAGGCTGCCGTCAATGCGCCAACAGTTGCCCCGGCCACCGCTCCTACCAGTCCGCCAAGTAAACCAAGTTTAGTACCTCCTGATATAAACAAGGTATAGCATCCATAACCTGTAAGACCACATCCTACCAACCATGGAATAGCTGAACAGGTGAGGAAATTGCTTGATGGAGCACCGCAGTTACCCGGACCTCCAGGGCCGCCAGGACCTCCAGGACCGCCAGGACCTCCGGGTCCACCAGGACCGCCGGGATCACCAGGACCACCGGGTGCACCAGGGCCACCAGGAGAGCCGGGACCACCAGGGCCAGGACCGCCGGGACCACTCGGGCCACCAGGACCGCCAGG
>JBGSNV010000378.1:0-18190 GCA_041739485.1 Chitinophagaceae bacterium
CGTATAAATCTCCGCCTCGTTCAATACAATGAGGTAATAAAGTTCTTCAGGAGTGAGTTTCTGAATGGTTTTGAAACGTATTTCCGGCCCGTAATTATGCAATCCATTGATGGTATTTACATAAATTTCCATCGTTTTGCGCTTCAGCATATCTGCAAGGTCTTTGGCTGAATTAAAGACTTCGCCCTGCTGTGTACGACGGGCATATTCAATCTGTGTTTTCACTAGCAGTGAATAATACTGGTTTGAATCCGGAATGGCTTCGGAGATATCAGATTTGGTGAGATAACCATTGTTTATCATATCCAGAAAAGGCATATACATCTGTCCTTTAGGATCCATAGAAAAATCAGCTAGTAAACGCACATAGGGATCCCTGCTTTCGAAGATCTTCCGACTGAGCGGAGAACCGGAAGCCTGCGCATACCGAATCAATTTATCGGGATTGCGCTTGGCAGCGGCGCCAATCAGGCTGTCCGCAAAGGGATAGCCAAGGTTTACCGTTTTAGTTAGCTCTTCAAAGGTCCGTTCGGGAAACTTATTCAGATATTTCAACAACATATATTGCCGGGTTTCTGCAGCATATGGGTTGTCGATAAAAACAATCGATCCGGTGAGCAGTGAGGCTCCGTCATATGGTAGGTTTTCAAGAGCAGCCGTAATGGATTGACCGGATTTATTGAGCAAAACAGCTTTTTCAAATCCATCCAGAATTCCCGGCAAATGTTCCCATCCAAGATAGCCTGATCTGGTTGGGTTGGTAAAACGCCAGGTCTGTCCCCGAAAACTATTCAGGAGCTCTGTCAGGCCGCGTATCAAGCCAATCTTTTCCTGACTGTCGATACTGTCTGTTGCTTCAAGATTCACCTGCCAACTGTCAATATAGTTCTGTGCATAGTAAGTAAGTTGCAGATTCAGCTCCTCATTTTGAAAAGGTGTCAGTACTTTATCCTTCCTTCCATCAGCCCAAAGGAGTGCATTCTGTGCTTCATCGAGCTTCGAATGAAACAATGCCCGGGATATATCGGGTTTAAAATCAACAGGTTGAGCTGATAATATCTGTAAGGAGAATCCAAAAACCAAAAGGAGGAAAAAATGTTTCATACGTATCTCGGTTGAGGCAAATGTACCATCAAATTTACGGAGTATTCGTTGGCTACAGCCGGTTAGCTATACATTAACGGGATTATGACAAGGCTGTTAACAATTTGGTAACCCCTTTGAATCGTTTGTTTTCAGGTTCCCGGTGTTACTTTTGCGTAAATAAATTGTTAAATGGAGCCCAGGATAAAGATCTTATTTGCAGATGATGAGCCGGATATTCTCGACATCATTGGCTATAATCTTGAAAAGGAAGGCTATGAAGTAATCACTGCAAAAGATGGTCAGCAGGCGCTTGACCTGAGCAAATTACACCGCCCGGATTTAATCATTCTCGATATTATGATGCCCCACAAAACCGGGATCGAAGTTTGTCACCTGCTCAGGCAGTTGCCCGATTTCAGTGAGACCCCGATAGTGATGCTGACCGCCCTGAATGATGAAACTTCGCATATCAAGGGATTGGACAGCGGTGCTGATGATTATATTTCCAAACCCATCAGTACCAAGATCCTGATGAGTCGTATCAATGCTTTGCTACGCAGATTTCATAAAGATGGGGATGCCAAGATCATTAAGATCGGGGATATGACCATTGATCCGAATCGTTTTATGGTGATTTTAGGAGAGCAGGAAATCAATCTCGCTAAGAAGGAATTTGAATTATTATCCTTGCTCGCCTCCAAACCGGGTCGTGTATTTTTACGCAATGAGATCTTAAGTATGGTTTGGGGTACCGAAGTCATTGTAGGAGACCGCACCATCGATGTTCATATTCGAAAGATCCGCCAAAAAATGGGGATCGATTGTATCAAAACAGTGAAAGGTGTAGGGTATAAATTTGAATGGTAATTCACCCGGTTTTTTATAACGCCCGATTCCACTTTTTCAGTTTCTTTTTTTGTTTTTCTTTCTTGCAGAAAGGTTTTTTTAACGAAGAGCCCATGCTGCACAGGGATTTCTTTTGCAAAATCACACGTACACACAACCGCTTATGCCTACATTTACATTCCGTTTTTCCCCTTTCAAACGGGCAGGATATATGCTACAAACAAAAAATTTAACACCACAACAGTTATCGCTTCTTACAGCATTGATTCTTACCATACCGGTTTCACTAGGGGTTTTTATCCTTCGACAGGAATGGTGGATCGTGGTTTTATGCAGCATTCTTTTTGCCGCTATGAGCTATGCTTTGATACTCACGACGCTCCAAAAGTTCATCTACCGGAAAATAAAACTGATTTACAAATTCATTTACCAAACGAAGGCAAGCCGCCGCGAAGAGACCTATTACAAATACATTTTGCCCCAAAAAAGTATTGACGAGGTGCGGGAGGACGTGGAAAAATGGGCGGAACAGCGACAGGGTGAAATTGAAGTATTGAAAGCCAATGAAGTCTTTCGGAAGGAATTTCTTCAGAACCTTGCTCATGAATTAAAAACCCCCGTGTTTGCCATACAAGGCTATATCGATACTTTACTCGATGGGGCCTCTTCCAATCCGGAGATCTTACAACGCTTTTTAGGCAAGGCCGACCGGAATGTGGATCGGTTGGTAAGCCTGATTACGGACCTTGACGAAATCAGCAAGCTTGAAAGCGGCCAATTGCCTTTATACAAGGAAAATTTCGTTATTCAGGATCTGATAAAAGATGTGTTTGAAATTTTAAGTATCAAAAGCTCCCGAAAAAACATCCGCTGTTCTTTGAAAAAAGGAACCGAAACCTCCGAATCTGTTTTTGCAGATAAGGAAAAAATCAAGCAGGTGATTATCAATCTCGTGGATAATGCCATCAAATATGGCCACGAAAACGGCAATATCATTGCAAGCGTGTATAATACCGATGGTAAAAGATTACTGGTAGAAATAAGCGATGATGGAATTGGTATTGGGGAGGAACATCTGGGCCGCATCTTTGAGCGTTTTTACCGGACGGACCTTGCCCGAAGCCGTAAAGTGGGTGGCAGTGGTTTGGGATTGGCCATTTGCAAACACATTATTGAAGCCCATGGACAAACCATCCATGTACGCAGTAAGCCCGATGTAGGCACCACCATTGGTTTTACCCTCGAAAGAAAGCGCGATTAGCAGCTCCCCTTACTGCAGCCACTTCTTTTCCGGAAATTGCTGCAGATACCTTTTCAAAACAACAAAAACAAGCCCTCCACTGAGGGTGCCGATCATTGCACCGACCCAAACATCTGTGGGAAAATGTTGCGAAAGATAAACCCGGCTATACCCAACACTTATTGCCCCTGCAAGGAGCAGCCAGCTATACCAACGATAAGGCCATACAAGGATGAGAAACACGGCTAAGGCAAAGGCTGAAGTGGTATGCCCCGAAGGAAAACTTGCATGCAAATGTACATCTACGCCCGGCACTTCATATACTTTTTCACCAAGAGCTTGCAATTCGGCTTTGGGGCGGGGCAGGCTGAGGAGGCGTTTACCCAACTGCGCAAACAACCCCGAGACCAAATAGCCTGCTACCACTCCAATTGCCCGTTGATAACGGCGCAATAGTAAAAAGAGGACAGCCAGCCCGATGATAAAAAATCCATCTCCCAAAAAAGTGATGGCTTTAAAAACCGCATCTGCGGCCGGAGTATGCCAGCTATTGAGCCTGCGAAAACTTTCAACATGACCGGTGTTAAGGATCCAGCTACCAAAACCAACCCAAAGCAAACCCAATACCCAAAAAAGGGATTTTCTTTCTATCCATGTAGGATGGGTACTTTTCATGGCGCAAAGATGAAGTAAATAAGTAAAAAAACACCCCGGTAGAAACCGGGGTGGTGCTGAGAAAATCTACTCTACGTATTGCTATGAATCTTAATTCATTTGGAATAGCTAAAATAATCGGTTCATATCACGTTATTGTAAACAAAAGGTGAACAAATTATTAAGGATCAATTTGCTTCCGTATCCTTAACCTCCGGCTTGGTGGCCATTTGCTTTAGCCTGTTAATCAGATTGACCGTAGTGCTGTCCATATCCATATAAAAAAACCAACCATCGGCTATAAAATACAAGTGACTGCAGGAATCGCCCCGGTTGCTGAAATAAACCGTTTGCATCGGATTTCCGTCGGCAAATAAATAAAACTTGCCTTCGCTGCGGCATTCGCGGGGATATTCAATCCGTACAAAATGTTTATCCACCGATGCCTTCAGGGCCTGTATCACAGAAGAATCTTCTGTGGGGAAGGATTTATAAAACCGGGTATAGCGCTTTGGGTCCCCATCGGGATCATCATAAAAGATGACTTCTGCACTATCTGCCTTTTGCATGCGGGGCTGATGTTGCAAACCCGTCAGGTGTTTGATGGATTGGTAATAAGCTTCGTTGGCGTCTTCCGGAACGGTTTCGGTTTCATTAGCTACACAACCTACCATGAAAGAGAGTAGCCAAAGCAAAAACAGGTATTTGAACCTCATAATTCTCTTCGTTTTCTTTCTACAAATAAACAGACCGCTTGCTAAAATAACAAGCGGTCTGTTTTTATCTGAATGTTTATATCAATTAATATACATTAGTCTTTGGCGTAAAGCTTGTCCAGGTAGCCGTCCAGTTGGTGGTCCCAAAAGCGCCACGATAGGATGTTTGGGTAAAGAATGAACCCAAGCCGGTAAAGTTTGAACCGGATAAAGCAGGACTTCCTGCATTGGGAATAAAACCAGGAGCAGTCAGGTTAAACGGATTGGCCAAACCAATGCCGGCGGGAGCATCGTATTTGCTGTTTCCGTCAGCCAATGCCTTGGTCTCTACTTCGGCAGAAGTCATAATAGGATTGGTAGCAGCACGAAAAGGAGCTGTTACTGCATGTACCAGATTATTACGGAAGATGGAACGACCATCTTTGTAGAACTGTACGGTGCTATCACTTTCAATAGAAAATCCAGCCTTATTATATCCCATCAAAATGGAATTACGTATTTCGAATTGAGTTGATCTTCTCCAACGCATATTGAAATTATGATTGGCCAATACAGTACCATTTGAGGCATTCTGATTGTTTGGTCCAATCCAGGTAAAATTAGAGAGTACCGGACGGGTATAAGGCTGAGCAGTTGTTCCGGTTCCGTCATTATCACACTCTACCCCATTACCTGCATCACCCGGATCTACGAAGTCAGGATCACGTAGTGAAACTCCAAACTGAATGTTACCTGAAAATCCGAAATCAAAATCAAAATCATCGTCGGCAGTAGCATAGGCTATCAAATTCTTTGCATTAACAGTACCCCCGAAAAATTCGTAGCTATCGTCATTGCCATAAGAGGTCTGAATATTTTCAAGGATTGTTCCGCTTCCAACTCCACCGCAGGTAAGCGAATTAATTTCAGAGTTAGGATCCGCAGCAATACCTGCAAACTCAATCCGTACAAAACGAAGTGCACCACTGTTATCATTGGCCACATTTCCTCCGTAGGTTCTTGAAATTCCCCCTTCAATAACCGGAGGCGTAGAACGGTTGGTAGGTGCGTTGCCTAACAATACAATTCCTCCCCAATCGCCCGGACGACGGCTTGCGGGTGGACGACCAGTAGTGAAAATAATGGGTTCTGCTTGTGTACCTTCGGCAAAAAATTTGGCACCGCGCTCTACAATGAGTGCCCCTTTTAACACAGAATCACTACAAACCACTGTACCGGGAGCAAAGGTTATGGTTGCACCACTTGATACATATACATAACCACGAAGGATGTATTTTCCCTTTGGAAGCGTCACGGATGATTCAATGGTTCCTGTAATCACTTTAGTTCGGATGATTTCGTCCTGCTCACTTCCACCGCCGGTGTCTCCGCCGGTACTTGAGTTATCAATCTCAACCTTGATACAAGATGCAAAGGCGATGGTAATGGCTGCAAGAATGATTGTCAGCTTTTTCATATCTATTGTTTGAAATTTACGTTCGTTGAAAAATTTTACTAATTGCTTTGATTATAAATTGATGTCGTAATTGAATCCGATTGAAATAGTAGTACCAGGTTTGTAACGGGTGAATATCCGGTCTCTTGATTCGTCATAAGCCCGCTCTGTTTTTGAGTTGGGTTTTTCATAAAGCAGGATATCCATGTTCAGCAGATCGCTTACTGTGAGGCGAACCTCTCCGCGACCACTAATTACCTTTTTAGCAATTTGCAGGTCAATCAGATGACGCGGCTTTTCGTAGATATCTCCAAATACACCCTCTGCACCTACAAAAGACAAACGGGGACCAATATGATTGTACAGGATAGATGCATTCAAACCATTCTCCCCGTCATACTGAAAACCAGCATTGATCAGGTAGGGACTTTGCCCCTGTAAAGGCCGGTTGAGTGTGGTGGTTTTTTCTCCGGCAGCCGTTTGGTTGAGAAGAGAAACCTCAGAGAAGATAATGGATGCGTTACCATTGAAATACAGGTTATCGAGGAAACCACTTTCCTTATTCAGGAAGCTGAGTTTTTTCCGGAATTCAAATTCTGCTCCATATAAAATAGCAGACTCCGCATTCTGAAACTCATACTGACGGCGGGTAGCAGCACTACCACTGTTCAAGCGAAGTTCAATAGGATCTTTAAAGCTCTTTACAAAAGCACCGGCAGATAAAACCTCACCGGCAGTAGGATAAATTTCATAACGCACATCACCATTCCAGGTGCTGCTTCTCTTAAGTGCCGAGTTACCTTGTGTGGAAGCAATTTCTTCGAAATCGAAGAAAGCGAAAGGAGCTACTTCCCTGAACTCAGGACGTGCCACGGTCTTGCTTGCAGCAAACCTCAGGTTGGTGCTTGTGCGGGGTGAATAGGTGAGGTTGAAGGAAGGTAAAAAGTCAAATTTATCAGAATTTACCGCAAGGTCCTTGCTTGCACTTGTTTCGAGTAACTGCTCAAAATATTCGCCTCTTGCTCCCCACACAAGACGCCATTTGTCTCCGAAACGATTATCAAACATCACAAAGGCGTTTGACAAGGCAGAGGCACCAAAATAGCGGTCTGTCTGATTTTGAAGCGCCGTATTATAAAGAAATCCGGTTCCTCCGAAATTGTCTTTATCAAAGATATTTTCAGGAGATAGTGTAAAGAAATCCAGATTGCGGGGTTCATCCACGTTGATGATCGTGGCACGGAATTCCCGGATTCTTAGAAGACTTCCTCCGCCTATTGTAAACTGCTGTCTGTTGGCAAACAATTCGAAGGGAATTTCGAGTTTGGCCGAATATCCAAGCCCCTGATCGTTGAGATCGCTCCAAAAACGATTGGTATTATTTCCCCGGTTATTCAGCGAAAAATCTTCTGTAGAAGCCGGCGGACGGGCAAAGGTCTGTACCCGCAAATCAGGCTGTTGCTTTAGATTGAGTGAGTAGTTTACATTTCCGCTCAGCTTCCATCTGTTTCTCAACTGATGTGTCAATTCAATTTGAGAAGAATATAAGCTCCGCTGATTGAGGAAAGAAGAACGCAAACGTACTTCCTGCAAATTGTCGTTGTTCAAACCATTACGCTCGTAGTAATTATCTTCAAAAAGCTGATTGAACAGGTTTTTAAAAGCAATCTTGGTTTTTTTGCGGCTGTAGGCAAGGTTCAATACAGCTCCACCGGTAGTGGAGTAGCGATTTTGTGCATCCACATAGTCAAATAGGATATCTCCGCCCTCTTCAAAAATCTGACGGTCTACATCCGGGAAAATGAGTTTTGAATTGCGGTAGGTAAGTCCAAATACGGAACCAAAGGAGCCTCCTTTTTTGTCTTTTACCACATTGCTCCAGGTTACATTGTATTGTTGAATGGGTCCTGCCTTTGAAGTCTCTCTGGCAAAAACTCCATCATTAAAATCTTTGCTAATGGCAACCTGCTCTTCCAAAGATAAACGGTTGTAAGCGCGGAAACGGGTTGGGTAGCTTTCAGGCAATGCCCGCTGTCCATCATCAAAACCTAACCAATCGGTACCACCCCGCGGATTACTTAAAAAGTCTTTTCCAAAAGATTGGGTGTTGAAACCAAGACTTACCCCAAAGGATAATTTGTTGGAAGTAGGAATGTCTTTGGTGGTAATTTGAATAAGACCTCCTGCAAATTCACCGGTAAGGTCGGGGGTTGCTGTTTTGTTGATCACAATATTATCAATCAACTGCGAAGGAATGATATCAAAGGAAAATGCTTTTTTATCGGGTTCGGTACTTGGCAACAATGCTCCGTTAATGTATGCATTGTTGTAGCGATCACTTAAACCACGAACGATTACAAATTTATTGTCCTTAATAGAGGTACCACTTACCCGCTTTAATACTTCACCCGTGTTTTTATCCGGTGTACGGCGAATAAAGTCGGCAGCCAACCCACTTGATAAAGAAGTATTGTTTTTTTGGAAGGACAGCAATGCATTGGTGCTTTCTTTACGACGGCTGCTGCGAACTACAACGCCTTCGAGTTCATCTTTTGAAAAATCCAAAACGACGTTTACCGTATTGTCAAGCCCTTCTCCAACTGTAATCTCATCAACGATCTTAGATTGGTAACCCACAGCGGTAAATGTCATTACGTATTTACCGGGTGCAAGGGTAAGGGTAAAATAACCATCAGCATTGGCGGATAACTGCGGACCACCTTCTACTGTTATGGAAGTACCGGCGATCGGCGCATTGTTGCTATTCACCACTTTACCACTAACAGTAACGATGGTTTGTGCCAACAGACCCAAAGAAAAAAACGAACATATAAATACGAATAAGGTACTTTTTACAGATATTCTCACAATCAGTGGTGTTTAATAGACTGCAAAGGTGTTGTCCTTGTGTTAAGGCTTCATTAAGGCATTATTAAGGAATTGTGAACAAGCGGATTTCGGTCCTTTGACAAAAAGGAACTGATTTATTATTAAGTAATTGTTAAGCGAATGTTACCAAGGCTGTCGGAGTTACCTTTGCAGCTACAAATTTTCCAACTATGGCTGGTATCAATTCAATTTTTTCAATTTTCACCCCTAAAAACAAAATTTTCTACGATTTCTTCGAGCAGATGGTGGACAAGCTTCTGACTATGTCGGAAACTTTTGAAAAAATGGTGCACACGCAGGATGCGGGCGAAAGGGAAAAACTGGTTAAAGAACTGGAAAATCTGGAACATTCCTGCGATGATACCACCCATACTATCTTTACAGAATTAGGACGTAATTTCATAACTCCTTTTGACCGGGAAGACATCCATTACCTTGCGTCAGCGCTCGATGATATTGCAGATTATATCTACTCAAGTGCTAAAAAAATTAATTTTTACCGTTTGGATCCCAATGAGGAAGGCGTTCATAAACTGGCCAAATTAATACAGGAAGGCACTGTTGCTATTTCTGAAGCGGTGTATGAACTCCGAAATCTGAAAGATGTTCGTAAAATCACAAAAGCGCTCATCAAGGTGAATGCCATTGAAAACGAAGCAGACGATTTGTTTGATCTAAGTATCGACCGTTTGTTTGAAATTGAAAATGATGTAAAAATGCTGATCAAGCGACGCGAACTGTACCAATCTATGGAAACTGCTACCGATAAAATAGAGGATGCCGGAAATGTTATTGAATCCATCATTATCAAATATGCATAGCCCGGGCTGATTTCCGATTCATCCATTTTCTACCAAATTCTTTCTATTTCATGTTTACGCTACTGGTTATCATTATTATACTGGCGCTCATATTTGATTATATCAATGGTTTTCATGATGCCGCCAATTCCATAGCAACCATTGTAAGTACGAAGGTCCTTACGCCTTTTCAGGCCGTAGCATGGGCAGCCTTTTTCAATTTCGCAGCTTATTTTATTTCAAAATACCTCATTGGGGAATTCAAAATTGGCAACACCATATCTAAAACAGTAACAGAAGACTTTATCACCCTGCATGTAATATTTGCCGGATTGATTGCAGCCATCATCTGGAATTTGCTTACCTGGTGGTTTGGCATTCCCTCGAGTAGCAGCCATACGCTTATTGGAGGTTTTATGGGAGCGGCTATTGCCAATGCCGGCGGATTTACACAGAATGGTCTGGATGTAATCAATTATGCCAAAGTGGTTCCTACCTTTTTATTCATTTTCCTGGCTCCGCTGATCGGTATGATCATTGCCTTTTTAATAACTCTCCTGATTTTATGGACCTGGAGAAGGGTGAATCCGCGAAAGGCTGACTATTGGTTCCGAAAACTGCAGTTGGTATCAAGCGCCCTTTTTAGTTTGGGTCATGGGGGCAACGATGCCCAAAAAGTCATGGGTATTATTGGAGCAGCCATCATTTACTATGAACTTCAGATTGGCGATCCCACCTATATGGCACTGGCGCCGGGCGATCGGTTTGCCCATTTTGTAGTGGATTACTGGTGGGTTCCTTTTGCAAGTTTTGCTGCCATAGCCTTTGGTACCTTAAGCGGGGGCTGGAAGATTGTAAAAACCATGGGAACCCGTATTACCAAGGTAACCCCGCTGGAAGGAGTAAGTGCTGAAACCGCCGGTGCTCTTACCTTATATATTACAGAACATCTTGGTATTCCGGTTTCGACCACCCATACCATTACCGGTGCCATTATTGGTGTAGGAGCTACCAAGCGACTCAGCGCTGTAAGATGGGGAGTAACCATCAATTTGCTTTGGGCGTGGATCCTTACCATCCCTGTAAGCGCAGTGCTCGCCGCTATCATCTTCTATATTGTCAGGTTCATATTTTAAGCTTATCCCAAAAGGTACCTGACCGCTTTCCAGGTTCTTTCGGAACCTGTTTTTCGGTATATCCCGGAAAACAGCAGGAAATGAGCTATAAAAAATTAATGAATGCCGGGGGGGAGGTTCCTTACAATCCCTACCTTTGCGCTCATGGCAAAAATTCTGGTAACAGGAGGTTGTGGATTTATAGGAGCCCACACACTCGTAGACCTTATTGAGAGCGGACATGAGGTCATTTCCATAGATGATAACAGCAGAAGTACTTCCTATCTTCTTTCCGGTATTGAAAAAATAACCGGTGCCAGGGTAAAGAATTACAAAGTGGATCTTTGTCATTTCGACGATACCCTTGCGGTTTTTCAGGAAAACCCGGATATTAACGGGATCATTCACTTTGCAGCCTACAAAGCAGTGGGGGAATCGGTAGGAAACCCCTTGCTTTATTTCGAAAATAACATTGCCTCGCTTGTGAACCTGCTAAAGTGCACGGTGGAATTCAAGGTTCCTTATTTTGTATTTTCCTCAAGTTGCACGGTTTACGGAAATCCGGACAGCATTCCTGTTACCGAAGAATCGCCTGTAAAACCTGCCGAAAGTCCATACGGGTTAACCAAACAGATGGGCGAAGATATCATCCGGCACAGCAGCAATATCATGGAAACCCAATTTATCCTGCTGCGTTATTTCAATCCGGTGGGGGCGCATCCATCCGGGTTGATCGGGGAATTGCCCTTGGGTAAGCCTGCCAACCTTGTACCGGCTATTACCCAAAGTGCCATTGGTAAAATTCCTGCATTAACGGTATTTGGAACCGATTACGACACCCGGGATGGTAGCAATATCCGCGATTATATTCATGTTTGTGACATTGCGCATGCCCATACACTTGGCATTGAACTGATGGAGAACGAAAGCATTACTGAAAAAATTTCGGTATACAATCTTGGCACCGGCAACGGAGTTACCGTTCTGGAAGCCATAGGGGCCTTTGAAAAAGCAAATAACATGAAGCTTGACTACAAAACCGGTCCGAGAAGACCTGGAGATGTAGTAGCCATCTATGCCAACAACGAAAAAGCGGTGAATGAACTGGGCTGGGAAATCAAATACGACCTCTTGGCTATGATGAAAACCGCGTGGGATTGGGAACTGAAGATCAAAGCCGATGAAGCGCTGCACAATACACAAGACCCTTTGTTGAACTAATTTTCTATTTTTCATAAAAACATATTTACCAACCATATATTACCAAGATGAACATCAACGAAATTCAATTGCTGAATGAAAAAGAAACCCGGGCCGGATTTGGAGAGGGCATTTACGAGATTGCTCAGGAAAATCCCGACGTGCTTGTTTTAACTGCAGACCTTGCCGGTTCTTTTAAGCTCGGACCCTTTATGAAGGATTTCGCTGATCGCTTTATTCAGTGTGGTATTGGCGAAGCCAATATGATGGGGATTGCTGCCGGTCTTACTATAGGTGGAAAAATTCCGTATACCACCACTTTTGCCAATTTCAGTACCGGTCGTGTATATGATCAGATTCGTCAAAGTATTGCCTACAGCGGTAAAAATGTAAAAATATGTGCAAGTCATGCGGGTTTAACGCTTGGCGAAGATGGTGCCACCCATCAGATTCTTGAAGATCTCGGATTGATGAAAATGTTGCCGGGGATGACCGTGATTAATCCCTGCGACTTTAATCAAACCAAAGCGGCTACCAAGGCGATTGCCAGTTACGAAGGACCGGTTTATCTGCGTTTCGGAAGGCCCAAATGGGCCAATTTTACCAATGAAGCCGGCGCCGATTTTGTGATTGGAAAAGCACAGATACTTGCAGAAGGAACCGACGTAAGCTTGTTTGCCTGCGGACATATGGTATGGAAAAGCGTAGAAGCGGCCAAAATACTTGCAGAACAGGGTATCAGCGCTGAAGTTATCAATATCCATACCTTAAAGCCTTTGGATACCGATGCGATTGTTGCAAGCCTGCGCAAAACAGGTTGTGCAGTAAGCTCCGAAGAACACAATGTGATTGGGGGCCTTGGAGACAGCATTGCACAAACAGCGGCCCGTTACCATCCTGTTCCACAGGAGTTTATTGGTACCAACGATACTTTTGGTGAAAGTGGAAAACCTGAAGATTTGCTGAAAAAATACGGCTTGGACACCCCTCAAATTGTGGAAGCAGCTAAAAAAGCAATTGCCCGTAAGGGGTAAACGAAAACAGACCTGATTGCTTTATTGGTGACCCGGAGGCATAAAGGAATAGGCCACTTTATAGGGCTGTTCCCTAAGTCCCGGAGCTACCTTCCCTACCGCAAGGTTTGCTCCCTGTGGGGTAGGTTCGCATAAAGTATACTGACGTCCGTTGTATTCGATGGTCTGCCCCACCGGCTTTTCGAGAAGAACCGCTATGGTAATGTGTTGAGGATAAACAAGGGCAATCATTGGCAGATTGTAAATTTCTTTTACGAGGTAAAAAAACAATGCGGCCCGGTCATCGCAATCACTTGCACTTGAAAGAAGGGTTTGTTCAGGACATAGTCTTTTTTCTTTCCCGAAATTGGCCTGATCATCTTCATATAAGAAAGCATTGCGAGTAAATTTCATCAGGTATTCCACCCCTTTTTTCTCCTTCATACCTTTCATATTGTTTTTTAGGATTGGCACAAGGCTTTGATAGGTCTGCCGGCTCAACGGAATATTGAAGTAGTCCTCAAATGTTACGGTAGGATAATTGGCAAAAAGAGCACTTACTTCCTGATTGACTCGCAACGTAAAATGGTATTCGCGGCTGCGGAAGGGAAACTGTACTTCCTTATCGGTGTAGCTTTCCGGGTCGAAATCGGGCAAATTGGTTACCCGATACGAAAAGGGTTGATTAGCCCCCGGCTCAACCATTTTTACATATTTAATGGTATCAAAGAATTGCCTTTGTCCTCGAAAATAATCATGGATATTCAAACATACATATTGCTTGCCCTCTTTGATATAATATGGAATATCCGACACATCATCGGTACTAAACACATAAAATAACAACTGATCATTGTAAATATTGAGGGTCGCATCAAAACCTGATTTTACCATCAAAAACCATTTATATAAGGTATAACGGTAGTAATTTTCTGCTTTGGGAGAAAGCTGCTGTGCCACTTTACGAACCAACTGATAATACAACCAATCATTTAAATGATGGTCGGTTCGGTATTGTTGCATGGCAGCTATAAGCGGTTGGTAGTCTGCCTCATTCAATTTTTCTTGAAATGCTTTCAGAGAAGCCGCTTCAAGGGGTTGATCGAAAGGCACTTCAAGGCCTTCAGAAACCGGCGAAGAAAAAGTATCTCCGTACATGGCAAATTCTATCCTTGTATGCATTTCCTGCGCCATTACGGGAGCAGGAGAAGTACTGAGGAACAGAAAAATAGCTATGTAGAAAATCGTTTTCAACCTTTGTTCATATTAAATTTACAATAAGTTCATAATAACTTAACATTCAAAACTAAGAAATATCTCCCAAATCACCATGTTAACTTGTTTTTATACTAAAGCCAATTTCAAATCCTTTTTTAAACCTGCTGTCTTTCCAATAGTCAAATGCCAAGTGTTACCTTCGGGGTATTAAAATAGAGCCAATACATGACGCATCCGGAAGATGGAGAATTACTGGAACAGTTCCGTAAACCCGAACAGCGGGAAAAAGCGTACACTGCCCTGATAAAAAAATATCAGGAGCGGATCTACTGGCATATCCGCAGGATGGTGATTGAACATGAGGATACCAATGATGTTATGCAAAATGTATTCATCAAAGTATGGAAAGGATTGGACAATTTTAAGGAAAACAGTCAGCTGTATACCTGGCTGTATCGCATTGCTACCAACGAAAGCATTAGCTATCTGGAGCAGCAAAAAAGAAAAAGAGCCGACTATAGCATGAGCGATATGGAAGGTCATCTCGAAAATAAAATAAAGGCCGACCGGTATTTTGATGCAGAGAAAATAGAGTGGAAATTACAACTCGCTATTCAACAACTACCTGAAAAACAGCGAATTGTATTCAATCTTCGTTATTTTGACGAGATGCCTTATGAAGAAATGAGCCGGGTGTTGGAAACAAGTGAAGGCGGGCTGAAAGCAAGCTATCATCATGCTGCCAAAAAAATAGAAACTATTTTATTGAAAAATGAAGGGAATTATTAAACCATTAACAGGTAAACAGGTCTAATCCACGAACTGAAAAATCATGAAACATGCACCCCACATATTGGAAGAACTAAAGGAGATAACTCCACTATTGTCGGAGCTTTCGGCCGGCGTTCCTTTTGTGGTGCCTGAGGGCTATTTTGAAACCTTCGCAATGGAAATGCTTTTACAAAAAGAAAGTATGATTCAAAAGCCTCTTCAGTCGGTACCCGACAACTATTTCGATGAGTTTGCCGGTAAAATGCTGGCAATGGCCAAAAACAGCGAACCTAAAAATACACAGGTCGATACTCCCTTGCTTGATGCCATAGATCGAAAAATGCCTTACACAGTCCCTGAAGGATATTTTGAGCAATTTAAAGAACAACTTTCGGATAGATTAATCGTAGCGCCGGTTAAAAGCATCCAATCTTACCGGAATAACTTTGTCCGTTTTTCAGCCGCTGCAGCAGTTCTTGTGATGCTTCTTACCGGATTTTGGATCATCAATCAACCGAATGTAACCGATAATACCACGGCTGCTATCACTCCTGTTGAAACGAAAATGAGCAATATCGATACAGAAACCCTGTCGGATTATCTTGAGAATACCGCCAAGGTAGAGGAATTTGCATATTATCTGATTCAACCAGTAGATGATATAGAAGGATCTCTTGACCAATTATCGACCGAAGATCTTTTACAATTTTTAGAAAACAGTCCGCCTGTAGATCCGGGCACCTAATATCTGCAGGCACTTATATATTAATCTATATTTCAATGAATAAATTTATACTTTTTGTTTTAGTTTCTTTTTTATTTTCAACGCAATCCTTTGCACAACAAATACCACGGGATGAAAAAATAGATGCCCTCCGCGTAGCTTTTATTACCCGACAATTGCAATTGAGCTCTGATGAGGCGAAGGTATTTTGGCCGGTACATGATGCTTATCAAAAAGATATGCAGAAACTGATGCAGGAACATCGTGCTAAAAAAGGAGACGAACTGGAACTCGAAGAAAAAATGCTGGAACTCCGGAAAAAATACAAACCGGATTTTCTGAAAGCGATTTCGGAAGAAAAGTTCAACAGGTTTCTAAGAGTCGAACGCGAATTCCGCGAGATCATCCGCAAAGAACTGGAAAAGCGCCGGGGCAATATGCCTCCCGGTCGCCGTCAGGGTATGGATCGGAATGATCAATAACTCCGGTTTTTCTATTTTTTTGCAGCTACCAACTTTACGGATTATTCATACACAATCAGCCTATTCACTGAATAAAAACAGGCAGGCTTTCGGATACATCTTTTGTGGTAACTCTTAAAAACACAACTGATGAACCGGACATAAAGTTGGGAAAATATACCTGATGCAGACCCGGAGCATATTCGCGTGCCGAAATCGTGCCGATCCGCTTCCCCTCAACGGTCAGCATTTCAAAACTTAGCCGGACAGAAGCGTTTCCCTGCCAGGTAAAAAAGAGTCTCCCCTGTCTTGTAGCCGAAATCTTACGAATCTTTTCTTTAGGATTTTTATGGGTTTGCAATATTTGTGAATACTGTTGATTCCCTGCAGCATCCTGCCATTGCAATCTGTAAAAACCAGTACCTGTGGTAGCACCAAAGCGATAACTTCCTGATTCAGTAAGCGCTGTTTGATAAATGTTTTTAAAGTTGATACCATCACCGCTGTATTGTAATTGTAACTCACGAACCCGACGATCGAAAAGCCAGGACAAAAGGTCTGCACCTCCTTCTGTACGAATGGTGAAGGCCTTTAATTCAAACGATAAAATCGATTCGGAAATAAAACCACGTACATCGAAAGCCTTCAATTGTGCAGGAATATTGAAACCGCTTTGACTAACCGCTTCATTGCTGATATAACCATACCGGTTGTTGCGAAAGCATATGCCTTCGGCCTGTCCCATTATGAGTACGTTGGGCAAATTCAAGATTCTTTTGTTGCCACTAAAATACTTTGTATCGGCATAATCACTCAGGATCGTCAGGAAGTGGTTGCCAAAATTACCCCCAAGCGGATTGGGAAAAAAATAACCCAACAAAATGATGATGTCTTCACCGGGTATTATATCCGCACCGGTCACCAGAAAATTGGAGGAAAAAGTATCGACAGGCATTGCCATTTTTGCCCCTGCTTCAAGACCGGCTATCTCGAAATGAACGGTGTTGAGATCTACATAATTTTTAGTAAACAGGTGTATTTTACCCGCATCTACTATCATCGCTTCACAATCGAAACGTGTATTAAACTGAGAGGTCGCTGCCGGTGGCTGCGGTTGATTGGCATACGTAAACTGAATAATTTCTATAGCCGCAAAGGGAATCGTTGCTAAAGGGTTGGACAACCTATCCGGAATGGCAGACAAAGGAAATTTATAAATACGGAGGTTGGTGCGCGCTCCATTGATATTATTACCAAAGTCTCCAATATAAACATGGGTACCATCAAAGGCCATGTCTTCCCAATCAACATTGGTTGCTCCCTCCAGCGTAACCGTTTGAAGTATGGTATTGGATAACGTATCTATACAGTACAAAACAGGATCGCCCCCACTATCGTTGAATGTCCAGAGATAGCCATCCATAAACTGAAGGCCACTTGTTTCGTTTACTGTATTGCTAAGCTGATTTACCTTAATCCCGGGATTATAAGTAGTTATATTGTAGGTACAACTGCCATCATTGCTTATGGCAGCCGCATTGTAATTATTGGCAAGGGGATCTGTACAGCCTAATTGTGAATGCAGTGGCTGAAGGGCTGCTAGGAATACAAATAAAAATATGATTCTATATAAATGACCGGACATATAACTAAGATATTGAAATTAGTTGGCAAACCTATGCAAGAGAAGGTTCTTTAATTATTACCAATCATCAGTTGTTTAGAGTGAAAATGGCAATCCCGCTTTTGTAGTTACTTGAATGCGTACCGGATTATTGATCGGGACATATTTCAGGATCTCAGAATATTCAATTGCATCTCTCCAATCGAGGATTTTATTATTTGCAGGACATTTTTTGCCCAGACAAATCTCATATCGAACCAGCAATAGCGAGGTACCTGAGTGAAGCTGTCCCGGGCAATATTATAGTATCTTGGTTTCGCCATCTGTAAGTACCCGCATCTATCGCATAATGGACAGGACTGAAGATAAATAAAATCAACTACTGCAAAGTATATAGA
>JBGSNV010000381.1:0-26243 GCA_041739485.1 Chitinophagaceae bacterium
GGCCGATATAGCCCCTCCTTCGGGTGACATCCGGCTAAATCCCCGGCTCTTCAGTCCGGATAATGATGGTTTTGAAGACTTTACCCTGATTGAATTTGAGGTAAGCGAACCCGGCTATACAGCAAACGTAACCATCTTTGATGCAGCCGGCCGGCCGGTAAGGGTGTTGCAACGAAATACGACGATTGGCCGCAGAGGATCCTTCCGCTGGGATGGCCTCAACGATAAACAACAACGGGTAGCAGTCGGCAACTATGTGGTTTATTTCGAGATCTTCAATTTGAGAGGTCAGAAACAAGCCTTCAAAAAAGGAGTGACAGTAGCCCGCAAATTTTAAGTTGATTAGCTACCGAAAACATTACGCCCCTGTTGAAATGATCCAACAGGGGCGTATTTATTTATGTAGACTGACAATGGATCAGTCAAGTTCTATTTCAAATTGAACAAGGTCAACGAATTCCTGAATCCGGAGTTCGAGTTCTTCGCGGGTGAGTTCCTGAAGGCGTTCCGGACCAAATTTCTCCACGCAAAAAGAAGCCATAGCTGAACCGGCAATGATGGCTGACTTCATATTTTCGAAACTGATGTCTCTTGAGTTGGCAATATACCCGATAAAACCACCGGCAAAAGTATCACCGGCTCCTGTTGGATCATATACATCTTCAAGGGGGAGTGCAGGCGCAAAAAACACCTGATGTTTATCAAACAGCAGCGCTCCATGTTCTCCTTTCTTAATGATGAGGTACTTAGGCCCCATTTCGAGTATTTTTTTGGCAGCTTTTACAAGGCTGTATTCCCCCGATAACTGACGCGCTTCACTGTCGTTGACCATTAGTACATCAATCATTTTCAGATTTTCGTGAAGATCATCAAGGGCTATTTCCATCCAGAAATTCATGGTATCCAATACAATCAGTTTTGGACGAACCTTAAGTTGCTCAATTACGCTTTTCTGCAATTTGGGCATCAGGTTACCTAGCATCAAAAATTCAGCACCCTGATAAGCTTCGGGTACAACCGGGTTAAAATCGGCGAGGACATTCAGATCGGTAACAAGGGTATCGCGGGTATTCATATCAAGATGATATTTCCCACTCCAAAAAAAGGAAGGTTTATCAGGGACTACTTCCACTCCCTCTGTCATTACACCCCTTTTGTTTAAATCCTGCATGATAGCCGGATCGAAATCATTGCCCACAATACTGATTTGCTGTACCGGCCTTACAAAAAAGCTTGCTGCATATGCGGCGTAGGTAGCACTCCCCCCAACAATTTTATCCGTTTTTCCAAAAGGGGTTTCAATGGCATCATACGCCATAGTACCCACAACAATCAGTGACATAATTTGATTTATTTAATGAAACAGGGTACAAATGCCCTATTGGGGGGCAAAGAAAAGAAAACTAAGCCAAAAACTGCCTGCGTATATTTTACTAACAAGCGTTAGTTTTGCAGTATGGCCAAAGCAGTTACCGAAAAAACGATCTCCCGCAAAAAGCAAATCGTTTCTGTGGCTACCCGTTTGTTTCACGAAAAAGGGTACCATGCAACAAGTATGCGCCATCTGGCAGAGCAATTGGGTATGGAGGCGGCAAGTCTTTACAACCACATTAGTGGCAAGGATGAATTGCTCCAGCAAATTTGCTTTGATATGGCTACGCATTACAATGCCCATATGGAACAAGTGGAAAATGCATCCTCAACCGCTATTGAAAGGGTGGAGAAGCTGGTTCGCTTTCACATTGGCATGATGCTTTCTCACTTTGAAGAGGTATATGTAACCAACCGCGATTGGAAACACCTGAAGGAACCCCTGCTGGCCAATTTTTTACAGCAAAGAAAAGCCTATGAAAAACGATTTGCTACCCTGGTGGAAAAAGCGGTTCTATCAAGGGAGATTCAGGCTGTGCACCCTCATGCGGCTGTTTTAACCATACTCAGTGCAGTAAGAGGTATTGAATTCTGGCAACGAAACCCCCGCAATATTTCAGCCGAACAACTCGAAGAGGATATGGTAAAAATTTTACTCAACGGGCTTCGCAAATAATCAGATCATCTACAAAAAGTACTTCTATTGAAATCAACTTTTCATTCCCTGCGGGTAAGTCATATTGAACGCCAAACCAAAAATGCAGTAGCCATTACCATCGAAATCCCAGATTCATTGGCGGATACCTTTGTTTATCAACCGGGTCAATATCTCACATTTCGCCAAAATATTCAGGGCGAAGAAGTGCGCAGAAACTACAGCCTTTGCAGCAGTCCGGTAGAAAACAGTTGGCAGGTAGCTGTAAAAAAAGTTCCCGGAGGACTTTTCAGTACCTGGGCCAATGAAAGCTTACAGCCGGGTGACTTTCTGGAGGTGATGCCTCCAATGGGTAAGTTTACTACTCCCATACATCCACAACAGGCTAAAAACTATCTGGCCATGGCTGCCGGAAGTGGTATTACCCCCATATTAAGTATTCTTAAAACGGTGCTTTCTTCTGAACCCAACAGCCATTTTACCCTCGTTTATGGCAACCAAAGCCGAACCACGATCATGTTTCGCGAAGCGATTGAGGCACTCAAAAGCAAATACATCGACCGGATAAGCGTCTTTCATATCCTGAGTCGGGAAAAATCGGATGCAGACTTGAACTTCGGGAGAATTGACCGGGAAAAATGTGAGGTACTTTTTACAAAGCTGATCCAACTGGAAAAAATAGACAACGTGTTTTTGTGCGGCCCACAGCTTATGAGCACAGAAGTAAAAGAGTACCTGCTTGAAAAAGGGGTGGAAGCTCAAAAAATTCATCTTGAATTATTTACGGCCACTAAAAAAACAGGCATTCAAAAAGTTCAAAGCAATGTTTTACAGGATGAAGTCCCAAAAAATAAAGTAACCGTTATTCTTGACGGGGTTTCCCATTCCTTTGATCTTGCGTACGAAAGCGATGCTATTCTGGATGCAGCCTTGCATGAGGGCATTGAATTACCCTTTGCCTGCAAGGGGGGTATGTGCTGTACCTGCAAGGCAAAATTGGTTTCCGGTGAAGTGGACATGGAGGTTCATTACGGACTGGAACCCGATGAAATTGAAGCGGGATATATCCTGACTTGTCAAAGCCATCCAAAAACACCGGAAGTTGTGGTGGATTTTGATAACAGATAAAGCGTTTACTAAAAATTAACATCTCCGAAGTTTTTCGTAGAAAGAAAAATCCCCTACATTTGATCTACGAAACATTTCTTACATAATAAAAACTGAGCTCAGGTTCTTTATCCGGAAAAATGCAACCTTAGAAAATGCAGAACACCGTTTAGTACCTTCAAAAAATAAATCTTATGAAAAAAGTAATTTTTACAAGTTTGTCTGCCACCCTGTTGATGGGAGGATCCCTTTTTGCCCAAGCGGATAAAAAGGTTGAAAAAAAGGAAATTATTATTGAGCGCAAAAAAGGAGGCCAAAAAGAAAAAATGGTCATTGAAATTGATGGTAATACTGTTACTATCAATGGGAAACCAGCCAAAGACTATAAAGGCAAAGAACGGATTATAATTGAAGACGACATCGTGATTGATGGCAACAGGGTCATTGTACCCGGAGGCCGAAACAACATTTTAAACCTGAGATCAGAGAAAAAAGCGCTGCTCGGGGTCGTAACTGAAAATGACAAAGATGGAGCTAAAATCAACTCTGTATCTAAAGAAAGTGGAGCCGAAAAAGCCGGACTACAATCGGGTGATATTATTACCAGCGTAGGTTTAAAAAATATTGATTCACCCGAAAGCTTGTCTGAGGCCATTGCAAACCAAAAACCGGGGGATGAAGTAGATATTACCTACATGAGAGCAGGTAAAAAGAAAAAGACCAAAGCCAAATTGGGAACAACCGTTCAGAATTTGACCTGGAACAACGATAATTTTGAATTTAATTTCGATAGCCCAAAGTCCATAACCATACCCCGTATGCCAAGGATTCCGGGCCTGGAATTCCGCAGGTTCGAATCGGAGGGAGGGAATATGTTTCTTTTCAATGAAGATGCACCTAAGTACGGCATGGATGTTCAGGATGATGAGGATAGAAAAGGAGTTAAAGTAACCGAGGTGGAACCAGAAAGCAATGCAGCCAAAGCGGGTTTGCAAAAAGAAGATATTATTACAGAAGTAGACGGCAAAACTGTAACAAACATCGATACCCTCCGGGAAGAATTGTCCGGTGCCAATAAAGAGAAAACCAATCTGAAAGTAAAAATATTACGGAACAATCAGCCCATGGAACTGACCTTAAAGGTTCCCCGCAAGATTAAGTCGGCAAGTCTTTAGGTTTTCATAAAACACACCACACACTCCCTGCTCAATAAGATCCCGGGAATATTGAAGCACCTTCTTTTCAGGAGGTGCTTTTTTAGTATCCTTATATAGCAATCAGGTTATTCTTTTTGATGTATCTATCAAACACAAAAGGACCAAAAGGGAGCACGGATGCTATGGCACCAAGCGCCGCAATTTTAAGCGACCACCCAAAAGCCTGCCGGCATTCGTGGACAAAATACAGATAGCTAATAAATAAAACGCCATGTGCCATCCCTACCACAGATACGGCCTTTGGCATACCGGCAAGATATTTTAAGGGCATAGCAATACCGAGCAATACCAGAAAAGAAACCGCTTCTGCTATTCCTATCCGCTGAAACCATTTCCAGACAAAACTTTTTGACATCCTGAGATTTTAGCGCAAAAATCGTTCATTTGACCGAAGGAGCCGATTGCATAAATTCATTTAACAAAAAAAGATAAGGGGCGTACATATGATGCAAAAAAACATTTACCCCATCGTCTACAAACTTTTCCTGATAGGCTTTTCCCCCTTTTAAAATAACCGGAGCGCCCGCTGTACTGTAATTATTACCGGGCAAATATTCGGGGGGTACAAAACCGGGTAAGGTTTTTGCTACTTGTTTTCCTACGCCCTTACCGAGAAAACGCATATATCTGTTGGCTGCTTTGCGACTGCCATTGCGCATATTTTTATACATGTAATTCAAAGCCAGCCTTGCAGGAAATTTTTGTTTTTTGGTTACCTCCTTTACATTGGTAAAGGGGTTGACCGCATTAAAATCACCAAGCCCCTGAACGGTAATCGGAGTTTCCGGCACCCAATCGGCTGCGTTTACAATGCGATAGGCAAAGCCCGGTCCGGTGATGGCATCAAAATCATAAGCGTAAAAGAGATTCCCGGGTTTTGGGGCAGCGCTTGCATAGATTTTCCATTGCAAATCCGGATATCGATCCTGAAAATGGTAATAGAGGTAACTTGTATTTAAAAAGGAAAGCGCTCCGCCCTGACTATGTCCGGTTACGATGATCTTTCGCAAACCTCTTTGCAACAAACGCTCTAATTCCGGAAGATACTCCCGGACTAAAAACCCGGTTCCCATAGCCCAGCCAACGTGCACAGAAGCTTTTTCATTTTCGGCAAACTGATAATTAAAGGTATAATCCGGGGTAAGTTGCAGTGAACCGGTTGCCGGTACCATACCTGCATAAAAGTTTTCCAACCAGCTTTCAGGCTTATTGACCGTACCCCGCAAACTCAAAATGATAACGGAGTCATTGCGCACATAAAGTTCTGCACGGTTATAAAGACCTACTTCCGGAGACCGGTAAACCCTGTGATACATCCCCTGATCAAGTTTCACGTCCGGCTGATTCGCAAGACTGTCCGCCATTCCAATAAATGCCAACCAAAGCATATCCTTATATTCTCCGGTGTGGAAGCCTGATTGCAACCGCTTTAAAGGCTGACCCTGCAGGTCTGTATGCATCCATAACATAGCTGCAAAAAGGAAGTACCCGATCAATTTCTTCATACAAATTTTTTATACGTATCTAATTTTTTATAAAATACGTTGGTATTATTAGAAAAACTTTTTCCTAAAATTAAGGAAGCAACGTCTTTCAGTCAGAAATTAATTTAGTTTTGTGTAACAAACAGATATTTAAAGGCCAAAAATGGAAATAATCTCACATGTATTTGTGTCGTCCATTAATTTTAATTAAAAAAAAGCATCCCTAATGAATCTGTGGATCCTTCAATGATTCATTGTAAATTAAACCATTAAAAACCATAAAAATAGAAGCCATGAAAAAAATGATCGCAATGTTGACCCTCGTTTTATTGTCAGCAGGTGCATTTGCGCAAACCAAACCCATGGATTGGGCGCCATTGAAAGAATTCCATGATGTAATGAGTCAAACCTTCCATCCGGCAGAGGAAGGCAAATTGGAGCCTATTAAAGGCCGCTCCGGCGAAATGGTAGAAAAAGCTGTATCCTGGCAAAAAAGCACCCCGCCAGAGGATTTCAACAAACCAGAAATCAAGAAGAGTTTGGGTAAATTGGTAAAAGGCAGCAAAGAATTGGATAAAATGGTGAAGAAGAATGCAAGTGATTCAGATCTCACCCAAAAGCTAACCGGTCTTCATGATGTTTTTCATGAAATTATTGGTTTGTGCAAAGACGGGCACTAAGCCTGAAATGCAGTAAATGCAAAAAAGCGATGTCCCAAAAAGACATCGCTTTTTTATTTAAAAGAACCTCTGAGGGTTTACATTTTTTCATCAATTTGCTCGCTGAGTCTCGAAAAAATGGCTGAGATTTCTCCCTCTCCGTTTATTCTTTCTACTTTATCGAATTGCTCATAGTAATCAGCCACAGGCAAAGTTTCATTTTGATATACTTTTTGACGGTTGCGCTGTATTTCCGGATCGGCATCATCAAGACGACCGCTTGATTGGGCTCTTCCGATGAGTCGTTGAACCAGCTCTTCCTGATTGACTTCCAGAAAAAGAACAATCGCTATGCTGCTGTTTTTCATTTCAAGGAGTTCATCAAGCGCCTCCGCTTGTGCCACCGTGCGGGGAAAGCCATCAAACAGGAACCCCTTTGCCTCAGGATTTTCTTCCAAAGCAGAAGCAATCATGCCGACCACTACCGCATCGGGCACAAGTTTACCCTGTTCAATCAACGTTTTTGCTTCGAGGCCAAGCGGGGTTGCAGCTTTCATCTCTTTACGAAGCAGGTCACCGGTACTTAGGTGAATCAGCCCGTATTTTTCAACGAGAAAGCCACTTTGGGTGCCTTTACCACTTCCCGGAGGGCCAAATAACACAATATTGAACATGTTTGCTTTTTTGGTTGGCTGCGAATATAACGATACGGCTGTTTTATTTTAACAGATTAATCAAGAACTTTACACGAATTGAACTGCGTATGTATAAAGTGAACAGATTTTTTAAAAAATTGTACTATATATTATGAAAACGACACTATTAATTCTGATTTCCTCTACCTTATTGTATGCCTGCAGTTTTGCACAGCAGAACAATCCCACTAAAAAAATAGCAAAAATGGACAACCAAGAAACAAAGAAAACACCGGTTTATGATCGCAATGACACCACCAAAGTCAACATAAGCGAGGCAGAATGGAAAAAAATACTCGATCCTGAGGTTTATAATATTGCCCGGCAAAAGGGAACTGAACGTCCCTGGACCAGTAAGTTTGAAGGATTTAAGGAAAAAGGAACCTACTATTGTGCAGCCTGTGGAAATCCGCTTTTCCAAAGTGATACCAAGTTTGAAAGCGGTTGCGGATGGCCAAGTTTTTACGAGCCTATTAGTAAAACAAGCATTATAAATACGCCGGATAACAGTCATGGCATGCAACGTACCGAAGTACAATGCGGTAAATGTGAGGCTCATTTAGGCCATGTATTTAATGACGGACCTCCTCCTACCGGTTTACGTTTCTGCATCAACGGCGTCATTCTTGATTTTGAGAAAGCCAAAGAAGCCGATAGAAATTACAAGAGTAAAATGTAAAAAACCAGTTACTTTTTCTTAAGCATCACCTGGAGCGTATTATACTTCAGGGTCGTTTGGTCATCTTTCCAAACTTCACCGGTGCCTAAACTGTTTTTTTGCTGAATAATACCAAAAACTACAAAAGTGAAGCAGAAAGTAATGGTAATTCCCTGCCATAACTTTCTGCTTTTTCTATCATCAGCACGGGCAAAACCACCGGAAACTTTATGCAACCATCTTAAAATAAGCCACCAGGCCCATAAAGTAATTGCCAAAATAATGAAAACATACAAAATGGGGAAAGAACCTTTAAAGGCAAATGCTTCACTCCCGTTTTCAAATAATTTCTGTAAATCCGACCAAACGGGTCTTCTTTCAAAATCGCGGATAAATACAAGATCCACCAAATTCAGAAACGCAAATAAAAATCCGAATAACCCAAAAACGATCATGGCCGTTTTTTTGCCGAGTCTTTTTTTATAAGGGTGCAATGCCGGAATTAAACCCAGCAATACAACAATGATGCTGACAACAGCAACAACTCCAAGATCATTGAGAAACCCAATTGCTATGACCTCCCATTTTTGCCAGAAACCCCACTTTGAAGCGAATACGAACATCAGGGATAACCTGTAAAGGGACATCATAAACAATAAGACCAAAGAGGATAGCCAAGTCCACCACAGGGAAGAAGGTAATTTTACGACTTTCATTGGGGCAAATTTCGGATCGGAAGAATCGTTTAATCAACTAACATACGTTAGTTTTGTTTACAAGATATAAAATAAAGTGATGAAAAAGCTTGCAAATTATTTAGGTGGTAAATGGATATACGGCGAAAGCGGAGGATTGGTTTTACTGGATGCGGTCAATGGTCATGAAATAGGTGAGGCAACAACCAAAGGTATAGATTTTTCTGATTCGATAAACTATGCCCGGGAAGTAGGGAATCCGGGTTTACGTAAAATGACTTTTCATGAAAGAGGACGTATGATGAGGGCCCTTGCCCTGTACCTCACCGAAAGAAAGGAAAAATACTATGAACTGAGTTATGCTACAGGAGCTACACGTGCCGATAGCTGGATAGATATTGAAGGGGGATTTGGCAACCTGTTCAGTTATGCTTCCCTTCGCCGAAAGTTGCCCGACATGCCCTATACGTATGATGGAGAAGGGCATCCGCTAAGTAAGGGCGGCACTTTTATGGCACACCACCTGCTTGTTCCAAAAGAAGGCGTAGCCATTCATATCAACGCCTATAATTTCCCGATATGGGGCATGCTGGAAAAATGTGCCGTTAACTGGCTGGCCGGGGTGCCTGCTATTGTTAAACCGGCTTCGGTTACGAGTTTCCTTACAGAGGCGGTGGTTCGCGATATCATTGAAAGTGGCATTTTACCGAAAGGGGCGTTGCAGTTGATCTGTGGGTCTGCGGGCAATTTACTCGATCATGCCGGAAGTCAGGACGTGGTAACCTTTACCGGCTCAGCCACTACGGGGCTGATGCTGAAAAGCCATCCCAATCTGCTGAAAAATGCGGTACCCTTTAACATGGAAGCCGACAGTCTCAATTGCATTGTATTGGGAGAAGACGTAACCCCCAATATGCCGGAGTGGGATATTTTTATAAAAGAAGTACGCCGCGAAATGACGGCCAAAGCGGGACAAAAATGTACGGCTATCCGACGCATTTTTGTCCCGGCCGATAAAATGGAGGACATGCAGATATCGTTGGGCAAAGCGCTTGCACAAACCACAATTGGCAACCCAAGAAATGAAAAAGTGCGGATGGGCGCGCTTGCCGGACATGGGCAGCGGGGAGAGGTACTGGAACAGGTTCAAAAACTACTGGCCACCTCTCAAATTGTATATGGTTCGCTCGATAGCATGCAACTGATTGATGCCGACTCTACTAAGGGTGCTTTTATGCAGCCTTTGCTACTGTGTAACACCAATCCCTTTGCCGATGATACAGTACATGATGTGGAGCCTTTTGGGCCGGTAAGTACGGTGATGCCCTACAATGGCATGGAGGAAGCAATTGCACTCAGCCGCAAAGGCAAGGGCTCTTTGGTGAGTAGCATTGTAACCGCATCGCCAAAGCTTGCTACGGAGTATGTGATTGGTGCAGGTCCCTGGCATGGGCGTATTTTGGTTTTGAATGCCGAATGTGCCAAAGAGAGTACCGGTCATGGCAGCCCGCTACCCTTGTTGGTACATGGCGGCCCTGGAAGAGCCGGTGGTGGCGAGGAAATGGGTGGCCTTCGGGGCATCCGGCACTATATGCAACGGCTTGCTATTCAGGGCTCGCCTACCATGATCAGCGCTATTACCCAACAGCACCAACCCAACAGCATAGGACATTCCGAAGGCCCGCATCCCTTTACCAAATACTTTGAAGAATTACAGGTGGGTGATCAGTTGCTTACCGAAAAAAGAACCATTACTTCGGACGATATAGACGCCTTTGCCAACTTAAGCGGCGATCATTTTTATGCACATCTCAAGGATACGGATTTTACCGATACCATGTTTGAGGGTCAGGTGGCCCATGGATATTTTATTATGAGTGCTGCGGCCGGCTTATTTGTAGATAGCTACAGCAAAAATCCGGTACTGCTGAATTATGGTATCGAGGAATTGCGTTTTACCAAACCCATGTACCCTGGCAATACCATGCAGGTGCGTTTTACCTGCCGTGAAAAAACAGCACAGGAGCAAAAGGAGGAAACCGACATCCCAAGGGGAATTGTAAAATGGTATGTGGAAATACTCGATGACACCGACGAGATAGCGGGCGTGGCAACCATTTTAACAATGGTGAAGAGGAAGCAGGGGTAATAATTGAAACACTGAATTCCGATTATTAATCATATAAAAGGATATTTTTGTACGTATTGAATTCATATATTTGCACGTATAATAATTTAGGATATGGACACAAAATTAACCTTAAAGTTGGATAAAGAGGTAATTGAAAGAGCGAAGGAATATGCTTCCTCTCAAAAAAGAAGCTTGTCCGGTATGATTGAATCCTACCTTCAAACCCTCATTTCAAAAGATGATACAAAACCCAATAGTGACATTGAAATTTCACCATTTATTAAAAGTATTAGAACCGGAGTAAAAGTTCCTAATGATTTAGAATATAAAAAAATCTATGGTGAGTACTTATCAGACAAATATAAATGAAAGACAAACTTTTTCTTGATACAAATGTGGTAATTGATTTATTGGGCGAGCGGGAGCCATTTTATGACGATATAGCAAAAATTGCAACCCTTGCTGATAATGGAGACATACAATTGATTGTTTCTGCGCTGACTTATTCAACTGTATTTTACTTGCTCTCAAAATTTGAAGACACTCATGTTGTTAAGGAAAAAATCAGAAAATTTAAGATAGTTGCAGATACATCGGACTTAACAGATAAAATATTAGAAAAAGGACTGTCCTCTACATTTCGTGATTTTGAAGACTCATTGCAATACTATTGTGCGATTGCAACAGATTGTAATATTATAATTACCAGAAACATAAAAGACTTTAAAGAATCTGAGATTCCTGTTATGAGGCCGGATGAATATCTTAATATTTTAAAAGACAAATCAGCAACAAAACCATAAGCTTTGATATGCACAAAAGCCCTGGAAATAAACCTAAAATGAAACCGCCCGATTACCTGCTAATAAAATTCATAACCATAAAACCCCTATGGACATACCACTAAGTATTGTAAAATGGTACGTGGAAATACTCGATGACAACGACGAGATTGCCGGTGTAGCCACTATTTTAACGATGGTGAAGAGGAAAAACGGATAGCCGGAAATCGGGATTTTACCCCTTGCGGTCCTGCTCCCAAAGTTGGTTAAAACTTTTTTCAGCAAATTCCAGCGGAGCATGACCGTTTGTCCAGGCATTGAATACGCGGTTGACTACCCAGTTTTTGAGCGATGCATTGCCAAGGTTCATCAAACCGCGGTTAAGCGAAGCCGTTTTCCAGGCCTTCCAGGCAATCCGTTCACTGAGTGCACTTTCGCCGGAAGCAACTGCTTCGTGGCGGTTGTCGAGCAGCAGCTCATGCAAATTGATCCGGACGGGGCATACTTCTGTACAATTACCACAGAGTGAACTTGCATAGCTGAGATGCTTATAGTTTTGCATGCCCTTGAGCCAGGGAGTAATTACTTTTCCAATCGGGCCGCTATAGGTAGTTTCGTAGCTGTGGCCGCCAATATTTTTATAAACCGGACAGGCATTGAGGCAACTGCCACAACGGATGCAATACAGGGCTTCGCGGCTTTTGGCATTGGCCAGCAAATCGGTACGCCCGTTATCGAGCAGGATCACAATCATTTGTTCGGGACCATCGGTTTCGTCGGGCTTTCGGGGACCGGAAATCAGGCTATTGTACACAGTCATCATTTGGCCGGTACCATAAGTTGACAGCAAGGGCCAGAACAACCCAAGATGCTGCATAGAAGGGAGTACCTTCTCAATACCTACCACAGCAATATGTATTTTAGGCCAGGCACAACTGAGACGGCCATTGCCCTCGTTTTCGGTTACTGCAATCGATCCGGTATCTGCAAGCAAAAAATTAGCTCCGGTTACGCCCACCTCTGCCTGCACATACTTTTCACGAAGTTTTATCCGGGCTACCTGTGTCAGTTCTTCCGGACTCAGGTTGGGATCAGTACCCAGTTTTTCGGCAAAAAGCCGGGCAACATCTTCCTTGCTTTTATGCATGGCAGGGGTAACGATATGGTAGGGACCTTCGCCATCCAATTGTTGGATGTATTCCCCTAGGTCGGTTTCAATGCTTTCAATGCCATTCTTCTCCAGAAAATCGTTCAGGTGAATTTCTTCGGTGACCATGCTTTTGCTTTTAACCAGCGTTTTGCATTCAACCGAGCGGCAGATCTTTAGAATAGCCTCCTGTGCTTCCCCTGTATTTTGAGCCCATATTACCTGTCCGCCGCGCTGGGTAAATTGCTTTTCAAATTGTAAAAGCGACTCATCAAGTCTTTCAATCGCTTCCCATTTCAGATTCTTTGCCTGCATCCGGGCGTTTTCAAGCCCGGTAAATTGCGCTTTCCCCTTAGGGACGGACGCATTGTACTTCCCAATATTAAAATTGATTTTGCGGCGGTGATCCTTATCTGAGGCTTTTACCGTGCTTTTGGCAATAAACGAACTGGTAGTGGACATGCAGGGGCGATATTTTCAATAGATAAAATAGTATAAATCGGACGTGAAATGCTCATACATATTCACGGATTGATTCTATAACAGCCTTCCTGCAAAAAAGATCAAGGAAATCAATGATTTCCTTTGCTGTCCTCGTGTTGACGCATTTGATAGAGCAAGGCGATCAGGCTGAGAATGCTAAAAGTGAGCAAACCAACGATACTCAACACAATAGCCCATGCCTGACCATAATCAAAACTTTTGATTAGCATCATAAAGCAAAAGATAGTAATCAGGATAGCCGTAGCGAAGAAAGGAAACTTCATGTGAAGGATATTTAAAGAATGTAAATAGCTTAATGTGGTGCAAAGATAACTGACCCGCCTAAATGAACCATTGCTTTTTTGTCCTTCGTTTTATAAATGGTTTCCAGAGACCCCGATCCTTACACAAAAAACGCATTTTAGCATTTCGGAGTTACCCAAAGGGCGGATTCATTAGCGGTACTATTCCCCGTCGTAGTGGGTTTTGGCAATCTCATCAAGGGTATTGAAAAACTCATCTCCGTATTTACGGATCAATGGTTCTTTCAAAAACTGATAAACGGGCACTTTCATTTTTTTTCCGAGCTTGCAGGCCGGCTTGCAAAGGTCTTCCCGGGGCTCATAATTTACATAATCCTGTTGTCCATCATTGCTTTTAGCAATGCGTACTGGAAAAAGATGGCAGCTGATTGGTTTTTTCCAGGCAATTTTCCCATCACGATAAGCCTGTTCTATCCCACATTTTACAATACCCCGATCATCAAAGGTGGCGTAAACACATACCCCTCCGTCAATTGCCGGCGTTACCCAGCCAAATTCATCATTCCACACATAGCGTCCCTGCTTTTCAATTTCACGCAGACTACGTTCATTCAGGTAAGGCTTTACCGTTTCAAGCACTTCATCAATATTACGCTTCTCCGATTCTTCAAGCGGTGCACCGGCATCGCCATCTACGCAACAACCCCCTTTACATTTGGCAAGATCACACACAAACTGTTCCTGTACAATTTCATCGCTTACCAGTACATTATCAATGATGATCATAATTATTTATTGGTTATGCGTCAGGGCGCTAGGATTTCCATCTGAATGTTTCGATCAAATGGAGCATATCCTGTTTTAAAAACTGATTGACCGGCATCAAAGAATCTTCATTGGGCGTAGTATCAAAATACAAAGCACCTCTCAAAAAGTTACGGACACTATCTGTTACAAAAAACTGATTCGCGGTTGCTGCATTGCCCCCTACCTTGAAATATACTCCATGCACCCCTGCCGGGTTTTCCAACAGCGAATCTTCAATACTGCTTGCCTTACTGCTATGTTTATAAGTAAGTTTATAGGACCCATCAATCAGATTGGCAAAGGTATTTACAGCAAGACTATCCCGATATTCACCTCCGGGGCCCTTTATTTTATAGAGCGCTTTACCCCCGATAATATTATAGCTTACATAAATACGGCCATTAAGGGATGGAAAATCGATATTGATCCAGTATGGGTTTTCGGGGGCTTCCCCGAAAAAACTTGTATCCCTTACCACTTTTGCATAAACCGGATATTCAAATTGATAGGGGAAATCCGGTTGATTGAAAAGCTGATATTGATGCTCAGGCAGTTCGATGGAAAAATAGCCTTCCGGTCGCGGGGTATAATTGGAATTGCATGCTCCTAAACCCATCCACAAAAAGAGACCTAATACCGCCTTGTTTCTGAAATTGTTTTTATTTCCTTTGTTGAAAACCCTATCCATAGCTTACCCGAGGCTCCTGTTTTCGATTGTGATCTTTACCCTTTCAATTCTGTTTTTCTGCAATTCTTCGATCGTAAAGGCGAAATCTCCGACGGTAATCACCGCCCCTTCTTCGGGGATTTCTCCGGAAACTTCCAATATCAGACCCGCCAAAGAATCACTTTCGCCCTTTACCTCGTCGAAAGTATCCGGACTTAATGACATAAATTTACAAACATCATTCAGCATGGTTTTACCCTCGAAGATAAAGTTCATATCATCGAGCTTGCTGTGCCCGGTTTCCTCTTCATCAAACTCATCTTTAATTTCCCCAATCACTTCTTCCAGAATATCTTCCATGGAAATGATGCCGCTTGTACCACCGAACTCATCGGCAACAATGGCAAAATGAATCCGGTCTTGCTGAAATTCCTTCATCAGGTCTTCGATGAACTTTTGCTCATGCACAAAAAAAGGTTTCCGCATTAGTGGATGCCAGTCAAAATCATCGGGTTTATGCAAATGTTCGAGCAGGTCTTTGGAATAGATTATCCCTTTAATGGTATCGAGTGATCCTTCATAAACCGGCAAACGGCTGTAATGATATTCTACCATCTTTTCCTTAAGTTCCGCAAAACTGTGCTGATATGGAATTCCTGTTACATCAAGCCGCGTCCTCATCACCTGTTTCACGGTAATGTTTCCAAACTTAATAATGCCTTTTAAGATATTTTTTTCATCCTGGCTTGCTTCTTCTTCAGTAGTCAGATCGATGGCATGATTTAATTCTTCAAGACTTGCAGAATGGGTTTTCTGACCAATTTTCTTTTCAATATTTTCGGAGAATCCGGCAAGAATGATAGATAATCTTCGAAACAAAAGGTGAACGCCATCCACCAACCAACTAACATCCTTGGCAAACCGGATATTATTTTGAGCGGCCATGGTTTTAGGCAGGATTTCGCTAATCAACAAGATCACGATTATCATGATGCCTGCTTTTGCTGCAAACAGGCCCAAAGAACCCGCCATAGGTAATAGCTGATTGAGAAAGTGGTTTCCGATGATAATAATGGAAAGATTACTGACTGTATTGGCAATCAGCAACGAACCCTGTAGAATTTTAGGCTGCTCCAGCAAGGCCACTATTCTTTTATATCCCCGTTGATTTTTGGTTTTCAGAAAATTGATATCCTTGAAAGTGAGGGAAAAATAGGCTACTTCGGCTCCGGATACGCAAAAACTTACAAAAAGCAAAAACACGAGTAAAAGCACTACAAGCGTACCTTTTTCGGGACTTATAAAAGCGAAAACCTCCAGAAAATGCCGCAAAGGAAGGAATGCCAATGTTTCCAAATTGATTGAATCTAATTACAAAATCTGCGTCATCCACCCAACGCCCGTTGATGCAAAGTAATGCATGACAGGCACATAAATGATAATAAACCGAAGAAATAACGGATAAAAAGAGATGAAATATTGCTTTTAATAAGGCAACAGGTCATTTGGGTCGGTTAGGCCGGGCATATCACCCGCAGAAAGCTCTCCGTTGGTTTCAACGCCATTGAGGGAGGAAGGAGGGAAACCACCATCATTTCGTTTATCAAGCATGATGAGATTTTCCCCAATTACTTCGGTTGCAAACTTTATATTACCTGCTTTGTCCTCCCATGTTCTAGTTTTCAAACGGCCTTCTATGTAAACGAGGCTTCCCCGGTGCAGGTATTTTTGAGCAAGTTCAGCCAACCCACGCCAAAGAACAACCGTATGCCATTCAGTTTGACTATTAAGTCTACTATTCTTGTCTTTGTAGGTTTCTGTGGTTGCCAAAGAAAACTTAGCTACACAAATATTTCCTTCAAGAAATTGAATTTCAGGGTCTTTACCCAGGTTGCCAACTAATATGGCTTTGTTTATACCTCTCATTTCGGTTTAGTTTAAATAAAGAGTAGATCGGGAGCATTGGAATTTGGATACTAATGTACAACTATATGTTTATGATTTCGGGAAATCCTTTATCAAAGGTTCAATCCATATCATTTACGGCCAAAAATTGCTTAAGGGTTCGGGGGAAAGCCAGGCTTTTCAACTGAGTACTGCCTACCCATTGTCCAGCCGAAGGAAGGGAATCGGGTTTTTCATGTAGGTGGATAATGGTGATTCGGGAATGTACCCATTGATGGGTAAGTGCCTGTCTGTCCAGGAGAATCTCCTTGGTAACATGTTTATAATTCCAGCCCTTTTCTTTAGCAAACTTATGCATACCAAGTTGCCCGAAGTCCTCTGCACTTGCATCCTCATGAAGAAAAAAGGTGTACAAATGATTCCATATATCTTTATCGGAACGCCTGATTACCCAAAATTTCGCCTCATGTTCCAAAATGAAGAAACTAAAATAGCGGTTCTTTTTCAGGATCTTTTTACCTTTTACCGGCAACTGTTCTATCCGATCCTGTTTTAGCGCAAAACAACTTTCAGCAAGCGGACAATTTTTGCAAAGGGGCGACATCGGTTTACAAACCGTAGCCCCAAAATCCATAATAGCCTGATTGTAAGCTGCAGATTGCTGAATATCAAGGGCTTTCTGTGCAATTTCCTGAAAAAGCCTCCGGCCGGAAGTCTGATCAAATGCCTCGTCGACCCCGAAATACCGGGATAGAACCCGAACCACATTTCCATCAACCACAGCGCGGGGCAAGGCAAAGGCAAAGGAAGCAATAGCCGCAGCGGTGTAGGGTCCAACACCTTTTAAAGAGAGCAGAGCCTCATAATCAGCAGGAAACTGCCCGCAATATTCATCCCGTATGGTCCGGGCAGTAGCCAATAAATTTCTACAACGGCTATAATAGCCCAAACCCTCCCATTTTTTAAATACCGCATCATCTGCAGCATTGGCAAGATCTACCACTGTAGGATAAGATGCTGTAAAATCGAGATAGTATTTCAATCCCTGTTCCACCCTTGTCTGTTGCAAAATAATTTCACTCAACCAGATTTTATAAGGGTCCTTTTCTCCTTTCCAGGGCATTTGGCGCTCATTGGCATCGGTGTGCCAACGCATTAAGAGTTCCCGAAAACCATTTATTTTCAGTGTACTGAATCCCATTTTCATAATTACGCCTCTGTTTCCTGGCAAATTAGTTGCCTTTTATCTGTATTATTTCACCTGTAGAAGATAAATACCCTATTGATTATGAAATGTTTACAGAATTATTCTTATTATTGTATGAGGTATCTATAGATTTCAAAAATAGGTCGATTACAAATCATAAAAACCAATGAGCTATGCGTAAATCTGATCTCATCAATAAAATTGCTGATAAAACCGGCATCCCGAAAGTGGACGTATTGGTAACGCTGGAAACGATGTTCAAAGAAGTAAAAGAAAGCCTTGTAAAAGGAGAACATATTTATATCCGAGGTTTTGGCAGTTTTATTACTAAAAAACGTGCAGCTAAAATCGGGCGTAATATCAAACGAAATATTGCTGTTGCCATACCTGAGCATTATATACCTGCATTCAAACCCTCTAAAGAATTTATAAATGATGTGAAAGAAGGGACCAATACCCCCGAAGAGTAGGTAACTTTGCCGATTATTTATAATTGGCATGTACAAACAACAGGTTTTATTAATTACAAGTGCACTTATTTTACTTTTTGGATTGTATTTATTGGGGCCAACAGTCGGACCTAAAAAAGAACAAACCCATGCATCCCCGGAAGCGGCAAACGCTGAAAGTGCCTCTTTTCAGATAGAAGACTTTAAAAAAGCCATGTTGGCACAATTGTCTGACGAAAGGCAACAATACCTCGCCGAACTTGAGGCCAAAGTAAAGCGGGGCGATGTAAAAGACCAACAACATACCCTAAACCATCAGCTTGCCGGATTTTGGAAAGACAGTGTTCCAAACCCTGTTTTACACTATTATTATGCATCAGAGCTTGCAAAATTGGATAATACGGAAAAAAGTCTCACCTTTGCCGGCCATTCAATTTTGGGATACCTTCCTTTTGAGCAAAACCATGAATTTCAACATTGGCTTGCAGGAAGAGGAAAGGAGTTATTTGAAAAGGCGCTTTTAGTAAATTCTAACAACGACTCTACTGTTGTAGGACTTGGAGGATGCATCATGTACGGAGCCCCGGCGGGCGATGATGGCAATCCAATGGCCGGAATATAAAAAGTGCGGGAAGTAGCAGAACGCGACAGTACCAATATGTATGCACAATACATGTTGGGAGTGGGCGGACTCATCAGCGGACAATTTGACAAGGCTATCGAACGTTTCGAAAAAGTGGCGGCCTCTGGAAAAGGAAATCATATTGAGGTGCTTTTTAAACTGGCTGAAGCCTGCGAAAGAGCCGGAAACAAATTAAAAGCTGCTGTTACTTACGAAGAAATTGAAAGAGAAGTAGAGAATCCGGCTATGAAGGAAGATCTTAGAAAAAGAATTAAGACCCTGAAAGAGGGCTGATTTAGATAAAAATTATTTGTTCACAATAAAATTAAGGACTCATTATGCCTTGCGGTAAAAAAAGAAAACGTCATAAGATTGCTACCCATAAACGCAAAAAGCGTTTAAGGAAGAATCGACATAAGAAGAAGAAATAAATATCTCTATCCCGTTGGCAGTTTCTGCCGACGGGACATTATATTGTAAGTTACTGCTGTATTACCGGAAATCCTGTCCATTCTATCCCCCCTGCATTTAAAAAAACCGGTAAAGTTCTACAGCGTGTCTTCTATTTTTTGAAACACACATTTATTATGCTTTGTGAATAAGGAACTGATTATTAATGCAGCGCCTCAGGGGGTAGAGATTGCTTTTCTGGAAGATAAAAAACTGGTGGAACTCCACCGGGAAAATGCGCAGAATCCATTTGGTGTAGGCGATTTGTATTTGGGTAAGGTAAAAAAACTGATGCCCGGACTAAACGCTGCTTTTGTGGATGTTGGATTTGAAAAGGATGCTTTTCTCCATTATTCCGACTTGAGCCCCTATGCCAAAAGCTTGTTGAAATTTACTCAACAAAATATGGAATGGAAGGCTGCACATCCTTTTGATTTCAGCCGGTTTTCCATTGAACCCGAAATTGTAAAAACCGGTAAAATCTCTGAAGTACTTCAAGGCAAACCCAATGTGCTCGTTCAGATCTTAAAGGAGCCTATTGCTTCAAAAGGTCCGAGATTGAGCTGTGAAATCTCCATACCCGGACGTTTTGTTGTTCTTACTCCTTTTAATGATATGGTAGCCGTATCCCGGAAAATCCATAGCAGCGATGAAAGAAGAAGGCTTCAAAAAATTATTGATGCCATCAAAAAGAAAAACTTCGGGGTCATTGTACGAACAGCAGCCGAAGGAAAAAATACAGCAGAACTACACGAGGATTTGAATGAATTGCATGCCAAATGGGTTGAAATTCAACAAAATCTGAAAGGTGCGGTTGCCCCAACAAAAATTCTGGGAGAACAGGATAAAACCACTTCGCTGTTGCGCGATCTTCTGAACGCAGATTTCAACAGGATTGTAATTAACGATAAAACCATTTTTCAGGAAGCCAAAAACTACATACAGAAAGTAGCGCCGGAAAAAGCGGATATCGTAAGTTTTTACCACAATGGCTCTCCTATTTTCGACAGTTTTGGAGTAACCAAGCAGGTGAAAGGCTCTTTTGGGAAGACGGTGAGTCTTCCAAGCGGGGCATATCTTATTATTGAGCATACCGAAGCGCTGCATGTAATTGATGTAAACAGTGGCTACAAAAGCGCCGGAAACAGTCAGGAAGAAAACAGCCTTCAAACCAATATTGAGGCTGCACAAGAAATAGCCCGTCAATTGAGACTTCGGGATATCGGAGGCATTATCGTGGTGGACTTTATTGATATGAAGTTACCCGAAAACAAAAAGAAATTGCACGAAGCAATGGAAGAGAATATGCGGAGCGATCGTTCCCGGCATTCTATTCTGCCAATCAGTAAGTTTGGTCTTATGCAGATTACGCGGCAGCGGATGAAACCTGAAATCGACATCAAAACCGATGAGAACTGTCCGGCCTGCAATGGTAGCGGAAAAATTGGCAGCACTCTATTGCTCGAAGATGAACTGTTGAAAAACCTTGATTATCTGTTGACTCATGGTCATAAAAACATGACAATATTGGTTCACCCGGTATTTGCGGCTTTTTTACAGCAAGGTTTCCCTAGCAAAAGGATGCGTTGGAGTATGCGTTTCAAGCAATGGATACAAATTAAAGCATCCAATACCCTACATCTTACTTCTTTTAAATTCCTGGATGCAACCGGGGAAGAAATAAAATTATAAAATCAGTTACCTGGTAAGCTGCCCTGTCTTGAATTAAGGAAGGGCAGTTTTCTCAGGTTACCTGTGGCTGAAATATATTATGCTGAATAGCATATATTACCAATCCTATTGAGTTTTTCACGCCCATTTTATCAAGAATTCTCAACCGGTGACCTTCTACCGTCCGGATACTCAGAAAGAGCTTTTCAGCAATTTCCTTATTGGTCATTTCCTGACAAATAAAACGAATGATTTCAATTTCCTTTTCGGAGTATTCCACAGCCTTTTTCCGGTGAAAAGGATGAAAACGACTATTGGCAATCAATTTGGCCAGTTTGCTGTTGGTACTTCTGCAGTAGTATGGATCGCCCGCTACAACCGCCTCAATGGCTTCAATAATTTCAACTTTATCCGCATTTTTTAAAAGATATCCGTTGGCACCAGCCTCAAGCATTTCAAGGATCAATTCATCCTCATTAAACATACTCAAGGCTATAACACCCATAAGCGGCCACTTTTCTCTGATTTTTCTGGTTGCTTCTATACCGTCCATACCCGGCATTTTGATATCGGTTATTACAAGATCAGGATTTTCCCGATCTACAAGTTCTAATAATTCCCGGCCGTTGGATGCTTCTCCAATAAGGATACAATTGTCCATTTTTCCAAGGATCATCTTAAACCCATCCCGAAAAATTTCATGATCGTCGGCAATAACAACTTTTGTTGTTGAATAAGCGGAATGAGACATAAAAAATTATTTTGCTACTATATTGGAATTTCAATGAGGTACCGAACCCCCTTACCCTTATGAGACTGGAAGCTCAAATCGCCCCCCATCACATCGGTTCTGCTTTGCAAGTTAAGTAATCCCAAGCCTGATTCTTTTCTTTGTTCAGAATTTTCTGAAAACCCGATACCATTATCGGCTGTAGCTAATATAATTTTATGTAAAGATTTGTACAATTCAATTTTCAGCACATTTGCCTTTGAATGCTTAATGCTATTGTGTATGATCTCCTGTACAATCCTGTACAGGTTAATTTCCACTTCCTCCGGAAGCCGTTCTGAAAGTTCACTTTCGAACACAATCTTTAAGCCGTTAGATTCATTAAGCTTCCTGATAAAATCCTCAAGTGCTATCACAATACCTCTGCGCACCAGGATATTCGGAAGAAGCTCATTGGAGATTTCCCGCATTTTTTGGATAACCTCATCAATATAACGGCTTGACTTGACCAACAAAATTTTTTGCTCTTCATCGGTTGCGTCCACGTGATTGATCTGCAGTTTGATAGCACTCAATAAAGGCCCTACATCATCATGCAGATCTGCAGCAATTCTCCTTCTTTCATTTTCCATAGTTGTAATCTCTGCATTGATTTTTGCCTTGGAAAGCAACCGGTAGCGCTTTTGCTGCCGAACAATAGAAATCAGAAAATAAAGAAGAATGAAGCCAATGATGGCAAAGGAGATCATCAGAGCTGAATAAATGGCTTTTTCGGTGGAATCCATAATATTGCTAAAAAGAATAATAAATACACAAACGTCGTCATTCTGCTGCGGATAATAAAGATAGCCTTAAAAAATACCTGACTTATATCCGGATTAAAAAGATGAACCGACTCCTGAATGATATACAGCAGGAAGAACACCAATATAGATATACAGATAAGAAATCGGGGATTCTTGAGTAAGCTTCTTTTTTCATTAATTATCAGCCGGTTAATTTGCTGAACCGACAACAGGCAAATCATAGAAGAATAGGTCATTCTAAAAATAGAAGTCATATTAATTAACCTTTCTACTCCCAGAAACACATGATCCGTTAACCAAACAAAAAGCAGGATAGACCACCCAATATAAAGTCTCCATTTTTGAGTTCCAAAAGTTTGCCAATTGAAAAACAATTGTAAATAAAGCAAGGAAATTACCAGAATGTAGATATTGTAGATAACATAATTGGTTTGTACACCTGCATTGAAGTACAACCAGATTTGGTAAAAACGCAATAATTCGGCAAGCAGGCCACAACCACAGATGGCGATAAAAGGATAGAAAGCCTCATCGATTTTCTTTAGCCTGAATAAACCCAGGCCAAGGGGAAAAACAATGAGGGCACTCCAAAGGAATAGAATGATATTTTCACGGGGCATCTAAAAAAGGGATTGATCAAAAAAAAGGGAAAAAATTATGGCCAGTTCTGAACCTCATCAAGATAGCCTCCGCCATCTTCGCCATCTCCATCATCACCATCTTCACTGCCGCCTTCAGCAGAACGCATGGTTGTGGTGATTTCCTTGGGCGCCGGTATAATCTCGTTTTCTTTATTTACAACACATAGTACGGGAGCCAACGTCTTTACCTCCTCGCCTTTTACCTTGGAAATCTTTAACCCGAATTGCACAACAAAATGAACTGCTTCAGTGGTATTCAACAGGGTACGTACGTCTTCAACAGGCAATTTGAAACCAAAAGGTAAGGCTGCATAAGGGTTTTTCTTGGGCTTTTTGGCCACTTTCATATTCTCTATCAGTCGATCAGCTTTCGCCTTTCCAATAAAATGTTTCGATCTTGGCATTAGAATTTTTTTAAGATTAAAATGCTAAAATATAGAAATATCCTAATTCAAAACAAAAGATTTCTACGGGAAAAATCAGGTATTTCTACCTTCAAAAATCAGGTAGTCCTCCTGATTAGCCTTTGAAACTAATTACTGATTTTTGCTTTATCAAATTAATATAAACCGAAAGGTTATCAATATTGCCCTTGAACATAATGCAATACCATGCAATGTCGGCCATTCCTGATTCAGGGGTGGCCTATTGCTTATAATTGCTCCTGAACCTCAGCAATACCGCCACTCACTGCATATTTATAAGCATCGGGTCCGGAAATTTGTGGCAAGGGCCTTATACGTTCAGTTTTTACAAAGAACAAGGTACCTGTAAGCGCATAACTCATAGGCACATACACAGAAACATGTTCTGTAAGTCCGAATTCCTGTAAATCCTCATTGGTAATAAATCCGAGTTGCCATACATCCTCGCCATAAATAGAAACCAGAACGGTTTTGGTGAACTTCCGCTTTTTACCGACCACAGCCTCCGAGAAATCTTTAACAAGCGTATAAATCAATTTTATTCCCGGTGCTTTTTCCAGCCAATGATCAAAAATGGATAAAAACCGGCCTATTACAAAAATAGAACTGAGATAGCCTACAATTACAATACCCGATAACACCAAAAGAAAACCAATACCCGGTACAAAAAAGGGTTTTTCCGGATTGGTACTGAAATTGATATATATAGGAATCAGATGATCAAGCCATATAAATATCTGAACAATCAGATATATGGTAATAGTAACCGGAGCTAATACGAGCAAGCCTTGTATGAAATACTGAAAGAAACGGGCCGTTGTTGTAGATTTTTTTTTCATGATGCCTTTTATTGAAGTAGCTGGTAAATCTTAATTTCTAAAAAGCGAAATTGGCACAATATGCCGGGTTTACACAATTATATTCATATGTTCATTTTTTTAGTGCGCAGGCTCTCGCCTGCTTGTTTTTATTTGTCATATGGAATCCCTAAATGATCATGCGTGCTTGGGTGTGCGACAGGTCCGAACCTTCGGACGTGGGGATTTCATGTGTAATTTTTTTTTTCGTTGGCTAAAGCCAGCTATTTTTAATTGCCACATGGTTCCGATAGCTATCGGAACCCCAATATTCATCCGTGCTGGGTGTACGGCAGGTCCGAAGTTTCGGACCGAACCTTCGGACGCGGGGATTTCATATTTTCATTTTTAGTGCGCAGGCCTTGCCTGCTGTTTTAATTTCTCATATGGTTCCGATAGCTATCGGAACCCCAATGATCGTCCGTGCTGGGTTTGCGGCAATTCGTGGGGATTTCATGGGATTCATTCCGGAAGGGTTATATGAGCAATAAAACGGAGTCTGGCATGTGCCAGTTAAGAATTAAATAACATAATGAAAACTTTGACAGATTTTAAAGTTTCCATAGTTTTGCAAGGATTAGAATTAAAAGAGTTATGGAACAAAAGGAAATGATCGTAAATAAAAGCTATGATCTCTTTAAGCGCTATGGGATCAGAAGTGTAACAATGGACGAGATAGCGGTACAATGCGGCATCAGTAAAAAAACCGTTTATCAGTCTTTTTCTGATAAAGATTCGTTGGTGGAGACGATCATGGATAAAAATATCCGTATGTCCGAGCAAGGTTGCCTTCGATCACAAAACAAAAGTGAGAATGCCATCCATGAAATATTTTTGTCTCTCGACTGGATGCATGAAATGTTTGACGGGGTAAATCCGGCACTTTTATTTGATCTAAGAAAATACCACTCCTCTATTTTTCAAAAACTGGAAGAACATAAACGAACCTTTTTGACCGGCATATTCAAGGCGAATTTTGAAAATGGCATTCAGCAAGGCCTGTACCGACCGGATATCAATATCGAAATTCTGGTACCGCTCAGAATTCATACGATGACCCTGGTATTTGAAACAGATTTATTCCCCACTCAAAAATATACCCTATATGATATTGACTACGAAATAACTATCCATGAACTCTATGCCGTAGCTACTGAAAGAGGCATAGAAATGATTAAAAAATATCAAAAACAAAGACAAAAAAATTAATCTGCTCACTTATGTTTCGTTCACACCAAATCATTTTTTCATCCGCATTTCTTTTACTGAGTTCCCTCTCACTAAAAGCACAGGAAACCAAAACCGAAGTGCATCGTATCTCTGCAGATCAGGCAGTCTCACTCGCTTTGAAGCAAAGAACCGAAGTACTGAATGCGCGCCTCGATTTAAAAAATCAGGAATCTTTTAACCGCGAAATTACCGGACAGGCATACCCCCAAGTGAATGCCAATTTTGGGGTAAACCGTCAGTTCGCTATTCCCGTTACAGTATTACCTGATTTTATCTCTCCTTCGGTTTATACAGTATTGGAAAACGAAGATGTTCGCGATGCGAATGGTAATCCTATCCGGTTCAGTGGAGATGTAAATACGTTCCCAGCACAATTCGGTGTTCCCTGGCAGGCGCAACTTGGTTTAAATGTTCAACAAATCCTTTTTC